>CAJXTK010000078.1 GCA_913061115.1 uncultured Haliea sp.
TCATCCTCCGATTGTGCCAATACGGCGCTGGAAACGAGTGTCAAACTTAGTACAAGAATAAGTGCTTTCATATCTAATCTCCAATGATGTGTGAAGACTCTATTGAAGCAAAGCATCGTGTAAAGCAGGGCAGACTTTGGTTAAGAATTGTTAAGCCGGCCGCACATTGCCCGCAACCATTTTTTTACGGCTCCAACACTACTTTAATTGCACCGGCCTTGCGATTCGCTGCGATAGAGAAAGCCTCTGCGGCGGCGTCGAGGGGCAATCGATGCGTAATCAAAATCCCCGGTAACTCAGGGCGCTGGGCCATCAACTGGGCGGCCGCATCAACGTCGCGCACCAGCCCATGGCGATCATACATCGAGGAGGCATAAATTTTTAGGCCCTTCATCGAAACTTCAAATGCAGGCAGAGCCACCCCGTCCCAATACGTCGCGAGCAGTAGAATAATACCACTGGGCTTACACAGCTGGGCCGCCTGCATTAACGCTGCAGAATTACCGGCGCACTCCACTACCGCATCGTACTCTCCACTAGGATCAAGGCCTGCGCCTAGACGCTCGGCAGCATCTCTTTGCGCATCGTGTCGGGCGGCAATATCCACCTTGGCGACAAGCGGTGTTAGAATCGCAGCTGCCGCAAGTCCTACCGCACCCGCGCCGATTATAGCTATCCGGCTGGTGGGCTTAATGTCCAGCATACGTATACCGTGCGCCGCCACAGCCAAAGGCTCCACAAGGCAGGCATCGGCAGCGCTAACGTTGTTGGGCAAGGGCACAATACAGCGCGCTGGGACGATGATTTTATCCGCCATACCGCCATCGCGACCCACACCGTAGACCATATTTGCACTCAACCGACAAAGGCTGTAGTCGCCCTGCACACACATGTCACAGTGCCCGCAGGGTGCAATCGGTTCTAACGCCACTGCACGACCGTCACTCAAAGTACCAGCGACCTCATGACCCAGCGTCGCACCAAGATCAAACCCCGCATTAAGCATGTGTAGATCAGAGCCGCAGATACCCGCCGAACGCACGTTCACGATTACGCCTTCGCCCTTAGGAGCTGGCACGTCCACAACATGAATCTTTTTATCGCAACACCGAACTGCTTTCATCGGACAGTATCCTGAATCAATGGCCTAATGGACGCCGACAGAATCGGCGCGTCAATATTGCTTATGCGTCACCTAGTTACTCTAGTCATAGTACCCAAGCCACGCTACAAAAGAAAAAAGGGTTTAGGCCGAGGGTGAGTTCAAAAATTCTCGCAGCCAGCCCGCGTAATCTGCCCGCTGAACGGCTGCCACGGCGCGCCTCAAAACTTCGGTAAACAGGGCGTCCTGGTCTTCGTTAAGCGCACCAAAGCCAATGGTAACAATGATGGTCATCAATGTGTGAAATGTGAAGCTACGATATTCCTGCCATGTCTGTTCAAGATCAATAGCCGTGCCGTGATGAGCTCGGCGCTGAACGTAGTATTCAACTAATTCTCGCTCATGAGCCGCCAGGGTCAGAGCCGGCAGCGAATCAATAAGGAAGTATTGCACGTCGCGAATACCTTTACCCCAATGTGCAGCCTGCCAATCCAGCATACCCATCTCCTGTCCACTGACGAAGAAGTTACCCAGGTGGCTGTCTCCATGCAGCAAAGACAACGGGCCGGAGAACCAATACCCCAATAAATCGTCCCAGTGGCTGATCGTAAGCCGATACGCCTCTGCGACATCAGCCGGTATTTCGCCAGGGCGTTTTTTCATACAAGGCGTTAGCGCCATACGGTTCAGATTTCGTGCGACTAACCCCATAGTGGGAGAAAGAAAAAGATGGTAATCCAACGGGAGTATCGCCTCGCGCTCTTGGCTACTAAGGTCGTAGTGGCAGGCGTGCAATCGAGCAAAGGTATCCAGGCAGCCGTAGACCCGCTCCAGCGATGGCCCCTCCATCATGTCCGGATTAATAAATAACTCCACCGTAGGGTCTTCATGGAGGTTTTCCTGCACTAGATAAAAGCGCGAGCCTCGGGAGGCGGTGGCATAGGTGATGGGTGTGCGCAAAGGCAGGGTCTGCGCCACGTGGCGAAAGAAATAGGACTCTAACTGCCAAGAATTGATAATACTAAAAAACCAGCGAGTCGCTAGAGACTCCATCGGCACTTTGACGAACAAACTTGAGGGCAAAGTAGCCTCACCGGCCTGTTCGATCGTCAACACAAGGTTGTGGCAATTGCTGCTCACAGACGGTATATCTTGACGCGCTACCGAGTTGATAACGATTGGTGACGCGTGCGGCTGCAATGCCCCTTCGTTGATCAGGCGAGCCAAGGTGTCAGGCTTGGCAACATCGTCTGCCTTGAAGGGCAAACTACCCCCCGTGATATCTCCCACGGCATCCCACACAAGCCGGCAACACGCTTTGAAAACGATTAGAACTAGCTTTACAGTGTTGATTATCACCATCTGAACCCTATGCAAAAAAATAAATAAACGCTTTTCTAACCTTGCAGCAATCGGACATTTAAAATAATATGTCCGATAAAGCAGTTATACAAGCCCTCACCCAACGCTAGAGCGCATAGTATGAGCAAACAGACCGAAGCTGACATCTCTGCATCAACAGCTGATGAAAAGTACGACTGTATCATTGTCGGTGCCGGCCACAATGGTCTTGCGACAGGGTTAGTGCTGGCACGCAATGGACAAAAGGTTCTCGTGCTAGAGAAAAACAACTATGTCGGCGGGATGGGGGGGACTCGGGAAATCCTCAAGGGCTGCCTCAATGAAGTCGGCGCGAGCTGCCTGTTTCCTCTCTCTACAGAGATAAAATCGTATTTCGATTTCGAATCGCATGGCGTAGAGTTAATCCCACTGCCGGTAATGGCAGTGAATCTGGCAGGCGCCGATGCTCGTCCACTGATTTTGTTTAAGAGTCCGCTGAAGCTTGCGTTTAACGTCCTGCGCAGTTTCGGCCCCGGTGCTATGCTGGGATTCGTCCGGCTGATGAAGTTTTGCCAGTATCCAGCGCAGGTGCTCGATCGCTTCACCGCGCGCAAAGCACCGCGCAAATTGGAAGAGCTTATTGCCGAAGCGAAAACATCAAAACAGCGAGAGCACCTGGAACTTGCCTTCAAGGGCTCAGCCATGGATATCATCGATAAGTTTTTCCCAGACCCGATTAAGCACCGTGAATTGCGCTCTAGTATGGCCTTTGCGGCGGTGCAGGCGACCTATAAAGGGCCGTATACGGCGGGCTCAGGCATGTGCCTAATTTATACGATGGCGCAAGAAGGTTCAGACGGCCTGATGCAGCGCGTTAAGGGCGGCATCGGGAAGCTTTCAGACTGCCTTGCCCAGCAAATCAGTGAACTGGGAGGCGAGGTAAGATTGAAGCAGCGTGTTTCACATATTGTTGTGGAAGACAATCGTGCAATGGCCGTTGAGCTAAAAAACGGACAACGACTGTACGCAGACATCATCGTTTCCAATCTAGATAAACAGGCAACCTTTAACGGTTTACTGGAAAACCATACTCTCAACGAGGCCGACCAAAAGAAAGTAGACGCGTTCACTCACCAAGGCGCGTTTGTGCATATGCTGTTTAAACTTAAACGCAGACCCACATATTCTGCCCATCTGAAAAAGCTCAATAACATACCTGGCGCCTACTTTGGCGGCGCCATGGTGCTCGATCCTAGCGAACTACAGCGCAGCTACGAAACCTGCCTGCGCGGCGCACTACCTGAGAATGTGCCACTGGCATTTCAGATACCCACAATAGTCGATCCAACACTTGCGCCACCTGGTTTCCATATAGCAAGTGCCTATGGATTCTATTTTCCGTGTGAGGCAGATAAGGATAAACGCGGCAAATTAAGAGACCAGATGGGCGAAAAACTCATTGATCATATCTGCCTGTATATGCCCGACTTCCGTGAGGTCATTGTGGATCAGGCTATCTTTTCATCTGATCATTTTGCCAGCATGCAGGGCGTTACTAACGGTGACTGGACTCATGGCTTGCTACATCCCGACCAAATGATCGGCGATCGCTGTCTTATTGACGGTACCGGCCACACAACACCCATTGACAACCTGTTTCTGTGCGGAGCGTCTTGTCATCCCGGCCCGGGCGTGACATTTCTGCCTGGCTACAACTGTGCACATGAAATAATGGCTGCCACTGTCGCCGGATCAGAAACAATCGCAGAAACTGCCTCAAAAGTTACTTCAATAACACAGGGACCAGCAGCGCATGCAGCGTAGTGCGCAATTGAACATCGCTTTTGACCCAGTTACTGGGCAGCGTGAGAAATGACAATAACAGACGATAGACCCACTCTATCAAAATTTCAGGACGCACAGCGTCCTGCAACAAGTCCGCATCGCGAGCAGGCTGAATAACGTGATCCATCAGTTCCTCCCCGAAACTAACAATAGCGCCGGAACTCCAAATCACGCGGCGCGCTCGGCTGTCGCCCCCCGATGCAAACACCGCGTGCAGCAGTGGCCGCCGAGGAATTTCCTTGATCGCAACTAATAGCCCCTCAACCACTTGGTCCGCAGGATGGGGGTATCTCGCTAACCGCTTGCGGATACAATCGTTAAGCTCAATCATTTCTTCCATAATCGTCGCAACCAACAAGTCGTCACGACCTGGAAAATATCGGTATAGGGTGGAGCGCGCCAGATCAGCACTGGCAGCGACGTCTTTCATACCAGTGGCAGAAATACCATTGGCAAGATAGCAGCGCCTGGCAGCGGCGAGAATCGACACGACCTGATCGGGCTTTGCATCAATCATTGATAAAAAGAATCTCTTCTTGAACACATTTAGTATGGCATCTTGGACTAAATAGATGATAGCGTAAAACGGCGCCGGCCACATAAGAGCCGATTATTTAATATTGCCGCAATGAGAATACAGAATGACTACGAACAAAAAATTGCAAGCCATCGATTACCAGCGTACTCCGATGCGCCTCCTCAACGGCGCACTGCGTGGCGCCGGTGCCCTAGGTATCGCTCGTTTTGATCTTAATCCATCGGCGCTAATTGCAGCAGCAAAAAAGAAAACCGGTCTAACCGACTTTGGCGGAGACAGTTTTCTGGAGCCGATGAAGCTATTAGTGCAGTCACTAGAAAATGAGGCAGACCTCAATCCTTTAGGCAGGTTTATGAGCAAATCTAGTATTCTGCGCCTGCTAACAGACCGCTTATATGCTCAGGACCTTGTCAAACGCCATCCCGAAATTCTTGCACGCTCGATGCCGGATCCGGTCGCCATTGTTGGTCTTGCACGCTCTGGCACCACTCGACTACAACGCCTGATGGCATCGGATTCAAATTTCCTGCATATCAAATCGTGGGAGTCAGTTTATCCGGTGCCGTATCCAGAGTGCTTTACGGCAAGAGCCAATGGGAAAATTGACCCGCGTATCACCGCAGTAGAAAAAGGCTTGAAAGCGGTTCTGTATATGAGCCCACAGATTGCCGCGGTGCACCCGCTGGACACCTTCGAAGTGGAAGAAGAAATTGGCCTAATACAGCATGGTTTTTCAACACAGTTATTCGAGGTGTCGGCAAAAATACCAACGTTTGCCGAATGGTTAATGACGCATAACCAGACAGCCGCCTATGAACATATGGCACTTCTGCTAAAAATTATTTCATGGTTTCGAGATGATCCCGAGGACAAACCTTGGCTTCTCAAGTCTCCGCAACATATGCAGGACTTAGATGCGCTTTTACAGGTATTTCCCAATGCCAAACTGATTTGCCCACACCGCGATCCGGTCAAAGTGGTTGGTTCTTCATGCTCGATGGTGTGGAACGCCATCGTGCGCGACAGTGCCAGTGTAACTCCTGAATGGGTAGGCCAGGAGTGGCTTAGGAAGACTGAGCGTATGCTGCATAAAAGCCTTCAAGTACGTGCTGCCAGCGTTCCTGATCAGAATCAGTATGACGTTTTGTATGCAGACATCACTACAGACTGGGAACATGCAATGCAGGGCATTTACAATTTTTTAGGGCGACCGCTCACACCTGATGCGCGTATTGCAATGCAAGGCTGGCTAGACAGTAATCAGCAGCACCAGCACGGTGCACACAAGTACAGTCTGACTGATTTCGGCCTCGACCCACAGGAGGTTGAGCAGCGATTGATGTTTTATCGTAAACGCTTCAATATTCCTTTCGAATCCACTAACCCTCATACAGCGACAGCCAATAACTAAGACGTTACGGAACCCACTATGACTATTCAAACACAGAGCCGCACTGCCCTAGGCGAATTTATTGAGCTACTTCAAGAGATCGACACGCGCTGGTCAGGGCCTGAATGGAACCTAAATTCTCCAGAGGACATCGTCGGCTCCCACCGCGCGCTAATGCACATTATAGAAGCGTCTCTAGTGGGAAACTTTGAGCTGGATGCCAGTCGTCCAGACTTTCGTCGCATTACAACACCCAGCCGCAAACTAACGGGAGACAACTCAGACGCGATTTACTTTGATGCGCCTGTGAGTCCCGATCACGCCTACGTTATCCATGGCAGTATCCATGGTGCAGCCTATTTTTCGCTGACCATTGAGGTGGGCGCTGAGGATGGACACATGGCAACCAGAACTGCTGGCGTCATTAATGATGAGGATCTCGAAATTGACAGCAATGGCGATTTTACGTTGTATCTGGGCGGCGAACCAAAGGACAAAGGCTGGCTGCCACTTGAGCCCGGCGCCTCTCGGGTTACAACGCGGCATTATTTTGAACACGCAAGTCCTGCCGCCATGGAACCCAACCTAGAACCGCGAATACGCATTGAATGCCTAACGGCGAAAGGCGTGCCTGCGGCACCCACTGATGAGACAGTGTCTGCGGGTATTCGACGTGTCTGCAACGCCATACACGGCAGGACGCTCGGCATGCCTCCTATGGCCAATGGCGTACTCCCCACATTTGTGTCACTGACGCCCAATGAATTTCCACCGCCACAGCCACCCGGTGACTTTGGCCTCGCGGCTTTCGATGCACACTATTCGATGGCGCCATTTTTCATTGGCCCAGATGAGGCTTTAGTCATTACCGGTCGTTGGCCCGAGTGCCGATTCGGCAATGTGTGCTTGTGGAATCGATTTCAGCAGACCTTTGATTTTCGCAGCCGCAGCGTATCCCTAAACCGGACTCAAACAGTATTAGAGAGCGACGGTAGCTTTAAAATGATAATCGCCCACTCAGACCCCGGCCTACCAAACTGGCTTGACACTGAGGGCAACGTTTTTGGCTTGGTGTTCTGGCGCTTCTTTTTAGTGACCGGCGACGTCGAAACACCGCAGACCACGTTGATGAAGCTAGCTGATCTAGGGGCCTGAAATGAAAACAGCAATGCCCTTGCCTGTACGGTTTCTAAATATGGTCGGGCGCAGCGTCAATACCATTGGCTTTCAGCCCCTTAATTTGAGCCTCGATAAACTGCTGCAGACCGCTTCAGACAATACAGGCCTCAGTGATTTCGGTGAGGGTGACTTTAGGCAGCCACTGGCGCTGCTCCTCGAAGGTCTAGAAAAGGAGGCTAACCTTTCGCTACTCGGTCGCATCATCGCCAAGTCTGATCTCGTGCGCACACTGGAGAACCGGCTGAATTTTGTCGCGCTGTTGAAACAACAACCTGAGATTGAGGAGCAGCGCATAGAAAGGCCGATATTCGTGGTCGGCCCGCCACGTTCTGGCACTACGATTTTTCATGATTTGCTGGTGATGGACCCAGACAACCGTGTGCCCCTTACCTGGGAAACGGCTCGACCGCTGCCGCCGCCGGAAACAGCAACTTATGGCAGTGATCCACGCATCGCATTGGCAGAGCAGGATCTGAAAAGGGTTGACCAACTCCTGCCACAATTTAAAACAATGCATCCCATGGGCGCAGAACGGGCTCAGGAATGTGTCACTATGACCAGTCATGATTTCACCTCAATGATTTATCTTGTGCAGTTTTACGTGCCCACCTATGACCGCTGGGTCATGGAATGTGATATGAGGTCAGCGCTGAAATGGCATCGGCGCTTCCTGCAGGTCCTGCAGTGGAAAGCACCGGGAAAACGCTGGGCTCTCAAGTCTCCCCAACATTTATGGCATCTACAACACATTCATCGCGAATATCCCGATGCACTGTTTGTGCAAACGCATCGCGATCCAGTGAAAATTGTTATTTCCACCAGCAACCTGGCAACGACTTTGCATACCCTATCCAGTGACCAAACCGACCTAAGCAAGGTGACCGCCTACTATGCCAAAGCTTTATCGCAGGGTTACAACAATACCGTCGCCTATCGAAAGTCGGGCAAACTTCCGGAAAATCAGGTGGTAGACCTTTACTTTCGCGACTTCATGTCGGATCAAGTAGGGACTGTTCGTCGCGCCTATGAACACTTCGGAATGGAACTACCTGACCAAGCTGCCACGGCAATGCAATCTTTTCTCGACAATAACCCTGCGGACAAACACGGCAAGCATTTGTATAGTCTGGCCAATACGGGCATGGAGGAGCATGAACTCCGTGAGCTGTTCACGGAATACGAAGCGTATTTTGACGTCCCGCGAGAATCCCTTTAAATAGGGAACTTCACGGTGCAGCACATGGCGGGAAATAGATGAAATTCTGGCAAGCAATTACCTGGGCTGAGACCGACCAACTGATGGAGATTGCCTGCTTTGCAGAGGAGATGGGCTTTCATGGACTCATGAGTGGGGATCACGCCGTCTACCCTGAGTCCATCGTTCCGAATTATCCTTATTCCGAAAGCGGTGTGCCGCCGATGCAACCCGATGACGAATACCCTGACCAAACGGCTATTTTCGCCGCCATGGCCGCGGTAACCAGCAAACTCCTTTTTACCTGCGGGGTCTACGTTTTACCGCTGCGCAATCCCCATGAAGTTGCGCGAGCGAGTGCTACCCTTGCGATACTCAGTGACAACCGGTTTATCCTCGGCGTGGGAATTGGTTGGATGAAGGAAGAGTTTGATATCTATGGCGTTGATTTTCACCAGCGCGGGAAGATTACCGATGAAATTATTGAGGTGCTGCAATCCCTTTGGAGTGGCCAAATGGTTGAATATCACGGCGCTCACTTTGACTTTCCGCGAGTACAATTAAGCCCTGCACCCAGTACGCATCCTCCGATCTATGTGGGAGGTTCCAGTGAAATCGCACTTCGACGCGCGGCGCGCGTTGGAGGCGGCTACATAGGTGCAGGCACGGCCCCTGATGACGTCGGCCCATTGTTACAGCGGCTAAATGAACTGCGTCAAGAATATGGACGCGATCACCTCCCCTTCGAAGCCATGATCGGCATCAGCGCATCGCCGAGCCTAACACTCTATCAGCGATTGGCCGATAGGGGGCTAGAAAGTACCGTAGCGCCACCGTTCCAGTATGCGCTGGGCAAAAAACACTCTACCGTTGATGAGAAGAAACAGTTCATGGAGACCTATGCGGAAAGTATCATGCGCCATTTCTGATTTTAAGTGCTAACGGGTGTTACAGTAACGTACGCTGCATTTGACATATGAAAAGTCGCTTCACTGGGTATAAACCATGAATCATCCTGCTACGCCCATTACCGACTACGACTCAGCTCCCTTTAGTGCCAACTGCAGTGCCGGACAAACCATCAGCCATGATGTCTATCGGCGTGGTCGCGGTGCACCGATAATAATCATTCAGGAGCTACCCGGCATCGGACCTGAAACAATGCGGCTGGCAGATGAATTTGTTGAACACGGCTTCGAGGTGATACTGCCGCACCTATTTGGCCCACTGGAGAAAGTCAGTATCGGCGGCAATCTAGTGCGCGTGTTCTGTATGCGCAAGGAATTCAGCTTGTTTGAGGCGAATGGCTCAAGCCCGATTGTGGACTGGCTAAAAGCGCTATGTCGCGATGTTAAAGCGCAGAGCCAAACAAAGGGTGTCGGCGTTATCGGCATGTGCCTCACGGGCAATTTTGCGATCTCATTGATGGCCGATGACAGTGTGCTGGCCGCTGTCAGTTCGCAGCCATCGATGCCGTTACTCAAACCCACGCAGTTGCACATGTCAGACGAAGACATTACTACCATTCGACAACGTATCGACAACACCGCCCCGATACACGCCTACCGGTTTGCCGAAGACCCTATGTGCACTGCTGAAAAATATCACGCCATTGAAAACGCATTTAACGACCCTGACGCAGCACGTGTTATCACCCATACTCTGCCGGGAAAAGGTCATTCGGTGCTTACGCTCGATTTTGTGAATGAGAGCGGCCATCCTACTCGTGAGGCCTTAAACGATATTTTGGCTTATTTTTCAGTACAACTTCAATGAATCGGCGCTGCAGCCACAATCACTCATTCACAGTGAGTACACTATTCAAATGAAGTTTCTTCACAATAACCTGCTCAAATGTCCGCTAGACCAGCATGCTTTACAGCTTGATGCAGATTGTCTGCGCTGCGAGGGCGGGCATGCTTTTGATATCGCCAGGCAGGGCTATGTCAATCTTCTTGGCGCTGCGGATAAACGTAGTCGAGATCCCGGTGACGGCAAAGAGATGGTGACAGCACGACGTGATTTTCTCAGCGACGGCCACTATCAACCGGTGGCCGATAAGCTGGCAAGCCTCATCAAACCGCAGATCAATGCTGACTCGACCATTGTAGATGCAGGCTGCGGTGAGGGATATTATCTAGAACAACTGGCGACCCAGATCGGATCCTCCAGTCATTGTAGGCCTTCAATTATTGGCTTTGATATCTCCAAATGGGCAGTACAGGCCGCAACACGCCGACTTGCTGCCACTTGGCTGGTCGCCAGCAATCGCAACATTCCTCTGGCACCACACAGCGTCGATTGTCTGCTTAGCCTATTTGGATTCCCCGTGTTCAACTCTTTTCGATCCGTACTGAAGAAAGAGGGGACCTTACTAATGGTCGATGCGGGGCCACAACATCTCATCGAGCTACGCAAAGTTATCTACCCGGAAGTCAGACGCTCCGAATCAACGATGTTGACCCAGGCCTGCGCAGCGGGTTTCTCGGAAGGGGAAACCTCAACATTACAGTTTCTAACTGACCCTTTGAGCCAGCTACAAATCCATCAACTGCTCAGCATGACCCCCCACCTCTTTCGTGCCACCCGAGAGGGAAAGCAACGCGCCGCACGTCTGGATCATGTTTCCGTCACCGTTGATGTGGTTTTTCAACGGCTACACAATCGAGGGGACAGCACTAGCGTCTTATCGTCAACTGATTATCGTGCCTGACTAAAGTTTAACATCGTCGGTTATAGTAGTGACGGCCAAAGCCGATAAACGGTACCGTAAACTGTATTCCAAACGCAAACATCAGATTTCATCAGGTACGTTGTACAACGTCTGATAGCGTTTAAAAAAAACTCTGTCCATCGCTTTGCTCTCATCAACCTCATAGCTGTGCTGACCGAACTTTCCTCTGGGGTTATCGCGCAGGTAATTTAGCATTCTCTCCCGCGTCGGATCGGCTAATGCCATGCCAAAATGGGCATAAATCTTTTCAATGCAGTCTATCGGGTTATCCATCAGATCCTGATAGCGAGAATCAACAATATTTTCTGGCGGCACAACACCCCTTTCCCTCTGCTCGATAACATACTCGAGGCGCTGAGCCGTAGCTTCACCCATAATAATATTCTCAAACAACTGCGTATTGAAAGGCTGGTCACTGCGCATGTGATATAGGGTACCGATAAGACTGGTACTGGAGGCCATACACTTGATCGGGTCCCGATGCGTTTGCACGATGCGCGCATCGGGATACACCTCTAAAAGTGTGTCCAGATGCACCTGATGCTCTGGAGATTTCAACAACCATCGCTCGCGCGGGTTCTTCCATTGCAGTATCTGCAAAATTGTCTTGTGATACTGATAGACCGGCAGATAATCGGCACTGCCGCACCAGGCACTATAGCTATGCGTCTGGTGCAGCGCAGCACAATGGTCGCTGATAAAGGTGCCGGCCGTGAGCAAGCCACATTCAGCGGGAATGTCACCGCGTATTTCATGCATACTGGAAAATTCAGGTGCCACGCGATTCCACTGGGTAAAGAGCTTGTCCGCTTCCTCGATGCGCAGATCGGTAGTGTATGTCGCGGACTCCGGAGGCGGACAGGGTTGCAGAGCCTCCCACATGAGCGGCACACCCACATCCGAATCCTGTGATAATAACTCGAACAATATCGAAGTCCCTGACCGAGGCAGGCCGACAATTATCGTCGGCGCAATAATTTCTTCATCCAGTATCACTGGGTTTTTCTTCAGCGTATCAGTTACTTGAAGCCGCGTGCTCAGCCACAGAATAATATCGCTTCTGGCCATAAGCCGACCCATTAGCGTCAGCTGTGCTTCTTGTTCCAGCGATGTCACCAGCACACTAAAAGGCTCGCGCCACAGGTCGTCACCAAAATCCTGCAAGCCCGTTGCCCTCTGCGCGTGCACCAATAAAGAATCCTCATCCAGCGGAACCACCGCCGCAAGATTGAGGTAGCTGCCCTCCCTATTCATCATGTTCAGCCATTCTGGATGCGGTGATGGCGTCCACAGCAAACTGTCCGGGTTTGTCATCAGTGGTTTCCCCTAGTAGCCAAAGCGGTTTATCACGCCGCGTCGACGAGCAGCCAACTGCTCCTTGCGCGCATCCGGTTTTATCTTTTTTACACCCTCGTGCAGAAAGGTGGAGAGTTTCTCTGTCTTCATTTGTATGCATTCTGGTGTTGGGTATTGTGCAGCACCAATCCAGCGCACCGTAACATAACCCTCAACGTGACCAGATGGGTCAAGCCAGTTAGGCAGTCCGGGATCTTTATGCATAACAACCAATATGAGTTCACCGTTGTCTTCCAATACCTGTCTCTTATACACATCTCCGAGCCCACGAGACTAGGCATGATCT
>CAJXTK010000079.1 GCA_913061115.1 uncultured Haliea sp.
CTATTCGTCGGCAGCGTCAGATGTGTATAAGAGACAGCGTGCCCTACTTCCCTGGAGAGCAACGTCTGGATTTAGGCTCCATCGGCGCCAACCTATCGTCTCTGATCGAGACCGCCCGGGAAAAGCTTCCAGGAGCAGAAATCGTAATGGAACTGGGCCGTTATCTCACAGCCGAAGCGGGTATTTACGTCTGCGAAGTGGTTGATAGAAAGGTCTCTCGTGGGCAGACCTTCCTTATCACCAATGGCGGCCTGCACCACCATCTCGCTGCCTCGGGAAATTTCGGACAGATCATTCGGAAAAACTATCCCTTGTGCCTGGGTAATCGAATATCTGCGGATGAACTGGAGGAGGTCAATGTCGTGGGGCCGCTGTGCACTCCACTGGATGTGCTGGGCAATAAGGTTATTCTGCCGCGGGCGGGTCCGGGAGACCTCATAGTGGTGTTTCAGTCCGGCGCGTACGGATTCAGCGCCAGTCCCAAAGATTTCCTGAGCCACCCTCATCCGACAGAGATTTTGCTCTAGATTCTCGGCACACTGCCATTGTGCATGTTGGCGAATCATCCCTTGGCCCTAGGTAGCCACAATCCGTCTTTCTAATCAAACGTCGTTATTGCCCTGAGCATCGTTGGATTCATCAACTCAGGTTAGAGCCTGCTCTAACCCATAAATGTCAGCAAATTGAACACTTTCTGAGTGTTGTGAGTTTTTCAAATACCACCAACCCATTAAGTTGTTGTAAAATAAGGTGATAGCGGAATTGGCTCGAATATTGCCGTGATAGATTAGGTTCGTATTGATTAGGCTTCCGCTATAAGTATTTATAGGGCATTGTAGATAATGGATCTATATTAATCAGTCTCGGTATAGCGGGCTCCGCGGCTATTGTCATCGCCGCCTATGTCGTCGCTGTGGCGTCCCGAAACTACGCTCCACAAGATAAGAAGCGTAATGCGATGGGGTCCGCTAAGCCGGCGCTGCGCTTGGTACCAAGTCGCTCCATAGATCACCGGAATGGCAAGCCGGTGACATGTCCTCTCGCCGCCAACGGCATTCTTGTGGCCAACGATCGCCGCACACTGATCGGCGGGCAGCAGCCTGAACTTCACCACATTGCCAATGGACGCTGCCAGCTAAGAACATAAGCTCGCTGAGCCTGTAACAATAGGCATTTTTGGGCAAAACTACGAAACCTTGGAACCAATCTGCTCTTTCTTGAGCTTCTGTATACGTTCCAACTCACTCTTGTAGGTAGCGGTGACCTTCTCCACGCCAGAATCTGTTAGGCCCCCGCCATTTCCACCAAGAGCATAGGTCGTATAGTAACCAGAGGCTGACATCAGGCCATGGGCAACCATCTTAATATCGACACCCTCATCCTTAATACTATTGGCAAGGTCGATAAAACGGTTCAGGCACTCAATATTAATTTGATGATCGGTTTTGATGTCTGTCTTGCTCATGGCTAATCGCGGCTCTTAGTTCATCGTGTATAGAGTATAACATTTTACCATTTATTATCACGTTTGGGCTAATGTTCCGGTGTGACACCGCTACTGCGGTATACTCCATCGCCATGAGCAATGCCCGAAAAATATTACAATCTGTCTTTGGCTACGGATCTTTTCGAGAACCCCAAAGCGAAATCATTCAGACCATCATCGAGGGGGGTGATGCCCTTGTATTAATGCCCACAGGTGGAGGGAAATCCCTCTGTTATCAGATTCCCGCTTTGGCCAGAGACGGATGTGGCATCGTTATCTCTCCCCTGATCGCCCTGATGCAAGACCAGGTCAGTGCCATGAGGCAACTCGGCGTTCGCGCGAGCTTCCTTAACTCTGCGCTAGACGTGAGAGCAGCACGGGCAGTAGAAGAGGATCTACTGTCCGGCAATCTTGATCTACTGTATATCGCCCCGGAACGCCTGACGCAGGAACGCTGCCTGGCTCTACTGCAGCAGGCTGATATAGCGTTATTTGCCATTGACGAAGCACATTGCGTTTCCCAATGGGGACATGATTTTCGCGCTGACTACCTGAAATTAAGTCTTTTGCATCAACATTTCCCCAATATTCCACGGATAGCCCTTACCGCCACAGCGGACGCGCGCACACGCGCCGAAATTATTATGCGACTGGATCTGAGCAGGGCCAGACAGTTTATTGCCGGCTTTGATCGACCCAATATCCACTACCGTATCGCACTCAAAGACAACCCCCGATCGCAGTTGCTGCGTTTTTTGCAGGATGGGCATCAACAGCATGCCGGGATCGTCTATTGTATGTCCCGCAAAAAAACCGAAGAAATCGCGCTTTGGTTGCAAGGCCAGGGGTTTAACGCCCTGCCCTATCATGCAGGTCTACCCTCTGATACTCGGGCTGACCACCAGACGTGTTTCCTGCGCGAAGATAGCATTATCATCGTTGCCACCATCGCTTTTGGCATGGGGATAGACAAACCGGATGTGCGCTTCGTCGCACACATGGATATGCCCAAAACGGTTGAATCCTATTATCAGGAGACAGGTCGCGCTGGCCGGGATGGCGAACCCTCTGACGCATGGATGATTTACGGGCTGCAGGACGTGATTAAACTGCGACAAATGATGGCCTCCTCCGAGGGTAGTGAAGAACACAAACGGGCAGAGCAACACCGTTTGAATGCCATGCTCGGCCTGTGCGAAATCACCACCTGCCGGCGTGAGGCCCTACTGAACTATTTTGGCGAACCCCAGCCCAAGCCGTGCGGTAACTGCGACACTTGCCTTGAACCGATCGACACCTGGGATGGCACCGATGCGGCCCGTAAGGCACTCAGCGCTGTCTATCGCACCGGACAGCGCTTCGGAGTCAATCACCTGATCGATGTATTGCGCGGGGCAGAGAATGCAAAAGTATTGCAGTTTGATCACCATCATCTACCCATCCATGGAGTTGGAACGGCACTGAACAACAAGCAGTGGCGCTCGGTGTTCAGACAACTCGTAGGCCGGGGATACTTGAACGTCGACATGGAGCGTTTCGGCGCACTGCGCCTGGAGGAGAAATGTCGTCCATTATTACGCGGCGAAGAGGCGATAATGTTGCGCCGCGAAACCGCCACTAAAACCGCACGACAGCAAACTAAAACGGCACTGCCCAGTGATATTGATATCACACTGTGGGAAGCATTGCGCGAATGCAGACGGGAATTGGCAGAGGAGCAAGGTGTTCCCCCTTACGTTATTTTTCACGATCGCAGCCTGAAAGAAATGTGTAGCGCCCTCCCCCGCAATCCAACGCAGTTCGGACAGATCACAGGTGTTGGCGAGCGCAAGCTAAAAAAATATGGAAAGGCCTTTTTGCAGGTCATTGAGGGACATCTTCAACACACCTTTGGTGCGACAAGTTCACTGTAAAACCGTTATTCACAATTCGCGTCAAATTGACCAACAGTGTCTAATCGGGTAATTTCAACGCCTAATTCTCAGCGAGGTCACCAGTGTGAGCAAAAAAATACCCCGATCTAACAATGATGATTACAGCCTTGAGATCATAGGCGAGCGTCAGGCCTTCATAGAAGAGAACACACCCGCAAAACTCGAGCACACTAAGCAATTTTCGTTCGATCCTGCCGAGATGGCAGGAAATATCGAGAATATTTTTGGGGTGGCCCAAATTCCCATCGGTCTAGCGGGCCCATTACTGGTCAATGGTGAACATGCCAAAGGCGAGTTTTACGTCCCCATGGCGACTGTAGAAGGCACAATGCTGGCCAGTTACAACCGGGGCATGCGCGTCATCAGGGAAAGCGGTGGCGTCATCACCACCGTATCGGGAGAGGCCATGCAACGAGCGCCTGTCTTTGTTTTTCCCAGCGCGAGGGAAGCGCGCGACTTCGGACTCTGGCTGGATGAACACTTTGAACACATCAAGGCAAAAGCAGAATCAACCACCTCTGTGGGCAAACTGAATGAGATCGAGCACTACCACGCCCATAATATGGTCTTTACACGCTTTGATTACAGCACAGGAGACGCTGCAGGACAGAATATGACTAGCAAGGCCACATTCGCTGCCTGTGAGTGGATCAATAAAGAGTTCAAAGCATTATCCCACTACCTGCTGTCGGGAAACTTCGATACGGAAAAGAAAACGTCTTCCGTCAATATGCTAAAGGGACGCGGCAGAAGAGTCACCGCAGAGATCACCATCCCCGCCGATGTGATGAAAAAAAATCTGCGCATTTCGCCGCAGCAAATGCACTATGGACAAGGTATTAGCAACCTGAGTGCTTTTTTGACCAACTCGTCCAACAACGCTGCCCACCCTGCCAACGGTCTCGCTGCTCTCTACCTTGCGACTGGACAAGACGTCGCCAATATAGGCGAGTCCAACCAATGCTCCACTTATAACAAGGTCACTCGTGATGGAGACTATTATTTTTCCATTACGCTTCCCGCTTTGATTCTTGCCACCTATGGGGGCGGCACTGCCCTGCCCACTCAACGCGAATGCCTGCAGATAATGGATTGTTTTGGCCCAGGTAAGGCTCTAAAATTGGCAGAAATCGCCGCCGGACTGGTGTTGGCGGGGGAAATTTCACTGAGCGCTGCGGCTAAGATTGACAAGGAAACTCGCACCAACGAATGGGTTGATGCACATGAAAAACTGGGACGCAACCGCTAGTAATTCCGCACCGCTACCCACGATGGATCCCATCGCACCATGAGCCTGAAAATATCGAACCAGGTGAGTATTCCAATGGCGGATATTCAGTTTCAGGCTATACGCGCGCAAGGTGCAGGGGGACAGAATGTCAACAAAGTCTCCTCGGCCGTTCACCTTCGGTTCGATGTCGGAGCATCGTCATTGCCAGAAACGTACAAAGAAAGCCTGAAGAAAATCAATGACCGGCGTATTACCAGCGATGGCATCATTATCATCAAGGCTCAACGCTTTCGCAGTCAAGAAAAAAATCGTGGCGATGCGCTAGAGCGTTTAAGTGCATTAATAAGAGCCGCCAGCGTGACACGTCAAAGACGTAAACCTACCAAGCCCACTCGCAGTAGTCAGAGAAAGCGAGTGGACAGTAAAACAAAACGCGGACAGCTCAAATCCCAACGCGGCCGAGTGGACTCTGCCAACCTCTAAGCTAACGACCATCGGAGTTCAGTTATGCACAACAACAGTGAATCTAACAAAAGAATCGTCACGCACTTTTTTGATGCACTAAACCGTGGGGACGTCCCGTTCATCGTTGATGCCTATGCCGCCGACGGGTGCGTCCAAACTATGGGCAACACACTGATATCCGGCGTTTTTTCGCGTGAACAGGTGGCGGCTTCGGCAGGCGGGATTTTTGACGTATTCCCCGATGGGCTGACCTTTACAGTTCTGAGCATGGTCGGCGAAGGAGACAAGGTCGCTGTCGAAGCGAGCAGCGAGGGAAAACATATTTCCGGGCAGATCTATAGCAATGAATACCATTTCCTGTTCGAGTTCCAATCAGGTAAATTAATCAGACTAAAAGAGTACATGGATACCGAGCGCGTCACGGATGTCCTGTGCGGAGGACAGCGCCCGCTAAACGCGATATAAAAAGTGTAACCGCAGCTATTAACCCGTCAGTCACTAGGAGACAGCCTATGCAACGTCGCGAATTATTAAAGGGAGTCGCCCTGAGCGGCCTGATCGGAAGCATCCTTGCGCCGACAGTGGCTGCCGTAGCTCAGGGGAAGCCCAACAGCGCTGCTGCGAAAGCGTTGGCAGAACTGCAACAGGCGCTGGACAACCTGGAAATCGCATTCACAAGCCCCGAATGGAAGTTGCGTACGCCGCAAGATTTCGCAGAGGCGCACCGCGTCATGCTCCACGTACTCATGCACGCGCTGCAGGCCTGGCTCGAAGCGGATCCTGCCAGACCGTTCTTTACGTCTTTTATTAGTCAACACAAAAAAATGCTGGGAGACAATCCTGATGCAAGGTATTACTCAGCGGTTATTGATGACCAGCACAGCTACCGCATTACAGGCAATCTCGCCGGTGCCACCTACACCAGCTTCACCATAGAGTTAGCGGCCGATACCGGCAGTGACGGCATTGGGTCCACCCTCAATGACACCCAGTTCAAGGCGGACGAAAATGGCGATTACGAAATTATTCTTAGCGCAGAAAAAGTCAAGGGCAACTGGATGCCGATGGCTGAGGGTGCCGCGAGCATTACCACACGGCACTATTATGAGCGCGAGCACTGCATCAACAACGATCGCTTACACCACATTCCGGTCGATATTCGCAATCTTGAGTCAGTAGCACCTCGGCAATCACCGAATGATGCCGAGATCGCCGCAGGTATCGGGCGCGTCACCACGTTTGTGAGCGGCAACGTGATTACAATGAACAATGAAAACAGTCCATCGTGGGTATCAAGGGTACCCAATCAGTTTAAGCCACCGAAAAAAGACGACTCCCACGACTCCATCACCTATGCTGCGCGTGACAACGTCTACAGCATGGCGCCGTTTGTACTCGGCCCGGATCAGGCACTGCTCATCCGAGGTCGCTTTCCAAAGTGCCGATTTGCCAATGTGGTGTTATTCAATCGATTCCTGCAGACCCTGAACTACGAGGAACGCAGTATCTCACTGAATAGAACGCAAACTGTGCTCAACGAGGACGGCAGCTTCGAAATGATCGTGGCACACCGGGACCCGGGACGCCCTAACTGGTTGGACACCGAAGGACGACCCTACGGCATCATGTTCTGGCGCTTTCAATTACCTGAAGGTGATATTCCAGCGTTGGAAACCGAGGTCATTACCTTGTCATAGGGCTCTGGCAAAAACGGACAGGCCTCTGCATAGATTAGCCAGCTCAAGGCATTAAGAATTAACTGCCGAAAAACGGGCTGCTCAAAGGATTCTGCCTTGTGCCCCATGGCGGCGTAAACACTGCGCCCATCGCCCACACAGTTAGCCCACACAACCGGATGATCACCCATTCTCAGGTCCCGCTCATAATCCATAAACTTTTGTACTGGGTTATAAGAAGCCTCGTCAAGAGAAGCTAAAATGGTGAAACCCTCGACGCGCGGGCTTTGTTCCCACGAGTACCACTCCTCTTCGTGCTGCCAGGTATCAGGCACGTCTAACAGAACCGGGTGTGCCTGATTCTCCATAACAACAGTGGCGTTCTGGAATTGAGGGCCCATGATATGGGCAGTGAAGGCCGCTCCGATCAGATTGTCTGTGTACCACTGCCACTCGGAATGTGAATCATCACCCGCTGAGTGAATCCCAAGCCATCCGCCACCCGCTTGGAGCCATGACTGAAACTCATTCTCCTGTTCGTCACTGAGCACATCTCCAGACGCATTCAGAAAAACCACCACATCAAAACGGGCCAGATCGTTTTCATTGAACACGGCACCGTTTTCCGTATGGAACATCCCCCACTGCTGAGCTCCCGTTATGGTCTGCAGGGCCTTTACGCCTCCGGCAATACCCTCTGTGTGGCGAAAGCTGTTGGTCTTGCTGAACACCAGAACAGCAGGAGACACCATGTCTGGCGAAATAACGGGCGCCACAATATCGTGATGATGAGATGGAAAAACCAGATGCCAGGCGCCTACCTGCCAGACCACTATCAAAGACAAGCCAACAAGCACCAGCCCGAGCAGCAACACCATTCTCAAAAATCTAGACAGCAAACTTCTATGTTTGGCCATTTTTTCTGCGCCTCTGCATGATTCGTCTGATCAAACTATGTCAACAAAAATAGCTTATCGTGCGTTGATTGATCTACTTATGATTATTTTGTACCGTCAAACCAATCGTCGAAGCCCAGTACTGTCGACGGCCCTAGATGCATCTGCTCCAGCACACCATGGCCCACCTTATCACCACACGTTGCCTTCACGATCTGCTGGATATGAAGATTCTCCAGCGCCAGCGGATCTAGATCACTGTCCTTCCAACTTTCGCCCGCTATGGCCAGCTCGCCCTGCCACTTACCGTGACCCCACTGAGAATGCTGATAACCCAGGCCTTTCATGCGATGCACCAGCACCGGCTCCAAATGCACTTCCATACTTTCACCGGATCGGTCGTGCATCGTAATGGTCGCTGAGCGGACGCGCCGCGTGCCTGGAATCATATTGAGCTGATGCTCTACCTTACCCTGCCACACGCGAGATTGAGGGTCGATGGTATCTGGGATCGCGTCCATACTGGAGTAATGTGGCAAAAATGCTTGGTCCGTGTGCCACTGGTAGCCGTTGCCGTCTTCAAACCAACCCGCAAGGCTGCACTCGTTCTCCCAGTGAATCGGCATCCAGCAAAAATGCACGGCCTGATACTCAGCTAAGGGTGCGCCGCCGGTATAGGCATCTCCCACGGGGCGAATGCCCCAAGAGCGGTCCTTCAAACCAAAAGTCGTGCGCCCATCAACTTTCAACTCTTTACCGTCGTAGCGAATCCATCCTGACCAGAAGCCAAACTGATCGAGACGCGTAGCGTCCATCACGATATGTCGCTCGTTGCGCAGCGTCTGGCGCCCCTCTTCTATACAAGCGGTGCGGGGGGTAAACAGCAGATCGCACTCTATACCCGTTTCATTGGCCTCTATCAGGAGTCGGTGACGCCCCATCGGCTCCAGTATCTGTAACGCAAAGGGACCTACCGTGGTGTCAGTAGGTTCCTGGGGGGCTCTGCGCGAGCCGTGAAAGGCGAACTGGTGCCCGTCTATAGCCAGACTCAGACTACAATCGAGGATGCCGAGGTTAGCGTAGCGACACATCCCCACACCGAAATAAAAGCTGCCGTCCTGAGCGTGCCCATTATACCAGTAGCGGTCATAGAAGAAACGATCGCTTGAGGCGGTATGAAAAATAGGCTCGGCGGTCTGGTGAATCGGGTAGTCATCAAATTTGGATAGCATAATAATAGACGTCCATAGCATTATTTTTCCCAGCATGGACCACATCGACGCTATCAACAAGTCGAGATGAAAATACCAGTAAGCATGTATAATAAATCAAACCCAGCGCCCGATTGAAAGCAACCTTCTGGCCTGACAGATCAGCTACAACCGCCAACAGCGGCTTGGTTACAAAAAATGACTGCTGCAAAGTAGCGTATTTTGATACAACACGATCGTCTGCCGGCATTTCTTTTCAAGAAAATATCAACAACATAGAAAATAGACACTATGAATAAAAAATACGACATCCACCCCGACTTCGCAAAATTTCCCGTAGTGACCTTAACCTTCAATGTAATACTACTGTGGTTAATTAACACGGCAATGAAGTTGCAGTGTTTCTTCGTGAGGCGCTCACTAAAGCTAACGGTCGACTATCACCTCATCACAAGAGCCGATGGCAGTCATCTGAAGGTTTTCACCCTGAAACCTCATGGCCTGGCAAAACCTGCTCCTGCTCTCGTTTATTACCATGGTGGCGGCTTCGGAATTACCTATGCAAGTCTGCATCTAAAAAGTTGCGAACGCTATGCCAATGAAACGGGATGCATTGTAATCTTTGTCCCTTACCGACTGGCGCCCAAACATCCATTCCCCGGTGGCTTCGACGATTGTTACGCTAGCCTAGAATGGGGCATCACAAAAGCTGATAGCCTGGGTATTGATGCGAGTCGCATCGCCGTCGGAGGCGACAGTGCCGGCGGCGCACTGGCAGCAGGCGTGGCACAAAAATCCCGGGACGAAAAGCTCGTCAAACTCTGCGCACAACTGCTGATCTATCCGGTACTGGATAACACTTGCTCAACGCTGTCTGCAACCGAGTTCATCGACGTACCGGTGTGGAATGCCCGCTCCAACCAATATATGTGGGACATGTACCTGAGCCGCTACCGAGATGCAGCTACCCCTGCCTATGCAGCCCCCGGCCATGGCCAATTGCAGCACCTGCCAATGACCTATGTGGAAACGGCTGAATTTGACCCGCTCAGAGATGAGGGTCTACGTTATATTTCCGCCCTGCAACAGCAAGACATTGAGGTTATCATCAACGAGACCAAACAGACGGTGCATGGTTATGATGCCATGGAGAAGAACGAAATCTCAAAACGCTCAATGCTGGCGAGAATTGCTTTCCTAAATCAGGCATTTGCGCCATCCGATGACTAAATGACGCTATGGCTACTTTAGGTAAGCACTGAACTCAATAAAAAAAACACTGCATATCGACACTATCGCATTGAATTAATTAACATTTATTATACAATGTCAGGTGTTCTATTTTGATTAGGCAGCTTGAATGCACGCTTTGTGTCCAAGATAATTATCATGCGCTTATTGCCTGCTCTGGCATTCGGCTTGCTTGCCACCGTTCAGGTAAAGGCCGGTGACTCTGCCCTGATAAGCCGCCTCGTCCCAACACTGAACTCTGCTGCGATATCAGAAGCCGTTGCCGCCATGAAATGCGCACAGAACAGTGGTGTTGGACAGTCGGCCAGCCGTCTGGCTATTATCGATTACACCATCCCTTCTCGGCAGCCACGTCTGTGGGTAATTGATTTGAACAACCGGGCATTATTGTTCGAAGAACATGTTGCGCATGGTCAGGGTTCTGGTGGCGACATTCCCAACGCATTTTCAGATCGCGAGGGCAGCCATCAAACCAGCTTAGGTTTATTCCTGACACAGGCCACCTATCAAGGCGACAATGGCTATTCACTGAGGCTGCAGGGGTTAAGTAAAGGGTTCAATGAATCTGCGATGCAGCGCTTTATTGTTATGCATGGAGCACCCTATGTGGATCCCGTCGCAGCAAGCGCCCAAGGTCTTCTGGGGCGATCATGGGGTTGCCCTGCAGTACGTGCCGAGATTGCGGAATCGATGATTGACACGCTAAAATTAGGCCAGTTTATTTATGCCTACGGACCAGGTACTAAGGAGCTCTTGACTTGCAAAAAAGAAAACCTGTCGTTAGTGCATAATGCAACATTACGTTTTGCGAGCATGTGACTCAGCTGCCCAAGGAATGAGCATGGCAGGCGCACAACAAACTCAAAGGATTTTGTGAATCCTACAACTGTATTTTTCAAGGAGCATATATTGTGACGTTCATGCAGAAACTATTTTGGTTTATTGCTCTGGTGCTTTTCCCGGCCTCTATTTATGTGGCGTCCAATCATTGGGCCCCAGCTCACGTAATCTCCTTCATTCTTGGACTGTATGTGGTGGTTGGTATACATGACCTGTGGTTCAGCCCTCACACGCTAAATCGACTGTATCCAGTGGCGGCCTATATGCGTTACGCGTTGGAGTTTATCCGCCCGGAAATTCGCCAATACTTTATCGCTGGCGATACCGAAGAACTGCCCTTCAATAGAGAGGAGCGTGATCTCGTTTACCGCAGAGCGCAGGGGCTGGACGACACCCAACCTTTCGGCACCGCACATGACATCACGCAAGCAGGCTGGTTGGGCGCTGCACACTCGATCGCACCGACCGAGGTGCTCGAGGAGTCTAAGCGCGTGCTGATTGGTGGCAATCAGTGCACCCAACCCTACAATGCTGCGCGCCTGAATTGCTCCGCCATGAGTTTCGGGGCACTCAGTGCCAACGCCATTATGGCAATCAACAAGGGCGCAAAGCTGGGCGGTTTCTACCATAACACCGGTGAAGGCGGCTTCAGCCCCTATCATCGACAGGGTGGAGATATCGTCTGGCAGATCGGTACTGGCTATTTTGGCTGTCGCTCGCCTGATGGTGGATTTGATCCAGAGTCATTCAAAGCCGCAGCCACGCTTGACCAAGTCAAGATGATTGAAATAAAAATATCACAGGGTGCAAAGCCATCTCATGGCGGCGTGCTGCCCGCGGCTAAGGTATCGAGCGAAATTGCACGAATCAGACTGGTCACTGTGGGAGAAGATGTGATCTCACCCCCTGGACACAGAGAGTTCAGCACCCCGAAGGGTCTGCTGAATTTTGTGGTTAAACTCAGGGAGTTGAGTGGCGGAAAACCAGTGGGCTTTAAATTGTGCATTGGTCGCAAGTATGAATTTTTGGCGATTTGTAAAGCCATGCTGGAGACGGGCATTACACCCGACTTCATCACCGTCGATGGCGCCGAGGGAGGCACCGGCGCAGCACCGGTAGAGTTCAGCAACCGACTAGGGGTTCCCTGTCTGGAAGGCACCAGCTTCGTGCATAACTGCCTAGTGGGCACGGGTCTGCGTGAAAAAATTCGTATCATTTCATCGGCCAAGACAGCAACTGGCTTTGATATAGTCACCAAGCTGGCGATCGGCGCTGACGCTGTTAACGCAGCCCGCACTATAATGCTGGCGCTAGGCTGCCTTCAATCCCAGGCCTGCAACACCAACAAATGTCCAACGGGTATTGCCACGCAGGATCCAGTGCGCGGGAAGGCACTGGACGTAGAGAGCCGACACAAACGGGTTGCCAGTTTTCAGCAGCGCACACTGCGCTCAGCCTTCGAGATCATCGGCGCAATGGGTCTTGACGACCCCGAAAAAATGTTTCCTCATTTGATCTGGCGACGCGGCGCAAATGGTATCAACCAACATTTTGACGACGTTTTTCCACCTCTTGCAGCGAATGTTTTATTGGGTGATGTTGTGCCGGACGACTGGGCACGCGACTGGAAATTAGCGTCGGCAGGTACTTTTGAGCCTCAGCTGTGAGTGCGGTTGCCTGGTGTCATTTTATTTTACGGGTTAGCGCCTTGGACACGGCATAGACACTGGTGTGAAGCCGTATCAAAGGTGACGTTATCGAGGCATATTTCCTGAATAAATATCGCGGGTAAAAATATCTTACTAGCTGACTTTTACGACCAGCTTTCCAAAGTTTTGACCCGAAAAAAGACCGAGAAATGCCTGTGGCGCATTTTCCAGACCATCGACGATATCCTCCTGTCTCTTATACACATCTCCGAGCCCACGAGACTAGGCATGATCTC
>CAJXTK010000080.1 GCA_913061115.1 uncultured Haliea sp.
TCTACACCTCTCTATTCGTCGGCAGCGTCAGATGTGTATAAGAGACAGTTATATGTGTCATTAATTGAAAGGAGCTTGCACATGTTCGTTGACTACACAGACCACCAAAAAGAGTTGCGCAAAGAATTTCGCGCCTACTTCTCCAATCTAATTAAGCCCGAGCACCGCGAGGAATTGCGCAGTGCAGAAAGTGGCGATCTTTATAAGACGCTCATCCGGCAGCAAGGCCTCGATGGCATGCTGGCGGTCGGCTGGCCGGAGCAATACGGTGGTCGCGGCCTTACCGAAAGTGAACAACTTATTCGCTATGAAGAGGCCCTACTAGCAGGCGCGCCTACGCCCTTCGTAACACTGAATACTGTCGGCCCATCGATCATCAGCAAAGGTACTGACGAGCAAAAGAAACGGTTCCTTCCCGGCATAGCAGGCGGCGAGCTTCACTTTTCCATTGGCTATACCGAACCCGGAGCCGGCACTGACCTTGCAGCCCTAACGACCTCAGCCGTCAAGCAGGGTGACCACTATTTAGTGAATGGGAATAAAGTCTATACCAGTGGCGCTGAAGGTGCAGACTATGTGTGGTTGGCGGCCCGCACCAATCCGGACGTTCCAAAGCATAAGGGCATTTCTATATTGGTGATGGACACCAAAGATCCCGGGTTTTCTTACGGCCCCATCCACACCATGGGTGGTGTGCGCACCAACGTAACGTACTATACCGATGTAAAAGTACCCGCTGATATGATTATCGGCGAAGAAAATGGTGGCTGGCGTTTGATAACCGAGCAGCTCAATCATGAACGAGTCGGCCTCGCCGCATGGGGCATACAGGGCTGGAAAATTTTTCGGGCGGCTCTGGAGTGGGCGCGTAATACCAAGAATGCCGATGGGCAGCGCGTCATCGATGATCCTCTTACCCAGCGTAATCTTGCAGAAGTCTACGCGCACCTTGAGGCTATGCGTGTTATGAACGCACGCATGTCTTGGCAGCTCGATCAGCAAAAGATGGACCCGGTCTTCCCCTCTGCTATTAAAGTCTACTCAACTGAAATCATGCTGGAAATTTGCCGCATACTGATGGACGTCGTGGGCCCCCATGCTCTGATAGCCGCTGGCAGTGCGGGTGCCGTGCTGCATGGTGATCTAGAGCATGAGTACCGTCGCGCTACCATTAGTACCTTCGGCGGCGGCGTAGTGGAAGTATTGCGTGGACTGGTCGCCACTCATGGACTTGGCATGCCGTCACACCGCTAGAAACAACCGATAACTGCAATAGGAACTGTGCCAGATGACAACGGATGAGCAAAAAGCCATTGAGTCAGAGATTTACGCTTTCATAGGCCAGGAAGTCTATCCACCGACACCCGCAGCGGATGATATAAACGAGGCCATGATTCGCCAGTGGGCAGAAATCATGGGCGATAACAATCCGGCCTATCTCGACAAAGACTGGGCGGCTAAAAGCATTCGCGGAACCACTATCTCACCTCCCGCTATGATGTATGTCTGGGGCCAAGAGGGCTTTCAAGTCACCAAAGGTCGTGCACTTAATGCAATGTCGAATCTCGTTAGCGTCTTCGACAAGCACGGTTACACCGGTGTGCTGGGCACGAATGTAAAGCAGGAGTATTTCAAGGAGGTCAACCCCGGCGACAATGTCACCATTGAGATGATTATCGACAATATCTCTGAGCGTAAAACGACCGGGCGCGGCACCGGATATTTTTTCGAAACGCTGTCGACGTTTACTGACCAGCGCGGTGAAAAGGTTGGCACACAGCGCTTCAAGGTACTGAAATTCATTCCACAGGAACAGCCTTCCGCTGTTGCCACTGAGGACAAACTCGACGTTCCAACCCGGATCGCCTCCCCTCGCGGCCACGACAACAAGTGGTGGTGGGAAGCCTGTGACGACGGCAAAGTACTGATACAGCGCTGTAAAAGCTGCCAGACCCTCCGCCACCCTCCCCGACCCATGTGCGGTGAATGTCAGTCCATGGAATGGGATTCCATCGAATCCACGCTGGACGGTGAAATTCTTAGCCACACCGAGATCCACCACCCCAAGATCCCGGGCTACCAGTATCCACTGGTGTGTGCTGTCATAAAACTGGCAGAGGGCACTAACTTCGTGGCGAATATTATAGGGTGTAGCCCATCGGAAGTGCATATCGGCATGAAGGTCAAAGGCGTGCTCGAGCAAGTCGACGAGAAAACCATGCTGCCGCAATTCTATCCGGCGTAATCAGGAATAAAACCATGAAAGAATACAAAACACTGACTCGCGCCGAGGTAGCCGTTGGCGACAAGCTACCCAATGCGGACATCGACATCACAACAGGCCTAGTGGTCTGTGGCGCTCTGGCCACGCGTGATTTCGAACCGGTACATCATAGCAAGGCCGCCGCGCAAGCCGTCGGTCTGCCTGATGTATTTATGAACATTCTCACCAGTCAAGGCCTGATGACTCGTTTCGCTACCGATTGGAGCGGGCCGGATGCTGTGGTCAAATCGGTGGATCTGCGTTTGGGTGCCCCCAACATACCGGGCATGTTAATGACAGTTAGCGGTGAAGTCACAGCACTGGACAAAGATAGTGGACTGGTAGACCTCGCCGTGACCGGAGAAAATAATATATGGGGCATGCACATGCAGGGCACCGTTCAACTGACATTGCCCAAGGAGTCCTGAATCGTGATCGCTAACGTGAAAGACAAAGCAGTAATTGTCGGCATCGGCAATACTACATTCAGCAAAGATTCTGGTGTCTCCGAACTCTCGCTCGCGGTGCAAGCCGTCAAGGCCGCCATTGATGATGCAGGCCTTAAGCCCAGCGACATTGATGGCATGGCAACCTTCACTATGGATAACAACGACGAAATCGAGGTGGCACGAGCGCTCGGTGTGGGCGAGTTAACCTTCTATGGCCGCTCCCATTACGGTGGTGGCGCCGCTACTAGCTGCCTGCATCAGGCAACCATGGCGATAGCGACTGGGATGGCAGAAACGGTTGTGGTGTATCGCGCATTAAATGGCCGCAGTGGCCACCGCTTCTCTGGTGGCGTTGCCGGCGACATCACCACAGCTGATGCCATCCATTGGGGCTGGTATATGCCCTATGGCCTGCTGACTCCCGCCAGTTGGGTCGCAATGTTCACCCAGCGCTGGATGCACAACACCGGCGTCAGCAAAGACGCGCTGTTTGAAGTGGCACACTCAACTCGGGTCTATGGCGCCAACAATCCGGCCGCTTTCTTTTATGGCAGAAATTTCGACCGCGCCGAATACGACGCAGCACGGATGATTGCGGACCCACTGCAGTTATTCGACTGCTGCCAAGAAAGTGATGGCGGCTCAGCAGTGATCGTGACGACGCCTGAGCGTGCACGCGATCTGAAACAGCCGGGCGTGAGTGTGCTAGGCGTCGCTCAATGTGCCGCCGACAACCAAGAACAAATGACCTCGTTTTATCGCGAGGAATTTGCCGGAATCCCCGAAATGGAAACGGCGGCAAAAAATGTTTATGCCATGAGCGGACTTTCTGTCGACGATATTGATGCTGCCGTAATTTACGATGCCTTCTCTCCCATTGTGCTATGGCAACTTGAGGCATGGGGTTTCTGCGGCTATGGCGAGTCCGGCGATTTTGTTAAAGACGGCGCATTGAGAACGGACGGCAGACTCCCTACTAACACCCATGGAGGGCAGCTCAGTGAAGCCTATATCCACGGCGTTAATGGCATCGTTGAAGCCACGCGGTTGGTGCGTGGCACCTCAGTAAACCAGCCAGCAAAAACCGTCAATCATGCGCTAGTCACGTCCGGTGTCGGGATCCCGACCGGTGGAGCGATTTTAGGGAAGATGGACTGAGACGATTTTTGCCGGGCGAAACGGCCGACATCCAGTTTGCTCAGCCGTGAATATCTCATTGCCATGAGCCAGCTTCAAAAAGCGAAAGGGTCTGCGCATCACCACAGCCCATTTTGTCAACGCACCACGCATAAAAAAGGAGGCCAAAGCCCCCGCTAAATATAAGACCTGCTACCTAGCAGGCAAGTCAGCATTACATGTAAATTATAATCATTTCGTACACTAAAACAGGGCGTTCATCCTGTCCAACAGCATGAATATGCTGTTCCATTAGTAGCTTAGTCCCCTTAGGTGTCGCGGTCACGCCCTTGACTCTGCTGCGGCAACGAACAGCACTACCCACAGGAACGGGGCCGATAAAGCGCAGTTTATCAGAGCCATAATTCAAAATATTGTTGTAGCCGGTTACTTCATAACTGGGCTCACCCACCATTTTCGGCAGCAGCACTAGCGTCAGGAACCCATGGGCTATAGTAACGCCAAACGGACTGTCGGTTTTTGCTTTCTCAGGATCAGTGTGGATCCAGTAAGTATCGCCCGTCAGCGCCGCAAACTGATCGACCAGTGTCTGGGTAATCTCCACCTGCCCACTCCAAGAACCAAACTCGTCTGACACTAGCTCCTGCAGCGCTTCAACATCGTTGTATGCATACCGCTTCATATCCTACTCTCCTCTCGTTACTCGATCCGTCATTCGTCATTCGTCATTCGTCATTCGTCAGGGTATGTTACATGCTTGCAAGAAAGACAACCAATCAGAGAGCAGCGTAGTCAACTGCACTCGCGAACCTTTCTCATACCTGTGATGCTTCTGTAACGGTTAAAAATCGGCAAAATTTCGCCTCATACATGGCCTTATGCGCCATTGAAATACGGCCGCTGTCTAGTACACTAGCTTGCTCAATTAAATCCATCTTAGTCCCGGTAAACGCAACTCCTATTATTTGAGGATCCATCATGCGCGAAGCAGTTATCGTAGAAGCCGTCAGAACACCTATCGCCCGTGGCAAACCCGGCGTAGGGGATCTATCTGACTTTCATGCTACAAAATTATTGGCTCTGTCGCTGCAGGAAATCGTCAACCGTTCCGGCCTAGAATATGCTGACGTGGACTACCTTGCCGGTGGCTGTGTCACCCAGGCGGGCGAGCAGGCGGGTAATATCACCCGCAATGCATGGCTCACACTCGGCAAAGACTATACCGCCGGCGGCACCACTCTGGACAACCAGTGCGGCTCTGCCCAGACGGCCAACCACATGATCTCTTCTATGGTCTCTAGCGGTTCCGTCAATATTGGCATTGCCTGTGGTGTAGAAGCCATGAGCCGCGTCGGATTGGGCGCCAACGTCTACAATGGTCCGGGCTACTTTATCCCGCCCGATTGGCCATGGGACTCCAGTCACGACCAATTTACCAGCGCGCAACGTATTGCCGACAACCGCGGTATTACCCGTGAAATGGCTGATCAGCTGGCTTACAACTCCCAGCTGCGCGCCAAGCAAGCCTGGGCGGAAGGTCGCTTCGACCGTGAAGTATTCCAAGTAGAGGCCCCCATCATGGGTGAAGACGGTAATCCTACTGGGGAAACTCGCACTGTCGCGCGCGATCAAGGTCTACGCGAGACAACGATGGAAGCGCTCGCAGGACTCAAACCGGTGATGGAAAATACCATCCACACCGCAGGAAATTCCTCACAGATTTCCGACGGATCCGCTGCCGTATTGTGGATGACCGCAGACGAAGCCCGAGCTCGCGGCCTTAAGCCGCGCGCACGCATCATCGCCGATTGTGTGATTGGCACTGACCCCTACTACTTGTTGGACGGTCCGGTTGACGCCACCGCCGCACTTTTAAAAAAGAGCGGCATGACTATGGCGGATATCGACCTCGTGGAAATCAACGAAGCCTTCGCTGCGGTCGTTCTCTCGTGGGCGCAGGTATACAACGCAGACATGGACAAGGTCAACGTCAATGGCGGCGCTATCGCTCTGGGTCATCCCGTTGGCTCAACTGGAGCACGGCTGATTACTACCGCACTGCATGAACTGGAGCGCTCTGGCAAAAGCACAGCACTTATTGCTATGTGCTGTGGCTCATCAGTCGGCACGGGAACGATTATCGAACGTATTTGATTTACCGGGTCTGCCAGCGGCAGGGCCCTTCAATTGACAATTCAAGGAGAACTTTCATGGGAGACCTGACAGGCAAAGTCGCCGTAATCACAGGCGCAGGCCGTGGCCTCGGGCGCGAGGAGGCCATTCAATTAGCACGTCAAGGTGCTCGTGTCGTGATTAATGACATCGACCGACCGGACGCAGCAGAAGCAGCTCATTCAGCTGTTGAAGAGATCAAAGCCTTTGGTGGTGAAGCGATGGCTGTATTGGGCGATTGCGCCGACAGCAACGACGCAGACAATCTGCTCAAATCAACACTCGATGCTTACGGCGATCTCAACATCATGATCAATAATGCGGGTTTTTGCCGTGACAAAACTATCTTCGGCATGAGTGATGATGAATTTGATTCTGTCGTGAGAGTGCATCTGCGGGGGCATTTCGTCAACATGCGCAACGCCACTGCCTACTGGCGTGACAAGGCCAAAACTGGGGAAGTGGTCTACGGTCGCCTGATCAGCACATCCTCGGAAGCGGCTATCTATGGCTCCCCCGGTCAGCCCAATTATGCCTCTGCCAAGGCTGGCATTATCGCCATGGCGATGGGCGCAGCGCAACTGTTAACCAAATACGGCATTACTAGCAATGTGATTATGCCACGTGCGCTGACTGACATGACGTCAAGTGGTCAGACCGCGGAGATGTTTCAGCCACCGGCTGATGGTGGATTCCATGTATTCGATCCCGCCAATGTCGCGCCATTGGTGGGTTATTTAAGCTCACCCGAAGCGGCAAGCATTTCCGGTGAGGTACTCGTAGTCTGGGGCAACGAAGTACAGATCCTGCAGCGCCCTACCCTAAGCGATGTCTTCATAAACCCCCAAGGCGCCAAAAAATGGGAGTTGAATGACTTACACGCGTCTCTCGCATCACACTATGACGAGAACTATTACCCCGTATGGGGTGGCTATTCCGTTTCGCCGGTCTAAGCAAACCGCTGAGGGTGTACAATAGAGGCGGCCAGTCTGGTCGCCTTTTTGGACTAACGACTTATCGCGCTAAAGTTAAATATCGACAACGTTTGATCTAACCATAACCCCTCCATCGACCACCAGGTCATGCCCGGTGATAAATGATGCGCGATCTGAACACAGATAAACCACTGCGTCCGCGATTTCTTTTGGCTCGGCTAGTCGCCCCATCGCATGCGCTTTCAAGGCACGCTCGCGCATTTCAGGCATTTTTTCTAAATAAAAGGCCATGCCGCCGGAATTAATTCCACCCGGACATACGGTATTCACCCGAATCCCACGCTTCGCATACTCCACTGCCACCGTTTTGCTGAGATTGATCACTCCACCCTTAGCTGCCGCATAAGCAGACTGAAACGCTTCACCACGAATACCAGACACGGAAGCGACATTAACAATAGCCCCGCCTCCCGATGCTTCTATCAGTGGCAATTGATATTTCATGCACAGCCATATGCCGCGAAGCGTGACGGCCATACAACGATCCCATTCGTCTTCGCTAAGATCGGTTACCGGTTTATTCGGCGCACCCAGTGCCGCGTTATTGGATACCATATGCAAGCCGCCAAACACCTGGAGAGTTTGCGCGACGACGTTCTGTACATCCGCGGCCTCGCTCATGTCTGCCCCAACAAAAAGTCCGTGGCCACCTGTCGCTTGCACCTGCGCCAGGGTTTCACGACCACCCTCTTCATTCACATCGGCGATGACGACACTTGCGCCCTCTTCGGTAAAAGCCAGAGCAGTGGCCCGCCCAGTACCTGCCCCGCCACCCATCACCAGCGCGACTTTGGTTTTCATGTCACTGCTCGCGCGGCGTAAGCAACACTGGCATATCCTTGAATCCATGAATACTGTTGGAACGGATATAAACTGGCTGAGCACTCGACTCAATACGTGCAAAATGCTTGAAGAATTCTTCGAAAAAAGCTCTCGCTTCCATGCGCGCAAGATTAGCGCCCAAGCACAGATGTATACCATGACCGAAGGCCATATGCGGATTGTGGCTGCGCGTGATGTCAAACTTCATTGGCTCGACAAATACCTCTTCATCAAAATTAGCCGAGCTATAAAGCATCACCACCCGGTCTCCTGCTCTTATTTTCTGACCCCTAATCTCAGCATCACAAGTCGCCGTGCGACGAAAGTAGTGCAATGGACAGGTCCAACGTAGCATTTCCTCAATCGCCAGCGGCAATTGCTCGGGGTGCGCTTGCAACTGTTGATAGAGTGCCGGTCGCTTAAGCAGCTCGTGCATACCACTGCTTATCAGGCCGCGCGTGGTTTCGTTTCCCGCTACCGTGAGCTGAATGAACAGCGATGCAAACTCCATTTCCGACAGCTGGTGCCCGTCCACCTCGTGATTGACCAGCAGGGAAATGAGATCGTCGCCACCCTGATCCTTGCGTTCGCAGGCTAATTGAAACCCGTAGGTCCCCATCTCCACACTGGCTTGGTTGATCTCCTCCGGAGTACCGCCCAAATCAGGGTCAGACCCGGATGTCTGCAGGTCGGACCAATGGCGGATTTTTCCCCACATGTCTCGAGGAATTTGCAGCATGGAGCAAATCACAGCAGTCGGCAAATCGCCCGCCAGACTTTCCACAAAATTGACCTCCTGCGGCAGGGTTATCTGCGTCATCACATCCCGGGTTATCTGACGTACCTGTGGCTCCAGCTCCGCCAGCATCCTTGAAGTAAACCGAGTAATCACGGCGCGCCGCAGCGGTCCATGTTTTGGCGGATCCATACCCAATAGCTGATTGCGCGCCATCTCTAAGATATCGGGCGGCAAATCATCGACCATGACGAAGCCCGCTTCAGCAGAAAATGTTTTGTTATCTCGCGACACCGCAAGTACATCTGCATGCTTACTCAGCACCCAGTAACCATGCCCCGCCGGATGTTCCTGCCAGTGAACAGGTGCATTTTCGCGCAGCCAAGCAAACTGCTGATGCGGGATACCGCTACTATAGTTGTCTGGATTATAAACATCGATCTGCATGCTTAATCGACCAAGACGTTAGGTCGAGGAAGACCAAGATCAGCACAAACGGCCAAATAAAACTCTAGCGTCATTGGCCCATCAACCACCGACGTAATATTACCATCAGCGTCTAGATTGATATTCGCGCCGTACATTTGGAACCACACCTGAGTGTCGTCCTCGACACATTGCAGGGTATGCACAGAGCCCGCGGGCTCATAGAGAAATGATCCGGCGCGGTTAACATATTCATACTCTTTATACTTCCATGCCCCGGAACGCGTATAGCCCCACACAGGACCCGTGTGTTTATGGGTGTCGACTTCGTAGCCTGCCTGAAAAATATTTTCAACAATCCACAAACCTTCTTTGGGCTTCACCTGAACAACCCGTAGCTTGCTGCCGTCTCCGATATCGATATAGGGCAAGTCATCCCGCCCAATATGAACTGCCTCTGGTGCCGTCACTTATACTCTCCTTCAATGTTCGATGTATCAAGTTTCAATCTGTGTCAAACCGTTGTCACACTAGCACAACAACAGTATTGTATGGCAGCTTTACACTAAAAATTTCTGCAAGGAATCGCCAAGATAAAAGGATTCTAAACCACAACACACAATCATAAGCAGGAGCGCAATTTAATGAATGACAAGGTAGCCTTCATCACCGGCGCAAGTCGAGGTATCGGCGCAGAATCAGCAGTGGCTCTCGCCAAGGCGGGATACCGTGTAGCCATCACTGCACGAACACTCACCGATGGCGAAAACCACGACCATGTGGGCAGCTCTGTCGCACTCCCTGGCAGTCTTGAAGCGACTGCCAAAGCGGTAGAAAGCGTCGGAGGCGAGGCCTTGTGTCTGCGCGGCGATATCCTTGAGCCACAATCTATGGTGGCAGCAGCCCAGGCCGCGCTAAAACATTTCGGCCGAATAGACGTACTGTTCAATAACGCGGTATATCAAGGCACCGGCAATATAGAGGCGCTTCTTGATGTTGCCGAAGAGCAACTATGGTCAATTTATCAGGGCAATATATTTACCCCTCTCGCATTGGTTAAAGCGATCGTGCCTGGCATGATCGCGCGCGAAAGTGGCACAGTGCTGAATATGGTTTCTCATAGCGCCTTCACCGACCCGCCCGCCGCGGCTAATGCAGGGGGCTGGGGTTTCGCCTACCCATCCTCGAAGGCCGCGCTGGCGCGTATGGGAGCATCGCTCCGCGCTGAACACCCCGGCAAGGGATTACGTGTCTTTAATCTTGAGCCCGGCCTGGTCATGACTGACGTGATGCGACTTGCCGGAATCGACGACGCTGTCATAGCGCGATTCAAGCCCTGCTCGCCTGCCGCTATCGCTGCTGTGGTATGCTGGGTGGTGGACAACGAACCACCGCAGGCTTGGAATCCACAGACTGTGCTGCGCGGCCCAGCGATTGCCAAGGAACTTAAGTTGCTTCAATCACCCTCTCTACTGGGAACCTAAATTATGAATACTGTACTCCTGGAAAAGCACGGGGGCTTCGCTATCGTCACACTTAATCGTCCGCTGGCAATGAACGCGCTTTCGCGCGACCTGCGCATGGATTTTGTCGCAGTCTTCACAGACTGCACTGAAGACCCCGACATTCGGGTGATTATTCTGACGGGGAATGGCAAGGCATTCTGCGCGGGGTTTGACTTAAAGGAGCTGGGCTCGAGTGACTTGAACAATGCCGCTGAAGAGGCCGACAATGTCGTGGCGCAGGCGATGAGATCTTTCACAGGCCCTATTATCGGGGCTATCAATGGGCACTGTATCACCGGTGGCTTCGAAATGGCGCTAGCCTGCGACATCCTGCTCGCCTCTGAACACGCCCGCTTTGCCGATACCCATGCCCGTGTCGGCATGCTACCAGGCTGGGGGCTTAGCCAGAAGCTACCGCGCTTGATCGGACTGTCCCGCGCCAAAGAAATCGCCTTCACCGGTGCACCGATTTTTGCCCAGCAGGCGTATGAATGGGGCCTCGTCAATCACGTGGTGCCAGAAGATGCATTATTGCCCAGAGCCATAAAGATGGCACAGGACATTTGCGGCTGCGTGCCAGCGGTACTGGAGCAGTACCAAACCCTGATTAAGGACGGCTACTCCATGCTGCTGGACGACGCTCTGGAATGGGAAGAGGCGCGAGCAATCTGGTGGGCAAAGCAAGCCTCGGGGAAAATGATCGAAGGGAGACGAAAGGAGGTTTTAGAGAAGGGTCGAAGTGAGAAAGAATAATCAGATCTTCCCCCGCTTTGACTACAGCAGACTGGATGGCAGCTGAACTGGACCACAAGATAGTGCACCGACAATACCTTGACCCCAAAGTGCATCACCAGACCATTAATAACCAAAGTGCAGAGACACATCACCAAATATCAAATAAGCACATGACACACTATGGCAACACTTCCCCTACGAGGGTCAAGCGGCCTAACTTGGGCTTGCCACAACCTTGAAGCTTTCATCAGAAGATAAGCGCTCTCGTAAAACCACTCAGTGAGCCTCGCTGTTTATAAAAAATAGATAATCATTGTGTCTGCCCGACTCTATCAGGATAGTAAACGCCATAGGCACTACTGCCGCGTATTCTCCGCGGCACTAATACTTGCTCTAATTGACAGACTGCTGAAACCAGTCGATGAAGTGGCCGCATCATTTTTGTAGGGGGGTTGATTTGGATATTACGGTCAACCCCAAGCAAAGACATCAGCCTCATGGGTAAATATGGGAAACGAAAAAAATAACCGGCACTTTTAGTCTTCCATTTGAGATGTGTAGCCAGTTCTTCAAGCATTCCCAACGAGTAGCGTCGATAGTGGCCACAGAAGGAGTCATAGTTAGACCAGATTTCCTGGCAAGTAGGCACGGTGATAATAATAACGTCTAATTTTGGAAAACTACTTTCTAGCTTCTTTAAAAACTCTTCGGGCTCGGGCAAGTGCTCAATTACGTCCAGCAGCAGAAGCCCCGTAATTTGAGACCTCCGTTCAATCGCCCACTCACAGGCATCCGTGCCTGAATCCACCAATGTTTGCGCTCCATCCATGGGTTTGACATTGGCTAGCTCAACGCCATGTATGTTAAAGCCACGGTCCTTGAGACTCTTGACGACCACGCCCTTGCCACAGCCTACTTCGAGAAAAATTCCGGTGCCGCCAGATTCCCTACGGAGGATGTTCGCCAAGAGCCTGTTACGGGCTAGAGTCCACCAGTGATGCTCAATCCCCGGTGGGTAGCACATATCATACAGATGGCCTGAGAAGGTCGTCTTCATAGCATTTTCACTAATAGCTTCATGGTTCGAAAATCGCTGTAATACCTTTGTGAGATACAGCTGCGTTATTATAGGTCATCAAAATGCGCGCCCCGGAGCCGAGATTTCTATCAACCAACGCCATCACAATATACTCTCGGATGACGGCCATTACCAGAATTTACCTTTCAGTCTGGTTGCACGAACGACGTAACCTTAGGGTAGGATTTACGTTTAGGATGTCGAGAAAGGCTGTCAAGAAAAGACTGATTTTGCCCGTCAGACCTGTGCTAGACTCATATTCGTTTGCACATGCAGACTAAAAGCCTTAGGTCTTTATATTATGGAATTAGAATGACCGAAAATTATTCAGCCAAGCTAGGCATTACACTTAACAGCATCTATCTGGCCTGTATAATATTGTTTGCCGTCGGCATAACTTATAACCATATACAACTCATATCTCACGACTACCCGCTTGACTACAATGAAGGCGGGATGCTTGTAATAACATCCACTCTAGAGCAGGGGGAAAGTCCTTACTCATTGCAGAGTCAGCCTACTCGAATTAGCCTATACCCCATCTTATATAACATCTGTCTCTTATACACATCTGA
>CAJXTK010000081.1 GCA_913061115.1 uncultured Haliea sp.
TGTGTATAAGAGACAGGTCTCATTAGTTACCTTTAAAAAATATCAATGCGTTTGCCGCGCTTGGCAGGCCTTTTATGGTCTTCTGGTAACTGGCATATTCTGTCCATAATAGTGTTGCTGCCATCGACGTATTCCCAAACGAGTTGCTCGCCCTGCATATAGCGCTTAACGACCACTGGCCCCCAACCAAAGGCATTAAAATCTAACACTTTGTCATTCCATGTCATGCTGGCTGATGTTCTACCGCAGTATTCTTTGCCTGCTGCAATAAACAACACCGAGCCCTCGGTATCGTTGGAATTTAATCCAACGGTGTCTGCATCGGCATTGGGACCGCCATCGTGGATAATGCCGGAGCTAGTAATTACCACTCGTGAACCACACTGCTCTACTCGCTCGACGTGCCCAACATGGTCTCCTTCTATACCAATCCATAAACCACGAATATCATCGGCTTCAGTCGGCAAGGACTCTGTACATTGCGTCAATATAGGCAAAGGAAAGTGATCGTAACCACAGCCAGGGGTGTTGCCTTTAGGAATATCCATCGCAATTTTACCACTACCGTCTAGTGCCGGCAGCTCGCAGTAATTAAGGGTGCTGCCATCACCGGCTAGTGTTGCAGGGTCAGTCATTAACGATGGGCGCGCAGAAAAATAGAGCTGCCAAATAGCTAAGGCAATAATTGCAAGCAAAGCGAGCGGTATTCTTATTAGCCACTTTTTCATTTGCTTAGCTCTAGAAAAGGAATAACTGCCGCGCTAATTTTATCAGGCTTATCTTCCTGAATAAAGTGACCATCATCTCACTGCGGCACACCAGTAGTAGCGGAAACAATTCTGTCAAACCGTGCTGGATTATCAACGACTAAATTAAGGCCAATCACCCCTCCCCAGCCTTGAGAAAACAGGGTGATATTTTTCAGAGCATTAGCATGCAGCTATTTTTCCCTACAGTTAATGTGGCGCGCTAAAGTGTAATAAATTTTCTCTTGTTGGTTTATTACTGCGACTAAGTTCTACTAAATCGCCCGCTATGACGTGGCGGCCAGATTGCAACAACAGCGGAATTATCTTTCTGTAAATATAGCTCCAGCTGGTGTTGCCGTGCATCAGCAATATAGGTTCTGCATTACGGGGGCGTTCATCGATACTGTGAATTCTTATTTCGGTGCCATCGTCATCGGTAATCGTCATGTAATGAGGCTCGAAGTGTAGTCGGGTAGGTTTTTAAGGCAGCTGTCCGCGGTGCGTAATATTTTCATCTTCACAGAAGGATTCACGTGAAACTTAGAAGATCCGCAGCCCGTTGGCTGTTACCACGGTGATTAGATCGTTTTTAAAGACAAATGTGTACTCAGTGCCATCGGTGTCCAAGCCCGTTAAAAGATAGCCGTAATGAACAGCACTGGTTTTGACAGAGTAAGACCCTCTCACGCTGTCCATAGGCTGCCACTCAACATCTGAAGCCAGATCATGCACTTGCAGGTATCGCTGGGCTGTTTCCCTGATAAACAACGGGTCGGGTTTTTCACCATAGTAAGCGTTGGCAAGAGCGGTTTCGTCAGGCTGCCTATCGTCAAAGGGCGAACACGCAGTCAATACCGCTAACAGCACAGTCACAGAGAGTATTCTTCTCATTTGGTTTCCTTCAAGTCCAGTTCCCGCTGTTGATAGTCAGCGATCAATTTCGCAGGTTCAATGATTCCGTCTTCATTATACCGTTCAGCCTCATGTGAGTTGTACCAAATGTTTTCACCGTTTACACGGACAAAATAATATGACATTATTCATGCCAATTAAATGCTCATCCTCCTGCCGCGCTATTTGGTATTGACGGTGGGTAAGCCGCTTCGTCATTAACAGCAGGCAACAGCTTATGCTTAAAAAGTCATTGATCATTCTGCTGCTCGTGGTCATTGTCCTGGCCGGGCTAGCGTGGTTGACCAGAGTCGATATTCTATTGGGCCTAGTCAAGTTTAGATCAGACAGGGAGTTTGTCGTGGCGCCGAATACTGCCGTACCGTGGGAGAAAGGACCGCAGGAGGCACAGTCTGAAGCAAAGCAGCGGCTCCCGAATATTATTCTCATCGTTGCCGATGACTTAGGTTACAACGATATATCCACGTTTGGCGGGGGGGTCGCCGGTGGCCGTCTACAGACACCGCATATTGATCAGTTGGCCGAGCAGGGAGCCGTTTTTAATCAATCCTACGCGGGCAACGCGACGTGCGCACCTTCGCGAGCCATGATTATGACCGGCCGTTACCCCGCCCGTACTGGCTTCGAATTCACCCCTACGCCATCGGGCATGGGTCCCATGGTTTCGATGGTCAGTGCGGCCATGGATAATAATGGTTTGCCGCCGGGCGTGTTTAGCGACGCGGGTAGCGAGGCTGCGGTCTCTTACGAAGAACAAGGTTTGCCTGCGGCAGAAGTGACGATAGCCGAGGTACTGCGTGACAAGGGTTATTACACTGCACACATCGGTAAGTGGCATCTTGGGAGAGCAGCGGGTTCTACCCCTAATGCCCAAGGTTTTGATGACAGTTTATTGATGGCCAGCGGTCTTTATTTGCCCGAAGACGATCCCAATGTGGTGAATGCCAAGCTGGCTTTCGATCCCATTGATCAGTTTCTGTGGGCCCGCCTGAACTATGCCGCCAGTTTCAACAACGGAGGCGATCAGCGTTTCGAGCCCGGTGGTTATCTGACTGATTACTGGACTGACGAATCGATTGCGGTCATCAAGGCGAACAAAAATCGACCTTTCTTTTTGTACCTCGCGCATTGGGGTACGCACACCCCGCTGCAGGCCACGCGCGAGGATTACGAGGCCGTCGGTGATATTACGCCGCATCGACTTCGTGTGTATGCAGCCATGGTACGCGCATTGGACCGCAGTGTTGGCCGCATTATGGCCACGCTTGAACAAGAGGGGCTGGCGGAAAACACCTTGGTGATGTTCACCAGTGATAATGGCGGTCCAGGTTATCTTGGCCTTCCAGATGTCAATGCGCCCTATCGTGGTTGGAAGCTGACGAATTTCGAGGGGGGGCTGAGGGTGCCTTTGTTCATCAAGTGGCCCTCACGCATAGTGCCCAATACCGATATAGATGTGCCTGTCGCCCACATCGACATTATGCCGACATTGACTGCAGCTGCAGGCGCGGCCACGCCTCCCGGTGTTGACATTGATGGTCTTAATTTGTTGCCTCTTGCCACCGGAGAGGATGCTGAGAAATGGCCCCGGACAACCTTGTTCTGGCAAAGCGGTTACTACCGCGCGGTGCGCCATGGAGACTGGAAGCTGCAGATATCCGAGCGGCCAAAAAAGAGCTGGCTTTATAATCTTGCTGAAGACCCGACCGAGCGTCACAACCTAGCGGCAACGCGTATCGATAAGTTGAACGAGTTGCAGACACTGCTGGATAAGCACGATGCATCCGCTCGTGCGCCGCTGTATCCCTTTGTGGTCGAAATGCCGGTGGCGGTTGATAAAACACTGGTCGACTATTTTGAATCTGGCGACGAATATATTTACTGGCCTAATTAGCGCTCGCGAGTTCCTGACTCTCTGCGGACTTTTTCTGGTTTGGCGACTTTGGCGACTCTATGCGCAGCTTTCAGGGGCCTGTGACGGTTCCCTGATTGGACGCAGTGATGACGGGCGATATTACGGTAAAATTAGGAGTGCCACAGTAATTGTGGTGCTCGAGTATATTGGTTTAGTGGAAATGAGAACGTTATGAAATACAAGCGAACACCCGATGCACGCTTCGAAAACCTTAAGGACTATTCTTTCGAGCCGAACTATTTGTCAGTGGACGACACTGAAGGCGGTGAGCTGCGACTACATTACCTGGATGAAGGTCCTGCAGACGGTCCGGTGGTATTGCTGATGCATGGCCAGCCGGCTTGGTCCTATCTTTATCGGCATATGATTCCGTTGCTGCTGGCTGAAGGTTTTCGCGTGGTTGTGCCTGACCTGATCGGCTTTGGTCGTTCAGATAAACCCACTAGGATCGAGGATTACACCTACGCTAGACACATCACATGGATGACGGAATGGCTCACCAGACTCGACCTTAACAACATCACGGTCTTCTTTCAGGATTGGGGCAGCATGATAGGCCTGCGTCTGGTTGCGGCCTTCCCAGAACGATTTTCTCACGTGGTGCTTGCCAATGGTGCGCTGGTGGCGGGGCCTATTCCTGTTGAACATGCAGAGCTCTTAAAGGCTGCCTATGAAACCTTGCCCGTTGTGAGCGCTGCTGAGTTGGAGCCGTTTTTTTTAAATCAAGAAGGTGTGCCAGGCATTTTTTATTGGCGTAAGCACTGCGCAAAATACGCTGACTTTAGCGTCGGTGCGGTGATGAATTCATTGTCGTCCGGGGAAAAACTCACTCAGCGTGAAATCGATGCGTTTAATGCGCCATATCCTGATGAGAGCTACCTGGCAGGCGCACGCCGCTTCCCGTCATTGATTCCTCTTTTTGCGGATGATTCTGAGGTGGCAGAGAATAGAGCAGCATGGGAGGTGCTTGCACAGTTTGACAAGCCGTTCATGTGCGCTTTTGCAGACAACGACCCTGTTACGGCAGGCGGCGATAAACCTTTTCTAGAACGCGTTGCTGGCTGCCGAGGCGTCAATCATCGCACCATAAGTCCCGCTGCTCACTTCCTGCAGCAGGACCAACCACAGCAGTGTGTGCAGGCAATTCTGGATGTCAGGAGTGGTGCCTGATCTAGGTTTGCCCTACATCAGCTGCTCACTGATAATCTCATCTGTTCCCGCTGGGAGAAAGAAGGTAGTGCCGTCCTGACCCACCGTATAATCGACGAAGATATCGTCCGCACCATTGAGAAATAGCGCTTCTTGTCCTGGAAAAATCAGTGGAGGCACAATGTGATAGTAGAGCAGGTGGCCTACGCCTGCATCCCGCGCGGTCTCGGCTGCCTCAACCGGGCTGGTATGGTAATCCAGCACATCGTGGGTAATCTTGGCCATCGGTTTGTTGCCTGCTTTTTGCGCGGCTTCGTTCATCATGATGAGCAAATTCGGGGCCAGAGCCTCATGTACCAGTAGATCAATGCCTTGAGCAAACAGCTCGATATTAGGTAGTTTCACTGTGTCTCCCGTGATCAGCAGTGAGCGCCCCTTGTAAGAGAACTTATAACCTACGGCTGCATCAATTGGCGAGTGGTCAACGGTCAGGGCCTGAATTTTTAGATCGCCGTCATCGACCAATGTTTCCAGTTCGCCCATCGTAGGGAGGGGGAAGGGCATTGCCTGCATGCCGGCTCCGCTTAAAGGCGCGACACTGTCACCATGGTGAGCATGGCGGTAGCCGAAGTCTTGTTCATAGGCAGCATTGAAGCCATTCGCCACCTTACTTACGCCCTCCGGGCCGTAGACTGGCAGCGGCTCATCGTTGCCCGCGCTAACCCAGCGTAGGGTTGCAAGTTCACCAAGGCCGTCAATGTGGTCTGAGTGGAAATGCGTAATAAATACAGCTTCAATGGACCCAATTGGAAAGCCCATCCGCCCTAGGTTGCGCACGCCGTCAGTGCCGGCATCGACAATGAACAGCCGTTCGCCTGCGACGACGGCGACACACGGGCCAGAGGCATTGGGCGCAGGCATAGGGCCGCCGGCGCCGCACAGGGTAAGATGCAGGCCATCTTCAAAGGTGTCGATGATGTTGCTACCCATGCGCGCATCTAAACCCACGATCATAATGCGCTCGGCAATACGGGCCCGCTGGCTATACACTGCGACGCCCAGCAGGGCGATGATGATCAATGCAATAATTAATTTTTTCATGGTGTGTCTCGTGATCCTGCGCAGGTGCTTATAGTGCGGTCGTTATATGCAGGACTGACGCCAGTAGCGCGATACCCAGTGCGACCACAATTCTAGGTCCGCCAAACATAAACCACGGTGAGGCTGGGAAGGCGAAGGTCTTTTCCAGTGATTCCAGCTTTAGCCCGTGATGCTCGCTACCAATGGTCGCGGGCAATATGTTCATCAGGTCACGCCGGCTGCGGTAACGGATCATGCCGGCGGCGCTCCAGTCATCGGCGTGATCGCAGGCGACGTTTTCAACATTGCCGCTGGCCGCACGGGCAATCATTACAGGGTGTCCTGCTTTTCGTAACAGTGAGCCCAGAAAAATTTTCTGATACGTATTCAGTTTCTCGAGGGATTCTTTTTTCGGTGCTTTGAGATGCAACAGATTGACCATGACGAAGTCTTTGCCATCGTCATCGAGCAGGAACTTGCGCAGGTGTTCCTTCTGAGTGTTTGTCCAGGTGTCGTCGTGTTCAAATATGGACAGCGTTGCGGCTACCTCTTGCGGGGTTACCTTTTTTTGAAAGCCTACATACCAGAACCAGAATGCGACATAGGCTAATACGGCGATTATCCAGATCATTACTGCGCTCATGTGTCCATCCTCTCGCGGATTTTTATTTCTCTAGGGCCCACCGGCAGCGCCCGACGATGGAGACTCACGTTCAACACGTTAAATGGGTGCCTCGAATTGACCTAGAGGGTGACATAGTGGCATTATATATGTCAATATAAATGCGACGTCCTTGTGACAAGGCAGAGTGCTCTAATTAACCTGTGGAGAAAGTATCGTGTCGTCAATGAAGCCTCTTCGACTGGTCGGCGGAACCGCCTCACCGTATACGCAAAAAATGCTCGGGCTGCTGCGCTATCGTCATATACCGTATGAGGTGACGTGGGGAGACCCCGCTGGGACCCTGGACGCGCTCGGGATCGAAAAACCCCGACCGATCTTTCACCCGACTTTTCTGTTCGACAACGATGACGGCAAGCCGCAGGGTGTGTGCGACTCCACGCCGATTATTCGACGCCTAGAAGCCTTGTATCCCGGACGGTCTGTGCTGCCGACTGACCCAGCATTAGCGTTTATCGACGACCTGATCGAGGATTTTGCCGATGAGTGGTGCACGAAGTATATGTTCCACTATCGCTGGTACCCCAAGGTAGATGCGGATAACGCCGGCGCGCTGCTCCCTCTTGGCATGGATGTTAGTATGCCTACTGAGACGTATGCGCAGTTCAAGGACTATGTGGTTGAGCGACAGGTTAGTCGCCTCTATGTGGTCGGCTCCAACGACACGACGGCAGCGGTTATCGATGCCAGCTATCGGCGCTTTTTGACCGCCATGGAGGGCCATCTTGCGAATCAAAAATTCATGTTGGGGGGGCGGCCGGCGGCGGGTGACTTTGGCCTCTATGGCCAACTGACCCAGTTGGTGGGGTTTGATCCGACCCCGCGTGATATCGCTCATGCGGTATCACCGCGCACGGTTGCCTGGGTTGATCTTATGCGTGATCAGACAGGTCTCGAACCGCAAGACAGTGACTGGGTAGCGATAGAGGAACAACCCGAGAGTTTGCGTGAGTTGCTGGCTGAGATCGGGCGGGTCTATGCGCCGGCGCAGCTGGCCAATGCAAAAGCGGTGCGGGCCGGTGAGAAAACCTGGCAGGACCAAATTGATGGTGCAGTGTGGACACAACAGAGCTTCCCCTATCAGGCCAAGTGCCTGCGGTGGACGAATGATTGTTACCACGCATTGGGCGCGCATGACCGCGCACGTGTTGATGCGCTGATCGCCGGAACCGGCGTTGAAAGTATGTTGCTTCAAGACTAAAGAGACATTAGGTTATCAGGGTATTTGCCCAACCAACAACCGCATAAGGAACAACGCGATGGGATTTCAAGCGAGTGAACGTGTAGTGGCGCTGAATGCGCAGCTGGAAGCGTTTATGCAGGAACACATTTATCCGCGAGAACACGAATGGGAGGCGTTTACGCTGGATCAGAACAATCGTTGGCAGGTGCCTGACTGGTTTGACGTGCTCAGGGAAAAAGCCAAGGCAGAGGGCCTATGGAATCTTTTTTTGCCTGAAGAATATGGTGACTGGGGTCCTGGTCTGAAAAATGTGGAGATCGCCAGAATTTTTGAAACGATGAGCAAGGTGAACTGGGCCCAGCCTATCTTTAACTGCAACGCGCCAGATCGCGGCAATATGGAAGTCCTTGCTAAGTATGGGACGGCCGAACAACAAGAACAGTGGTTAAAACCGCTACTGGCGGGTGACATTCGTAGTGCCTATGCCATGACTGAGCCGCAGGTGGCGTCATCCGATGCCACCAATATGGAATTGGCAATGACGCGTGATGGTGACGAGTACGTGCTTAACGGTCGCAAGTGGTGGACTACTGGCGCGATTAATCCGCGCTGCAAGCTCATGTTAGTCATGGGGAAATCCAATCCGGAAAACGATCGCCACCGGCAGCATTCAACGATCCTTGTGCCGCGCGATACGCCCGGCGTGACGCTGGTACGCGAGCTGAGAGTGTTCGACAATCTGCATTCACCGGGCGGTGAAGCAGAGTTACTGTTCGATAACGTGCGGGTGCCGATCAGCAACCTGATTAAGGGCGAGGGTTGCGGCTTTGAGATTGCGCAGGGTCGTTTAGGGCCTGGCCGCTTCCAGTACGCCATGACGTTTGTTGGCCAAGCTCAGCGTTGTATGGAGCTGATGTGCGAGCGTGCCAGTCAGCGTGTAGCCTTCGGTGAAAAGCTGATTAAGAAAACCAGCGTACAACATGAGATTGCCCGCTGTCGCTGCGAAATCGAACAGTGCCGATTGCTGACATTGCAGGCGGCAGAAATCATGGACAGCGAAGGTGTAGAGGCCGCTATGCCGTATATTTCTATGCTGAAAATTGTCGGGCCTAATATGGCACAAAACGTCGCAGACCGTGCTATGCAAGTGTTTGGTGGCATGGGGGTTTGTCAGGACACCCTTATTCCATCGGTATTTACGCAGGCACGATTTTGCCGAATCGCCGATGGCCCGGACGAAGTACATATGTCGAAGCTGGCCAAGCTGACGATGCAATCGTTGGGATACTAATAGGAAGACTCACGCTATGACGACTATTTTTGATGGTGAAGCGATACGCGCTAGTACTCTGGAAGTTCGCAAGGACAACTGGAGCGACACGCGGGTAATAAAGGATGAAATAGTCGGCGGGCTTGCGGAGGATGAAGTCCTACTGCAAGTTGATCGATTGGCGCTGACTGCTAATAACATTTCCTACGCTGCCTCAGGTGATGCACTGGGCTATTGGCGTTTTTTCCCCGCGGCTGACGGCTGGGGGAGAGTGCCCGCCATGGGTTGGGCAGATGTCGTAGCATCCAATCATGCGGATATTGTGGTTGGCGAAAGGGTTTGGGGATTTTTCCCTTTTTCCACGCATCTGAAAATTCTTGCTGGCAAAGTCAGTCAGCAAAGTTTTAGTGATGTCTCCGTTCATCGTGACGGTTTAGCGCCTGTCTACGCGCAATTTGATCGTGCATCGGCTTATGCTATTTACGAGCAGGCGCGGGAGGATCAAGACAGCCTTCTGCGAGGCCTTTACATGACGTCCTGGCTAGTAGCAGACTTTATGGAGATGAATGATTTTTTTGGTGCCAGCAGTTGTCTTATAACCAGTGCCTCTAGCAAGACCAGTATTGCGCTTGGTCACTGTGTGCAACGGCAGGACGGCGTTAGCAGTATTGCATTGACCTCTGCAGGCAATGTGGCTTTCTGCGAGAGCCTAGGGTGCTATGACAGTGTTTTGACCTACGAGCAGATAAGCGCGCTCGATGGGCAAGAGTCGGTGGTAGTGGTCGATATGGCAGGCAGCGCATCGATTCTTTCCGAACTCCATCATCATTACGCCGACAATATGAAATACTCCTGCAGAATTGGAGCGACTCATGTTGATAGCGTTGGGGCCGTGCATGATTTGCCAGGTGCAACACCGGAGTTCTTTTTTGCGCCAGGTCACATTCAGATCCGCAGTAAGGAACTGGGTCCAGCAGAATTGATGATGCGTCTTGGTAGCGCTTATGTCGCGTTTCGGCAGTTTTGTGATACGTGGCTGCAGGTGGAAGATAGCTTTGGCGCGGAGGCTGTGACCGCTGTTTATCAGCGTGTGCGGGCCGGCAAGGCAGACCCGGCCACAGGCCAAATTATTTCCCTGTGGGAGCAGCCGTGAATGTCAGATTGTTGGGTGCGTACTGTTATAATTGCCCCACCACATCCACCATTGCAGCGGTGAGGGTAGCAACATCGGCGCTGCCCATCACATACGGTGGCATCGCGTAAACCAGCTTACCAAAAGGTCTGACCCAAACCCCGCGTTCTACAAACAGGGGTTGTACCACGCGCATATCGACCGGCTCCTTCAGTTCAATTACACCAATCGCACCTAGGGTGCGAACCTCCGCGACACTCTCGAACTTGCGGGCCGGTGCTAGGCCAACGGTAAGCTCGGTCTGCAGGCGCTGCACCGTGCGCTGCCAAGGTTGGGATAGTAGCAGCTGTATGCTGGCAATGGCGGTCGCGCAGGCGAGAGGGTTAGCCATGAAGGTCGGACCATGCATAAAAGCACCGGCTTCGCTGTTGCTGATGCCGTTGCAAATACGCTCACTGCACAAGGTCGCCGCCAGCGTCATATAGCCGCCGGTCAACGCTTTCCCCAGACATAGGATATCCGGCACCACATCCGCATGTTCCAGCGCGAAGAGCTTGCCTGTACGTCCGAAGCCTGTGGCGATTTCATCGAAAATCAGCAGCACATCGTAGTGATCACACAACGCGCGCACCTTGACCAGATACTCTGGCGAATAAAAACGCATGCCACCTGCGCCTTGGACAATGGGCTCGAGCACGACGGCCGCGATCTCATGGCTGTGATCAGATAACAACGCCGTTATCTCGGCCATCTCAGCGTCTGTACAAGGCCCATCAAATGGGCATTGAGGTGCGGGCGCGAACAGTTGTTTGGGCAGGGTGTCGCCAAATAAATAGTGCATACCCGTGACGGGATCGCAGAGCGACATAGCGCCGATCGTATCGCCGTGATAGCCGTTTCGGAGTGCGAGCAGTTTGTGCTTTTCCGGTCGGTTCAGACCATGCCAGTATTGAATGGCCATTTTCATTGCAACTTCTACGGCAACCGATCCTGAGTCACTAAAAAAAACGCGATCCAGGCCCGGCGGTGTCAGTTTTACGAGCATTTGGGCTAACTTCACCGCGGGTGGATGTGTTAGACCGCCGAACATGACGTGTGACACGGCGTGTAGCTGCGACTCTACTGCCCGATTGAGTACTGGATGGTTGTATCCGTGTATCGCGCACCACCACGAGGCCATACCGTCAATAAGCTGTCTGCCGTCAGCCAATTCTAGACGGACGCCGCTGGCGCTAACAACAGGAAAGACTTCTGCGCCACCGACGGCGGGAGCGTAGGGGTGCCAGATGGCTTCGCTGTCACCGCGCTGGAGATTGTCCCAGGTATTATCAGTCATGACTTATCCAGTACGGCGATTACAGTCGGCAGGACATTGTCCAGCAGTAAGGGTTGTGCCTCGACTGTTGGATGAATGCCATCGCCCTGCATTAACGCTGGGTTGGTTGCGACGCCATCGAGTATAAATGGTGCCAAGGTACAGTCCGTCTCAAGCGCAACCTGACGGAAGCTCTCGCGAAATCCCGAAGTATAGCGAGTACCGTAGTTGGGTGGAATCTCCATCGGGAGCAGTATCACCTTAGCGCCTGCCTGCTGTGCCATTTCTACGAGTCTTTTTAGATGATCATACAGAGTATTCAAGGGATAACCCCGCAGCCCGTCGTTGGCGCCTAACTCGATGATGACCATGCTGGGCTGATTTTCCTGCAGCAGCAGGGGCAGGCGGCGAAGTCCTCCGGCGGTTGTTTCGCCACTGATACTGGCATTCACCACTTGGATTCCCGCATCTCGTTCTTTAAGATACACCGCAAGTTTTGTAACCCAGCCCTGTTCCAGAGACATGCCATAGGCTGCGCTGATACTATCGCCTAATACTAGGATTTTTGTTTCATTGGCAAAGGCCTGCCCCGTTAATGCCAGTAACAGGCATCCGATGGCAAGTGAATTGCGTATATGGCAATAAAGGAAATGTTGAATGATCAAATGTGACAATCTCCAAAAACGGGTTCCCATGGCGGGTACCGAGTTGGAGATACTGAAAGGGATTACGCTGGAAATCAAGTCGGGCGAATCCGTGGCCATCATTGGAGCCTCCGGTTCGGGCAAATCGACACTGCTTGGCCTACTTGCGGGCTTGGACGAGGCGTCGGGAGGCTCTGTGACAATCAACGGCACAGATCTGGGTACGCTCGATGAAGATGGCAGAGCCCGGTTTCGCGGCGAGCACATCGGATTTGTGTTCCAGTCATTCCAATTGCTGCCGGCGCTAACCGCGTTAGAAAATGTCATGCTGCCTCTGGAATTGCAGGGTCAATCCGAGGTCATGCAAAAGGCGGAACACTATTTGAAGCGTGTCGAACTGGACGCCAGAATGGGGCATTACCCACTGCAGCTTTCCGGTGGGGAGCAGCAGAGGGTCGCTCTGGCCAGGGCCTTTGCCTCCCGACCCGCAATCCTGTTTGCCGATGAGCCCACCGGTAATTTAGACAGCCGCACGGGTGACCGCATTATTGACCTTGTGTTTGAGCTGAATCGGGAGGAGGGGACGACCCTAGTCTTGGTCACTCACGATTCAGCGTTGGCCGATCGCTGTGACCGGCGCCTCCGCCTGGACGGTGGCGCGTTGGTGAAGGAGTAAGCGCGGCATGTCGATGACCGCTACTAAAATGCTGGCGCGTGATTGGCGCGGCGGAGAGCTTGGTGTGCTGGTGATGGCGCTGGTGCTAGCTCTGTCTCTTATACACATCTGACGCTGCCGACGAATAGAGAGGTGTAGATC
>CAJXTK010000082.1 GCA_913061115.1 uncultured Haliea sp.
ATACTTGGGTGCGTACTGGCACTCCAGCGCCATCGGCAGCCTTCTTGGATATAGATGACACAGAAAACATCTTTATTTATGACGCTGTGGGGAATGTTACAGGTGGCGTTAGAAGCAGTTATGTGGAGGTGCCAGTCGCAGTACTGCATGGAGAGGGGCAGCCTCGCACGGACACCTTCTGCAATCTTTTTGGTACTACAGAACTTTTCGATGATGCCAAGTTGGCCGAACTGTATCCAGACAAACAGGCCTATATCGATGCCATTGATAAATCCGTTGACGAAGGGGTTGAGCAACGGTTTCTGCGACCAAAGGATGCTGAGCTTATCAAGTCTGAGGCACGCATTTCAAACATAGGACTCAACTAAAAAAGTAGGGTAGCGAGCGACAGCCTGCATCTAAAGCACCAACAAACTCCAGCACCCTGTTCCACCGCGGGGTGCACTCCCAAGAGTTGCCCGACCGCGCGATGAAGGTCGTACTGGAGAATGTAGCCCACGCCTCGGGGCTGGGAATTTTGGGGAACAACTAGATGCTGGGATTCACGCCCGTCAACTCAACCGACAGAGTCCATAGCCGCTCTGCCACAGCAGTGTCGCGACTGGCACGATTAGAGCGCACTTTTTTAGCAGGACCGGCAGTCTCGAAGCGATAGGCCGGGCCATAATAGCCACCACCCACGACGTCTCCAGAAGTCGCAGCGCAGAGGGTCGGCCATGCCCCTGCGGCCGCGGTATTGAGCAAAGGCTGCAGCAGCTCAGTGCCCTTGCTCAACACGAATGGCATGTAACGATCCAACTCTGTACTGGCAATGCCGGGATGACAGGCGACGGATAGGACAGCAAGGTTTGCAGTCTGAAGGCGACGCTGCAACTCGTATGAGAAGAGTAGGTTGGCCAGCTTGCTCATACTGTAACGTGCCGATGCACTGTAGCGGCGCTCTGCGTTAATGTCCTTGAAGTTTATCCGACCCACGTTGTGGGCGATACTGCTCGTATTCACCACTCGTGAAGACGAGGTTTGGGCCAGTTTTTCCAGTAACAGGCCCGTCAGAGCAAAGGGACCTAAATGATTGACGCCAAACTGGCTCTCAAAGCCGTCTTTGGTCAGTTCGTAGGGTGGCACCATGATGCCGGCATTGTTGATTAGCACATCGATTCGTTTCTCACTCTGCAACTGCTCAGCGCATTGCCTCACGGAGGAGAGATCTCCCAGGTCCAGCGGTACATAGCTGATATCGACCGCGCCATTTTGCTCTTCAATTCTTTTGATGGCGTCCTCGGCCTTCTGCTGCGATCGGCAGGCAATGAGTACTCGTGCCCCTCGGGCTGATAAGGCCCTTGCGGTCTCGTAGCCCAACCCAGTATTAGCCCCCGTAATGACGACGGTACTGCCGCTTTGATCCGGTATATCATGCTCGGTAAATCTACGCTTCATATCTATGCCATCGTCAGACCAAAGAAATTGTATTATAACCGAGAAGAGTAAGGTCCCATAGTGTGCCTTATTTATTGACGAAGACGCATATACGCGGGGCGACTGCCTAGCAGTGTTTCCTATGCCGTTTGGCTGTGGCTTCGAGACTGATGTGTGTCGATGCTGTTCCTCGAACGGGTTTAAAAGTGGCGGACAGTTGCGATGTGCTCGGTATTGGAGATCTGTCCCGGCAGGTCTATTGCGAGAGTGAAGTAGAATTGTCATGCGTGGCGTTTAGCGATGGTTTCTTTCGTCTTAAAGCATTCAGTTGTCACTATCGTTTTTATCAAACGCGCCACTTTAGTATTTTTTCTGTATTGTTAATGCGTGACTACATCGCACTGCCCGTTTGTGGCCACTTCTCGCATCTACTTACACGAGGTCATATGCCTTACGTAACTCGGCAAGGGGCTGCTCCCAATGTTCTTCCCAGTGCACGGCGAGCAGGGGCTTCGCCTTGCGACCCAGCACCCAGCCATCTGTAATCGCATCCATAATGAACGGCAGCAGTTGGGGGCGATACAACAAAATTTGCAGCGGGCGGCTCGCCATAATCATAGCGGGATAAGGCGCCGGAGCTTGGGCCACGGTAAAACTCACGACACGAACCTCACCGAGCGGCGTCGTGTCATATCCAGTGAGCACATGAAATAGATCGTGAAGCTGAAAGCCGCGCTCAGCCAGGTGACCCACGTCATCACCGCGTTTATGATGTGCTTCTATAAATGCCGACTCGCGTAACAGGCTGACATCAAGCCCATTCAAAGTGAGGTAGCGCTCGAATTCTTTACCAAGCGTGCCGTCGGCTAGGCCGGCCAGATACGCAAGGTTAGGTGTCTGGCTCAAGTAGCGATCCTTCAACATCTCTTCCGCGCCCGGACTGGCGAGCGCCATGTCGTCGAACGCTGTGAGCGCCTCTTCATCTCCCACTCGCATAAACGTATGGGCGAGGGGCACAGACGCTCGTGGATCCCAACTTGCAAGGGATTCAAGCAGTCCTGAGATGAGTTCCGGGTCGAGATCGGGGGATGTAGGGTGCGACACGTTCAAGCACTCTGTGCATGCAGGTTGAAAAGTATAAGGCAAATAACGGGTATAGGGAGAAAATTCCGTGCAGTATCTCAGCGCTCTATATGCGCTGGATGCCCTCAACGATGCCGACACATTAACCTTGCTTAAGGAGAGAAATGCATATCTATAGATTCAGCAGCCGCCCTACTCCATTCTGTCAATACACAGCCGCTAAAATCACGGTAATGCTGAGCACGAACCAAGTGCCCGCACCGGTTGAATACAGATAGAACCACAACGACCTAACTTGGCGGCCCCCCCATAGGTACCTATACAATCTACCCGAGGAGCAGGCTTGGCGATGATCGGATTATCAGCCCCTAACGCTGAAGATAGTCATCGCGAATGTGGTGCAGCGCCACTGCGTCATTGCTGAAAATCCATTCGATACCGCGGTTGAGCTCTCTGAAAAGCGCATTCCTAGATGAAGGGAATCCTGTTCCCAGCCGCTGCCCGTAGGCATCATGGTTTCGTTTTACTCGGTTGGTCAGCAGCAGGTAGTGGCCACCCATTCCGGCATAGCCACCTGCAATAGCCTGCGTACTCATCGTGCTGACGTTCATTTCTGCGACCGGAAAGAAGCTCTCGTTCGGGAGAAAATCGAGCGGTTCAAATAAAGATGGGGCCAGGGCAAGCATATGAAAATCGGTTGCAGGTGTCAGTGGGGCAAGTAGCGCGCGCAGAATCTCGCGCTGGCGCCCAGGATTTGGCCAAGCTTCTGCTTTCAGTTCAAGCATCAGATGAGTATCGCCTGCAAAGGCCTGGATTACCTCTTCTAGGCTCGGAATGTCGGGAACGCTTGTGCGCAATTGATCAAAGGTCAGCGCAGATACATTCATCGTTGTGCCAAAAACCCGTGCAGGGCTGGGATCATGACATATCACTGGAACCAGATCTGCGGTCCAGCGAATGTCACATTCGATTCCCCAGACACCTGCAGCACGCGCGGCGTCAAACGCCTCAAGAGTATTTTCCATGACCGTTTTATTGTCGTGTGCGCCGCGATGAGCAATAATTTTGCAGCGCTCAAGCGCAGCACGATCAGGTATCGGCCTAGGAAGCACAGCCATAATCCAGTCCACGACGACCATGGCGACGTCTTGTAAACTCATAAGCTATTGCTTTGACCTATCAAGAGTGTGGCATACGATGGTACTCTCTTGATGTCATCGCCGTAAATGGAGTCGTAGAGATTTTTTCATGACTGACTCGTCTAAATTAGTGCCCGCCGGCTCGATAGAGCATCCTGCAAGCACGCGTGAATTAGTCGCTTGGGCTTTCTACGACTTTGCCAATTCCGGATACACAACCGTTGTATTGACGACTGTATACAGCGCTTATTTTGTGGGAGTGATCGCCGCACGACTGGACCAGCAATCTCCAGGTACCGCTATGCTACTGTGGACCCTCTCCATAGGGGCGGCCAATCTGCTCGTGCTATTCGCCGGCCCCGTCATTGGCGCTATTGCAGATCAACGGGCGAGCAAGAAACGGTATTTGCTGCTGTCGTCAATTGTGTGTGTTACCGGTACGATCGGTCTGGCGTTGGTGGGCTCTAACGCCGTAGTTCCGGCGATGTTATTGCTAGTGCTGGCGACCATTGCCTTTTCATTGGGTGAGAATCTGATCGCCGCTTTTTTACCGGAAATTGCACATCGGGACGGCATGGGTAGAGTCTCCGGTTACGGCTGGAGCCTCGGTTACTTTGGTGGATTGCTGACCCTGAGTGCATGTCTAATATACATCAACTGGGCGACTGAGCGGGGCCTTGAAGCGACGGACTATGTGCCAGTGGCATTGCTGATAACGGCTGCGATATTTGCGATTACCGCTTGTCCCACTTTTTTGTGGCTGCGCGAGCGCGCGCAGGCAAAGCCACCTATTGCCGGTGTGTCTTATCTCAAAGCAGGGTTCACGCAGGTGCGCAACACATTGCGGCATGCAGCCCAGATGCCAGACCTATTTCGTTTCTTGCAGTGTCTCACCCTGTTTCAGGCCGGCGTTGCCACGGTCGTCGTGGTCGCCGCCATTTACGCCCAAGAAGTGATGGGGTTTGACACACAAGAGCTCATAGTGCTCATTATGGTCGTGAATATGACAGCGGCAATCGGCGCCTTCGCCTTTGGATACGCGCAGGACTACTTTGGATCTGTGCCCAGCCTCGCTGTAGCGCTGTTGATATGGGTGGCGGCAATCGTGGTTACACTGCTGGCTGAGGTCCCCAGTGATCTGTGGGTCGCGGGCAATCTGATGGGTATTGCGATGGGTGCTACACAGGCCGGAGGCCGCGCGCTCATTGGCCAACTGACGCCAGAGTCACGCAATGCGGAGATATTTGGTTTGTGGGGTTTGGCCAATCGGGCCGCTGCCATTCTCGGCCCGATCAGTTACGGTGTTATCAGTGAGCTCAGTGGCGGCAATTATCCTCTGGCAATGCTATCAACTCTGGGGTTTTTTTTATTGGGGTTGATGCTTCTATTTTCGGTTGATGAAGAGCGCGGCAAGCTCGCTGCAGCCGCACTGACTACTCAGTAGCGACGCAGTCAGTGGTGGCAACTTAATTTCTCAGGGCAACAGCAGTCTGCAACCTAATATCAAGCTTCTGCCCTGCCCCATTTTTTAAGCGCCCCGATTTTCAAATTATTATACCGCTCAGGCTCGAAGACGCTGAAAATTCACAGCGTTCTCCTACACCTGAAAAACCCTTCGGACCAGTCAAAGTAGCAGAGGGTATGCCATTAAATTGGTCAACAATTTCATCAACGGTACTGACAAGTTAACTTCTTGAGTCCAAGATAAACCAGTCCCACCATCTCACTCAAGCAATCGCCCTATTCCATTGCTCGAACGCACCGACTCTGAGATTCCGATCGTGTTCAGCGTGAATAAAATATCTCCCTAGATTGAATAGATTGGAGACTGCAACATGAATGGCCACAAACCGCTTCGCAGCCGCCCCATCGCGCTTTGCCTGAAGATAGATATCAACAACCTCGCCATCAACAGCCCTCCACACGTAATGCTGCTTGCCGCTGATCTTTACGAAGACTTCATCGATGTCGAACGTATTGCCGTAACCGCGATACTTTCGTTTCAATCGTCGGGTGCAGATTACTCCGAAGTTGATACACCATAGGCGGATTGATTCCCTAATGACAGTGATGCCTCGCTCTGCCAGGGGGTCTTCGATACCCCAGTGGCTGAGATTGAAGCGATAGCAGAGTCAGACAGCGTAGGGAATGATATCCGGTGGGTATCAGTAGTGTTTGTAGGTATTCATCCGTCGACTCTATCAATGTTGGTACGTTAATTTGGCAGAACCGTGATCAGGAGCAGGGGTTGTTCATATTGACTGGCGGCAACATGCCTCCGGGACAGCAGATACATGGCCCACAATTCCTGAAAAAAACTTGATACACCGTGTAGGCAACCGCTCCTGAAAGGTAGGGGCCGGCCATGATTTTCAATTCCATGCCCAGTCGTTCCAGGAATGCTAGATGTGCCTGCACTGCTTCGATACTCTGTTTGCCCAAGGCAGTCCCGAGAGCGGCGGATGCAACTTTATCCATTTAAAAAATTATCGCTTCCATCAATCTTCCTCGCCACACACTTAAGAATTTGCCAGCGTCCCACTCAGGGCGCCGGATGAATGCCGGACGACTGCTCAGAATTATAGTCCTCGAGAAAGCGCTTCTTGAAACGTACATTGGTATGGTCGCAGTGTGATCGCATCGTCAGGCACGACTCATCGAATTTCATCTGCTTGATATCCATTGCCGCTGCGATATCCCGCGTGCACTGCTTCGGGTTCGCGACAAAATTTTCGTAAACAAGCCCATAGGGTTCAATACCGAGCATTGCGCAGAACGCGTTTATCTGAGCATAAGTGCCGCTGATTTTTTCTAGTCTACGTTCACTCGTATTGATGGGGCTATTTTTTCACAATAGCCCTTTTATTTGTCCTATACTTGGACGTCTGTGTTGACAGGGTGACTTTCGTAAGCGCCGTCGCCCAGATGGACTTTTCTTCATAGCGTAGTTCGCCCCAAAGCGTGCCGTTGGGGCCTCTGCCGCGGCTCCAGTTCGTAGTAAGTATAATAGAAGCGCTGCCCAGAAACTTAACTTTTTGATTTGTCATTTACAATTTCATCGCCTATGGAGCGAGTATTGGGATAGGCCGCCATTATCAGTCCAATGGGCAGCCAGAAATAGAACCACAGTTCCTTGGGGTGGGTAAGAAGGCGATCAAAGTCCATAGCGATACACGTCAAGCCATATAAGAGTAGTGCAAGATAAATTCGGTTCCCTTTATCCCGGTATAAACTGACAGACCACCATAGAGCTACGCCCAAAAAAGCCAGCATTAAGCTCAGCCCCGGTAAGCCTCCGTCACGCAAGCTGGCCAGATAGTTATTGTGTGCGTGGTCGAACACCTTGCCGTAAGCGTGCACCTTCTGACTTACAAGATAGCCATAACCCTGCAGCCAATGGCCCTGCATACTCTCAATGACAGACTGCCATATGCCGGGACGAAATGAAAATGTGGCCACTCTGTCGTCCCAGTAGAACGGATTGGCCGCCAGCAGCAACCAATTAGCAGTCAAGCCTGCCAGGACAATTAAGATAGCCCGCCAGCCCAGCAGCACAAATAGTCCTGCAAATACACCTGCCATGGCGGTGCGCGATTGGCTGAGAGCCACCAGCGCAAAGATGATCAGCGCGGGGAGAAGGTAGTATAGTCTGTTGGGGTTATCCGGCTCCGTGCGCAGGTAGTGGATGGCCAAGATCAGAAAAACACCGTAGGCGGCGGCAGCCTTATTTTCGTGATGCATAACGCCTAGAGGCTGCAGGCGTTCACTGGGAAAGGGGTGGTCGATGTACCACACTACAATTGACGTCAGAGCAGCTGCGCTCGCGATCCAGATAGCCCTGTGGGCGAAGGCGTTCATCTTTTGCTGATGGTGAACTCAGAGAAACCCTGTAACAAAGCAAAAGGACAGGGTATTCACACTGTGCCACACGGCCCAGGCAGCCCCCTCTGCGGAGAAGTTGTCACTCCATAACAGCGTGATCATCATGTAACTTGCGTAGGTTACTACGAGCAAAGATAGCGCGTTGGAGCGATAAAATTGGCGCAGCTCTTTTGACAGAAATAATACGGCAGGGAATACCAGAATGTAGTACAGGTGGCGGTGCCCGGAGGCCATAGGCATCAAAAAATAACCGGCGATAAAAACTGCGTAAAACAGCAATATTCCGCGCGCTAGCAAGAACCCCTTAATTTTGGTAATTCCTATGAAGGCCTATGATTACAAAAGGCGCAAAAATACGACATAATTCGTCTAATAGCGCGGGCCTCCTCTCTTAACCCTACCGCTGCACAGGTACAAACACTCTGGGACCCTAGGACCCTAGGACCCTAGATTCATAATGTCATAAAAATGCTGATCAAGTGTTTTATTAAAGTCCCATCATTTGTTCTCCTCGAAAAGCAAACTCATGCGCAGGCATCGAATCATATTTAGCGGGCACCAGGAGCTCACCATTCGACAACAACAGGGCCCCGTCATCATTATCAATTGATTCCATGATTGTCTCCTTGGCACGCCAGTGTCTTACCTGGCTGGATATACTCCGCCAGTTGATTGCGACTGTAGAGAATGTGCCGCCCACGCTTATAGCGCAGCAGTAGAAGCGTGCCCCGATTGTGCAGGCGCGTCATTGAATTGGGCTTAAGACCTAATAAACGCGCTGCTTCTTTGCGTGTAATAAGGTCATCAAGAAAGTCTTTAGCGTTGATTTGCTTTGGTTCGTTATAGGACATGGTTAGGTCTGCCTGGATTGAATGAGAATCCAGTATCAACCCACGGGATGGCGTCCACACTTACTGCGGTGAAAATAAATTTTTAGGAGGCAAGTTTGTGGCTGTCTGAGCACAGGATTTTGGCTGGGGCAAGATTGCCTATGGCGATAGGCCTGCGGCCTTAGATCGAGGGCCTAGCCGTTTTCAGTGCGTCTCGCGACATGGGCCAATGCAATTTTAGTTAGATCTAAAATTCACCCGAAAATCGAGCGCAAATGCTGCGGGATATGTTAATCAGCGATAAAATTGTCCCTCATACGTCCCTCAGGGTTTTAGCGCAAAATGGGCTAAAAGATAAAACCTATATAAATCAATAATTTAGTGGTGCGCCCTGATGAATTCGCACCATCGACTCACGCCTTATAAGGTCAAGCTGGTGGGGGCGGTTTGGGAGAAAGGACAATCCCCAATGACAGTAACACTGCAGGGTGATTACAGCATTCGCAACAGCGCCAGGAATATCTATGGCTTTGGAGGAACAAGCCTCCGCAAACGCTATGCACCGACTGGACACTTATTCACGCGGACATTCAATGCCCAAGTAGTCGTTCACCAGCCCATAGTCCGTCAAGTTCGTTGTGCCGCTTTCATCTATATCGTACCAACTACTGCCGCCGGCTTCGGCAAACCTGCTCAGATTATCCAGATCCTCATCATTGACGACACCATCCTGATTGCCATCGACGCTGGCGAGATAACCCTCGGGTGGACCGGGTGGACAGGGTTGAACGCTGTCAGTAATCAAATTCAACTGGTGCACTAGGTCCACGAAAATCGCTTGTTCGGCACTGTCATCCGGCATACCAGTGTCGGGGTTAATCAAGTTGTCTGCTGGTCTGTCGATCTGCGGATTGTATTTCCTTTCGTCAATGCGATAAAATTCAGTGCTAATGCTCGAAGCACAATTGGGATAATCGCCTGCGGGAGGTTGCTCATCACCGAAAAAGTGGTTCTGCACGACCTTGTAATTGTCATTTCGTATCGCCTCAGCAGACAGTGGGTCCATTTTAAGCATTGGCTCCTCCCGGTCATAGAGATACTGGTTGACCTCACAACACTTGGCGTATCCGCCGACGGGCACATCCGGCTGGTCGGGCTCCACCCCCCACCAAACGCCGTTATTGTCATGGCAAACCGATTTGGAAACGGGGATCTGACTACAACTTGTTTGGTTGAAAGTGCAGGGCTGGTTGATAGTGCCACCGGCCTGATGATTGTTACCCACCTGGGTGAAATTGTACTTGCGCTGGCTCTCGACGCCGGGCGTGGTGAGGTAGGGCAACATCGATACGGAATCCAAAGCGCGCGGCACAACCTCATGCACATTTTCGATGCCGGCTACTTCGCCAAACAGTTCGTACAGATCGGCGATATTAACCATGTCGCCAACTTCGCGGTTGGGCTCGCTCACCATCGACCCCGCCACAATCAATGGCACCCAAACACCCGTTTGGTAAGCCGTGCCCTTGGCCCCAAATGGATCGAACGGCAACTTCACGGAGTACCCAAGCGTGCCGTTGTCGCCGAGAATAACAATCAGCGTATTACTATCTGGACTGAGAACCAAAGACTTGTCGTCATTGAGCGTAGCCGCGCCAATAGACACCAGCAGTCGAGACAGCTCGCTATCAAGTGCCTCAATCATCAGCGTGGTGAGTTCGCGTTGTTCAACCAAAACTTGATTCTCAAGTTCAGGTGAGGCTCCCTCAGGCGCGGCACAAAGTAGTCGACTCACTACCTCAGCATCTTCAGACAAAAGTGACTGCGGAGGCTGCATCACCGGGGTATGAGCGGTGGCGAAACTGATAGTCGCCGACCACGGAGTGTCCTTGGGACGACTCGTTATCCAATCGATGGCGCCGTCAACCGGCACAATGCCACGGAAAGTCCGCGCGCGAAGATCTGTAAGCGATACTTCGATGGCCTGACCCTCCTCGTCATTGATCCACAGAGGGGAGACATAATGGGCGCTAAGGATGCTGAAACCCTTCTGTATGTTTTCGGGGGCAGGCATGCTGCACGACTGATTTGGGTCTAGAATTCCACCACTGTCTCGGCAGGCGCGCCCAGGCGGGATACCACCCTCGGCACTCATCTGAGAGCACTGCTCACCACCGCCGGTATAACACGCCCCGGTATCTGCACCATAGAAGGCATCCTGCGCTGCGCTCGGCACAAACCCGCACATGTAGCGGCCCTCGTATTCCTCGCCTAGTCCGGCTGAGGTGTCGATCGAGGAGGGATCACCGGTTTCATCCTCCCAGCCAGAATAGTAGTCCCAACCCAGTGCGCTAACCATGGCATTACCGGCAGGGTTGTTCTGCTGCAAGCCAACATGAAATTTACCGAACAACGCATTCTGGTAGCCGCGTTCTTTTAGCAACTTAGGCATCGTGAGCTCGTAGGGCGAAAGCTGGTAGTTAGCGAGGTCGTACTGGCCCAGCGCGCCTAGCACCTGGGTGCGCAATGGGAATCGGCCGGTAAAAAAAACCGCGCGCGAGGTAGAGCACGCTGGCATGGACCAGGCGTTGCGAAAAAGCACCCCCTGCTGTGCGATGGTGTCGATATTGGGCAGCTGGGGTGATCGATCCAACGGCTGCGATGGAGTGGGGATTTGATTGAAGGGCCCTAGACCACCATAGCCAAATACCGTCATCTGGTCGATACCGACATCGTCCATGACGATAAACAGGATATTCGGGGGAATGGTTTTAGGGTCCTCGTCGTTGTTGTTTGAGGAATTACAGCCAGTTAGAAGCCCAGTCAACGCGATTAGGAGGCACGGAAGCACCAATGAAACACCAATATGATTTATCCCGCATTTTTGCGGCATGCCCTGATATAAAAAGGCTAGATGACCAAAAAGGCGGCGTATTAATGAAGCGAGTACTCCGCGCTGTGGTGCTGTTGAAATGTTGGTCATAAGAAGCATCGTCCGTGATTTCATTATGAGAAAATGCTAACACAGGAATGCCGATGAGTCACTTGGGTGCTGCTGGCTTGGGAAGGTAGTGCCCTTGGTGGTCGAGTAAAGTGCTAGGTGGTCGCTATCTCTTACTTTGGGGATACTTAAGACCTACAGCGAATATAGCGGGGAATAGCGGTGCGGACGCTGCTGTGGTTTGGGTTACTACCCTACTCAACTGAAACCACGAGCGTGAGAGCCTGTGACAGCAAAACGGCCCCCGAAGGAGCCGCTGTGTATCTGAATATCCAAGGGAACCTATTCAGACTTTGCGAAGCTTTCTGACAGCCACTAGTGATAGCAGTCCTGCCATGATGCCCAGTAGCCAAAGTGGGCTGGTTGGGACGGGCGTTGCTGCTGGGGCTGCTGCTTGGGTCGTGGTGACACTTCCTGTTTGGCCAGTATCAGGCGTAAAGGTTCGCTGCGGATTATCCCAGCCCGAAGCACCTTGAGCACTTGCTCCTCCTCTCCAGATAGCCCGGCACCCTTGCAGATGCCTCTCAATCGAAGAATCAGCTCGCCCTCACTGTCTTCGTTACTGATCATCAAGACTTTTCTGCGGTCCACGCTGCCATCGCCCACGAAACCTGTAAGGTCTCTTCCCAATGTCATAGACAACGCCATAGAAAGCGCAAAGAGAGACTTGCCCACACCACCGGCGCCACAGAGTACAGTAACAACTTTGCTCTCGAGCGTTCCGCCAAACATCTTGGCTGCACTCAGATATATGTAGGTTCGTAAAGCAGAAAAAGATTTGTAATGACCGCCGGTCATCTATATAATTGACCGGCGGTCATTTAGCGATCAGGGACTATTAATCAACCTGCGCCGAGCAACCAAACACAAAGCAGTGTGGAGACACTCATGAATTCAGTGATTGTAATTAACCAGCGAGCGCGAAGCCTAGAACAAAAGGCAGTGCGGCGCCTCGCAGTGCTAGAGGCCGCTGAGGCGTACTTCCATGACGTTGGGTATCAGGCATTTTCTATGGCTCAACTGGCCAAGAACACCGGCGTAGCCAAGGGCACACTTTACCTTTACTTCAAAACTCGGGAAGAACTTTTTCTGACCCTTTATGAGCAAAGCTTGATTCGATGGAGCCAGGCTTTTATCGACGTGTTACCCGAGTCTATGACGAGCAAGGCATATGCACATGCGCTATATCTCACTGCCATCGCGGACGGCACCTTTTTGCCTTTATTGATTAGGCTTGAACATGTCATTGAACACAATGTTGCGATTCCTAGGCTAATCGAATCTAAACGGGTGTTCATGAGGCAGGTGAAAACTGTTGCAGAACCCACGTCAACCTCCCTGAAATTGAGTGCGGCGCAAGCCATAGAGGTGGTAAAAACAATGGGCGTCCTTCTGATTGGTGCGACGCAAGCTGACCAAGGGCCATCATTAGATAACGAGGTGATGCC
>CAJXTK010000083.1 GCA_913061115.1 uncultured Haliea sp.
CGAGATCATGCCTAGTCTCGTGGGCTCGGAGATGTGTATAAGAGACAGGTAAAGAAGATTGAATTGCCCGGGCGGCTCTTTCCCCAATAACGTGCTTAGGTCTGTCTGCATAAAACTGCTGCCGTTATTCCCACCGAGCCTTCGAATCCTATTGAGAGATCCGGTGAGATCGCCAAAGACCGGACGCATAACTTCGGTCGCAAGGGGCTGCCACAGTGCTTGCATAATGGCGTAACCCGCGTCGTCGTTGAAGCCGTCATCGTCTGCGTCTAATCGCGGCGCGTCATCTGCAACCCATGCATCAAGCAAGGCAACAACCTCCTCTGCCAATTGACTAGGGGCTTCTGAACCATCCAGCACCTCACTGACCACGGGCCATGCGGGTGAGCGCTCATCTTCAGTCGCAGACCGGTTCATAATCCCGACCACCCCGGCGAGGTCGACTCGATCTGGCCACTGATCGAACAGTTGAACCCGGTGTATTGAGCCATAGGGCGTGCCATCACCGTGCATAAACCCGGGCGCCGACTGGTTATTCCAGTTCAATAGCCGTCCCGATGGGCCGCCGACCGAATGTGGGTGTGCGGCCTGACCGAGGAAACCCTGCCATTCATAGTCGCCGTTGCCGTTCGTCGGTAGAACCCGATCCAAACCAGGCGCTCGCTCCGGGAGGAATCCCGATGAAAAGAAGGCCGTATTGCTGCGCGACATATAGCCCCAGTTAAACGTAAAACCGAATTTATTGGCCGACTTGTAAAACTCTTCCGGGGTAGATGCGTCACCCTCGGTCATATCCTTCAGTCCCGCTAAATTTAGGGCATCACGTCCAAACGTCGAACGCTTGCGCGTAAGCGCAACGGGCTTGCCATTGACGGTCGCGGTTCCAAGCATTGCTCCATGAACGGATACCGGATATATGACAGGGTCTCCGTTCAGGGTGCCTGCGTCAAATATCTCGAACGCAATGCATTGGCCCTTAAATTCGTAGTGCAACGACTCACGAGTGGGCTCACTGCCATCGGGGTTGCACAGGACTTCGGCAAAAACATCACGCACGTCATGACTGGCCGACGTCAGGCTCCACGCGTAATTCGGCGTTCGCCCAAGGAGCAGATACATGCCAAGCCCGGGCACTGCCGCACCCTGCGCCTCGATACCGGGAGCACTTAAATGAATCTGCATAACAATCTCAGGGTAGTAGTAACCGAGCTGTGGACCCATCACAGCAAGGTTTGAACCACTCGCTGAGACTGAGCCGTCTGCAATCAGGAAGTTGGACGCCTCGCGGTCTAGCGGCTTATCGGTAGCGGGAACTAACGCCTCACTGGCAGCGGTGGACAGACTCCCTGAGTCGCCGGCTGGTACAACGCAATCCAGATTGACAATTGAGCCCTCATCAATAGTGACAGAGCCGGTTACTTCACCGCCCGTGAAACGGCCATAGTCAAAAGGCGTATCGATCGTTGTGGGCGCGGCACCCTGATTGATCAACATCACATCATCAAAGGCCAACTGCCCCTGACCGTCACCGAGGCCATTGATCAACTGTGATCGAAATTCTGAATTAGACGGCTCTCTACCGCCACCGGCACCAAAAATTGATCCGATGAACGCTGTGACTGCAAACACATCAGCAGCCGCGTATGGCTCTTCAGGCGCACCACCATTGACGACATGATAAGCGTTCATGCCATCCGCGTAGGCCTGCGCCTCATCAATGATCTGTTGCCCCTCCTCGCCGAAGACCTCACGTAGAAGGTCGGCCTGATCCGTAACCAATTTTTCAGTTGCAGCACTGGGTATGAAGCTTTGTCCGCTGGTCACAAGACTAAAGGCATTAATACACGGCACATCAGCTACGGCCGCCCGGGCTGGACCACGGCCCAGCGATATCAGGAGCTCCCGGTCGCGAACGGTGACCCAGCCAGCACCAAAGGCCATATCTTCGCGTGTTTCACCGGTAATGTGGGCTATGCCAAACTCGTCGTAAATGATAATGGTGCCCGGACGACCCGTGGGCACTTCGAAGGTTTCCCCAATTGGCTGAAAGTCCTCGGGCAAAAACAACTGTTCGATATCTTCGTCAGTCACATTACCGCGCAGCGGCGTCAGAGCGTCGTATAGCGGCAGTTGATCGAGCGAATTTTGCGTTGTGGGCAGGCCTCCATAGTTACCTGGCGGCAGAATATAATAAGCGCGGTCTTCAGCGGGCGGACCTGACGGCGAGTCGTTACTATCCGTACCATCGGAGCAGCCGACAGCCATCAGCGAAGCCATAACCACAAAGGCGGGCACAACTCTGAGGTATGTTTTGGTCGCTTTGAAAAGAGATCTAGTCACCGTACTTACTCCTGCCGTGTACATTATTAGTGTTAATCTTCCAACTTAAAAAATTTCGCTACCGAGCTAAAGCGCCGACCCATCGAGCTCAAAGAACACCGGAAGTGACTGAATCTGAAACGGCTAACAGCCATTACTATAACCTAAAATCTCGATGATTCAATACAACCTATAAGTCACGAAAATTGGGCGCGCGCTTTTCAATAAACGCTGTGATTGCCTCGATATTTTCGGGTGAACCGGCCTGTCGCGCCATGCCAGCCTGCTCGGCATTAATCGCTGCATCAATGGCATCGAGATGATGCAGGCGCAGAGAGCGCTTGATTTCGCGCAGCGCATTCACCGGCCATTGGGCAATTTCCTGCGCTTTAGACATTGCATGCTCAAATAAATCGGCATCGGGCAGCACATCCGCGGCGATACCCACGTTAAGCGCCTTGTCCGCGTTGACCCATTCGGCGGTATAAAACAACTCCGCAGCACGTTGTGCACCAATGTTAGCCTGCAACATATAGCTGCTGCCCCACTCCGGGACTAGGCCGAGATTGGCGAAGGGCAAGCGCAGACGCAAACTTTCGCCGACATACACAATATCCGCATGAAACAGCACCGTGGCGCCGCCACCGATAGCCACGCCTTTAGCCGCTGCCACAATGGGCTTATCAAACTCGACTACCGCCCGCGCTGCAGACTCAAAGGGGTGCTCTTCTCCCTCCGCCACTTCCCCAAAGCTGGACAGATCGACGCCTGAGCAGAAATGATCGCCGGCAGCGCATAGCAATACAGAGACCACATCGTCATCCGCCGCAGCGGCTCTAAAGGTTTCTCTGATATCAATCCACATCTGTGTGTTGATCGCGTTCTTTTTCTCTGGGCGGTTCAAGGTCACAACCAGAACGCCATCGCGGTTATCAGTGAGTACTAGATCAGTCATGCGAATACCTATTTACATCAAGAATGGAAGGCCACTGCATCGTTAAGCCCAGCGCGGTCAGTCACGCAAGCATTGGCCGGAGCATCAGGGTCTGGATAGCCAAAAGACAGCCCGAACACCAGTTTATTACTGGCCTCTATGCCCAACTGCTCGCGCACAAAATCGGCCTGGAAACTGAGTGCAGTCTGAGGACAACTGCCCAAGCCATGAGCCGTCAGAGTCAGCATCAACGTCTGGGCATACATACCGAGGTCAGCCGCCTCACGCAAGCCAAAAGGTTCAGGTAAAAACAAAAAGGCGACATGAGGCGCATCGAAAAATGTGAAGTTACGCATAAACTGCTTATTGCGGCCTTCCTTATCCTGACGGGTAATGCTGACCGAATCATACAGCGACTGCGCCGCGCCGTACTGCCGCTCCTTATAAACGCCTGTATAAACACCGTCATAGGGAAAGTCCATACTGAATTCGCCCGCCATAAAACGTTCTGGCATGTCGGCTCGCAGCGCCTGCAATTTATCGCCCGACGCCACATGGACCACCCAAGGCTGCGTATTGCAGTTACTGGGCGCACACTGGGCAACAGAAAATATCGTTGCCAGCGTATCGGCATCAACCGACCGGGGTAAAAACGCACGCAGTGAGTGGCGCGAAGCGACGATGTCGTCAAAAGTTGTCGCTCTGTCGCTCATGATTCCTCTCGTGTTCCTCCTCTCAACCGCCGCGGCCGCCATGGCTCACACCGATCTGACTTGCTATTGCGTAGTAGAGAAATATCTCTACTACCTACCAAATAACCTACTCGCCGGTAAACTTGGCCTTGCGCTTTTCTTTAAAAGCTCTCATTCCTTCCCTCGCATCGGACGAGGCAAAAACCGGATTAGCCAGCTCGTCAGAAGCCAGCATAGCGTCCTCTTCCGACATGCACTCTTGATGCTCGCGCAGTGACCGGGTGACGGCGCGCACAGCGAGGGGACCATTCGCGCAAATCTTAGCGGCATATTCCTTAGCCACTTCTAATGTTTTTCCTGCCGGCACAATCTTATTAATCAAACCAAAATCTAGTGCCTGCTGGGCAGTTATATGCTCACCACACAGTAATATTTCTGCAGCCAGACAGTAGGGGATCTGGCGACGAAGGCGAATGGTAGAACCGGACATGGGGTACAGTCCGCGCGCGACCTCGGTGACGCCAAAAATAGCATTCTCCGCACCAATACGGATATCCGTGCCCTGTAGAATTTCGGTGCCACCCGCCAACGCATAACCCTCCACGGCAAGGATCAAGGGCTTGTTCGGCCTATTGTCACGTAACAAGGCCTGCCAATGTATGTTTGGCACAGTGCCCATCAGCTCCATAAATTCCTCTGTAGAGCGGTGCTCACCGTCTGCCCCTGCCTTGAGATCCATGCCTGCACAAAAAGTATCACCATTAGCGGTAAGAATGGCACACATGAGTGAATCGTCTTCCTCCAAAAGGCGCCAGGCTTTGTACATGCCCAGCAGCATTTCCGGACTGAAGGCATTCTTGGCCTCGGGGCGGTTCAGTGTGACGATCAGGACACTGCCTTCTTGCTCTACGATGCAGTTTTTAGTACTGATATCGAGTTCTGCCATGTGTTTGCCTACTATTAAAGATTAAATACGTTAGTTCTATTCGTTTGGAGAAATCTGTACGCCAGAATCAGACGGGACACCGCTATCGCTTTTCACCCGTCTCGGCGCAGCAACGATCACACCACCTTAAATTCACCCGACAAAGCAATTTCCTTCGCCTTCGGATAAGCCGGCTTGCCACTAGGCGCACGCGGAATTTCTGTCACGATATGCAGTTCACGCGGCACTTTGTAACCGGCCACATGTTTACGCGTCTCTTCCTGAATGGAATCGAGGCTCACGCGACAATGATTGCGGGTGGCAATCACTGCTGTGACTTTACTGCCGAAGCGATCATCCGGCGTATCCACCACCAAGCAGTCGAATACATCCGGGTGTGCCTTAATGGCCTCTTCCACTTCTTCAGGAAAAATCTTCTCACCACCGGAATTAATACAATTGGAGCCGCGCCCGTAGACCGTTATCGAACCGTCGTCTTCAAGCCGTGCCTCATCACCCGTTAACAGCCAAATTTTGCCATCGATGTTCACAAATGTCTTAGCGGTTTTAACCGGGTCATTGTAGTAACCCACTGGGATAAAACCGGAACGGGCAAAGATCCCCGTCTCACCTGGCTTTACAGCAGCATGAGGCTTACCTTCTTCATCGGTAATCACATCCATAAAGTCGGACTGGACCACGTTGCCCAACCCTTTTGTCTCTGATTTTTTCTCACCGCTATCAAAGCCCATATTGCCGGCCTCTGACGAACCGAATGAGTTCATGATCATAACGTTCGGAAAACGTTGCTTGAACTCTTCCTGTTTGGAGGCAGAAAATACTGCGCCACCGGAACCCACACTGAACAGGCTGCTCAGGTCCCAACGGTCAGGATGCTCGCGCAAAGCGTCCAGCAGCGGGATTCCCATAGCATCCCCAACGATGGACAGAGAGTTCACTTTCTCTTGCTCCACGATGTCCCACACTTGGCTGCCGTCGAGTGAACGATGAGGATTGAGTACCACGCAGTTACCACCCAACATCTGGATGATGGCATACCACCAGCAAGCGCCGTGCATGAGTGGCGCAAGCGCCATACCGACGATGGCAAAATCACCGACGCGCCCGGCGATCTGGTCCGGCTCCGTAATCGCACCATCCGGATGGAACCAACCACCGCCACCCAATGCGGCATAAAACAAGTTCTTGTGTGGCCACATTACGCCCTTAGGCATACCCGTGGTGCCGCCTGTATACAGCAGAAACATGTCATCGTCGGCTCGCTCATCAAAATCACGTGCAGCTGACTGCCCTTCCATGGACGCTTCGTATTCAATGCTGCCAATCAATGCCGGGTCGCAACCTGACTCGTCCATCACGCAGATAAACGTCTTGAGGTCAACCGCCGAAGCACGCACCTCATCGATGTGCGGAATGAACTCCTGATTATGAATGCACGCCACCATATCCGCATTATCAAAGATATACAGCAGCTCTTCTTGCACATAACGATAGTTGACATTGATCGGCACCGCGCGGATTTTGAAGCAGGCCAGCATCCCCTCGAGGTATTCATTGCAGTTGTATAAGTAGAGCCCAACATGATCACCTGGCCCGACCCCTTCAGACGCAAGATAGTGCGCTAACTTGTTCGCTCGCTGATCCAGCTCTTTGAAGGTAGCACGCTGATCGCCACACACCAGAGCGCTACGAGCTGGCACCTTGTCAGCCACTAATTCATACAGATCCGCAATATTATAATGCATCGCCATAGTCATGTTTCTCCTGTGTCTCTTACGGTTTCTCGGAACCTACAACCCACATAGCATAGAATTGCGCACCACCACCATACGCGTGACCCAGTGCGAGTTTTGCTCCTTCGACCTGATGATCTCCGGCATCTCCGCGCACCTGCCGTGCCGCTTCGGCGAAACGGATCATGCCAGATGCGCCGATCGCATTGGACGACAATACACCTCCGGAACAGTTCCAAGGTATGTCGCCGCCTTCATCCAATGAGGTTGCGCCTTCCATGGTCAACTTCCAGCCTTCACCCTCAGGCGCAAACCCGAGGTTCTCTAACCACATAGGCTCATACCAGCTAAACGGCACGTAAACTTCGGCACAATCAAGATCTTTACGCGGATTGGTAATGCCTGCTTGCTTATAGACATCCGCTGCGCAGTCACGACCGGCCTGAGGGTTAACCTCATCACGACCCGCATACATAGTCGGTTCTGACCGCATGGCAACACCACGAATCCAGGCAGGCTTCTTGGACGCTTTGTCTGCCAGCTCTTCGTTCGCAATAATCATCGCACATGCACCGTCAGATGACGGACATGCCTCGAGAAAACGAATGGGATCCCACAGCATAAAAGACTCTTCCACTTCCTGCATGGTGATATCCGGTTTCTGCAAATGGGCCAGCGGGTTGCGCGCACCGTGCAGACGGTCTTTTACTGCAACCTTGATGCCCACGTCATATGGGGCGTTTGAACGGCGCATATATTCTCGAATAATAGGCGCAAAATAACCGCCTGCGCCCGCATTAAGATGGGTAGAAAATGGTTGCGGGTTAGACAGCGCCCACATCGCATTGGACTCAGATTGTTTCTCGAACGACACTGTCAGGACACGCTTGAACATACCGCTCTGCACATGAGATGCCGCCACTAGCGCAGTTGAGCCTCCCACGGAACCGGCTGTGTGTACCCGCAACATAGGCTTACCATTACAGCCCAATGCATCGGTTAGATAGGTCTCTGGCATAATAACGCCTTCGAACATATCAGGGGCCTTACCAAGAATCACTGCATCGATATCGTCCCATGTGAGGTCCGCATCCTGCAGAGCGTTTACCGCGGCTTCACGCACCAAACCGGCAATCGAAACATCCAAACGCTTGGTCATGTATTTGGTCTGGCCAATGCCGACCACCGCTGCCAAATTAGCCATTACGCTTTCTCCAATACGGTTACCAGGTTGTGCTGCAGACAAGGGCCCGACGTTGCGTGAGCAATACCGCACTGCACCTCACCACTGACAATACGGTTAAATACCTCGCCGATCCGCGACAGCCCAGACGCCATCATAAGGTTCCCGGCAAGCACACCGCCACTGGGATTAATAAGGGTATCGTCCGCCAAGCCAAGCGCCCGAGTGAGAATAATTTCCTGATGACTAAACGGCGCATAGAGCTCTGCAACATCTACCTTGCCAGCGTCCATACCGGCGCGCTTTGCTGCGGTGCGTGTAGACACTGAATCAGTCAGGTCACGCATCCCGAGGTTGTGGGTTTCAATACAGTGATCGATACCACTGATAATCGCGTACGGCATACCCCATTCCTTTGCCTTCTCGACAGTAGCGATGATCATCGCACTGGCGCCGTCTGACACCGGACAGATATCAGCCTTGCGCAGCGGTGACAGATACATTTCCTGTGCCAGCACATCATCGGGTGCAACGTCGCCAGCGAGTTGTGCGTGCGGATTATTCATAGCGTTGCGGCGCGACCGAGATACCACTTCAGCCATATCGCCTTCCGTAATTAAACCCTGATCTAGCATCAGGCGTGCCTGCAGTGCCGCCAGAGAAATACTGTCGACCCACAGGGGCGCAAGGTAATAAGGGTCGAGCTGTTGAGACATGACAATAGGCAGTTCACCCGGTGAAGACTTGCCGAAGCCATAAATCAGCGCAGAGTCAGCATGACCCATCCGAATTTTCAGTATCGATTCATACAGCGCCCATGCCGCATCCATCTCAACATGCGACTCCTTGATCGGGGGCACAGCACCCAGAGCATCAACACCGGCCACAAAGGCAAAGGCGGCACCCTGCAGATAGTCGCAACTGCCGGAACAGACGAAACCCACGTCCTGAGCATTGTTGATACCCACTTGCTGAAAGACACGGCTCAGCACAGGCATGATCATCTCAACTTCGTTCACCGCCCCAGCATCAGACACGCTGTCAGACTGCTGGAAGCCCACTATTGCAATTTCTTTCATAGGTTAGCCCTCCAGACCGGTTACAGGTAGTTTGCCGATCTGATCCACCGGCACATTGGGCTCATCGATAGGCCTGTAATATCGGATATTGTCCATAGCAAAAGCCCATTCCTCTTTCGGCTTCCACACCGCTTCCACCCGCGCTCCAATATGAACATCCTCGTTGACGCACTCACTCATGAGGTGAATGAAGGAGACATTGGCGCCATCCGGCACCACGTTGGCAATAATATAGGGCGGCTGAATCGGGTTATTGGGGATAGGAATGTAGACAATGGTGAATGACTGTACCGTCGCTTTATTAGACAGCACGACCTCTTCTTCAGTGGCCACACCGCAGCCCCCGCAAGAGCCTCTCGGGGGCACATAGACCGCAGAGCACTTAGGACAGCGCTGACCTGTCAACACGCCCTTTTTGATCTGTGCGAGAAAACGCGCCGGCGCCGCACCCGCCGTAAAATTATACTTCAGATAGACCGGCGCTTTTACGACGGTCACTACTTCCTGTTCTTCACTCATAACGTGCTCTCCTAAACCAGTTCGAAGCAGCGAATATCGGTAATGTAGCCAATAGTTTCATCGGCCCAGACCGCCTGCACACGAGCACCCGTCGCGACAGCATCTTCGCTTACAGCAGCCACGCAGTGGATCATAGGCACGTCAGCGCCGTCGAGTTTGATCATCGCCCAAGCGAAGGGCACATCCATGGGATGGGCTTCGCGAGGCTCCTTAACCCAGGCAAAACTGACGATCTCCCCCTGCTGGCCAACCTCGACGAACTCACTGAGCGCTTCCGCGGTGTTTGGGTCGTACTCCATGGGCGGCACCACGACCCGGCCATCACTGGCCTTGATGCCAACGATGTTGCGGTTTCTGAGCTCAGTCAGGAAGCGGCCAATCACCGGACCGGTGGAACGCGTATAGGTATACCCAAGCTCAAACGCCTGGTTGAGAACTTCTGGTTGCGACACAGTCACAGCCCTCCTTGGTGGGAATGAATTCAGGCCGGACAGTATCAGTGAGCTATCCTTGCTTCTCAATGACGCAAAGGATCATGTGAACATGACATTTCAGATCATCGGATCACTTTCCGCGTGATAAAGTTGCTTTACGTATACCAGCGGAAGCAAAATACGGGTACTCGTTGTCCCAACATTAGGAAATCGTCGATAATGGCGACAGCAACACCACCCAACAGAGATAAACCAGGAGCAACACTATGTCAGTCTCAGCAGCAGGATATTTGAGAATTGCATCAACAGACACTGCAGCATGGATGGACTTCGGCACCACGGTACTGGGGCTGATGGACGCGCAGATTGCGGACGCCGCCGGCGCCCAATTTCTGCGCATGGACGACCACCCCTTTCGTTTCATGATTGAGTCGGGTGATACAGATAAACTGATCGCCACTGGCTTGGAATATCCATCCGAAGCGGCGTGGCAAACTACGCTTGATGAACTCACTGGCGCGGGCCATGCCGTTGTATTGGGCTCTGCCGAGGAGGCTCAGCGTCGTTATGTGACCGCATTCGCTACCGTTCAGGATCCTGCTGACAATACGTTAGAACTTTACTGGGGCCGAAAACTGGACTACGTCCCGCTGGTTTCTCCCGCCGGCGTCTCTGGCTTCGTTACCACCTACCAGCAGACAGGAGACATGGGCTTTGGCCACTGCGTACTTCCCGCCCCGGATATTGAGGCGACCACAGCGTTTTACACGCGGTTTATTGGCACCGGCCTTACCGATACGCTGTATCCGCCTGGAATGGACGGACTGAAAATCAACTTTATGCATGCCAACAACCCGCGCCAACATTCCGTTGCCCTGCTCAATGGTCCGCATCCTCTGGGTGTCGTGCACATCATGGTGGAGGCAGAGACTATGGATGAGGTAGGCCGTGCCATGGACCGTGCGAAAAAAGCAGGTTGTCACTTCCTAGCAACGCTGGGTCGCCATGTTAACGACAATATGTGTTCTGTCTACATTCTCGCGCCCGGCGGTATCGCGATAGAGTATGGTTACGATGGTCTTCTGATCGACTGGGAGAACTATGTCCCTACCGTCAGTGTCGAGGGCGATCTGTGGGGCCACGAATACCGCTTTCCGGGCATGGATGAATAGCCCGTTTCACTGTGAGGTTGGACAGCCATGTCAAATCCTATTATGTGCGCGCGCCTGTATGCCGATGCAGAAGGCGAAAGTCACTTCGAAGACATTGAGTTCGATATGACGTCGATACAATTCGCTCCTCCCGCCCCGGCTTTGGATGTTTCAGCGCCAATTGAGGCGACAAACGTTTCGTGGATGCGCTTCCCAGAAGATTGGCGCAGTGGTATGCATGTGTCTCCTCGCAGGCAGTTATTCGTCGTGTTGTCGGGAGAAATCGAAATTTGGACGAGCACTGGACAGACCAGAACCTTCAAGGCCGGTGACCGCCTGTTGGGAGAGGACACCACCGGAACAGGGCATGGAACACGGCCTCTCAATGGCGATATTTTAGCGGTAATGATTTCTTTAGAGTAGGTGTCCCTTCCCAAGTCACCAATACCGTATGTTGCGTCACGCCAGCCCTTTTATTTGCCCTGTACTTAGACCGATGGCATGACGGTTTAATGGTACCCATTTAGACATTACGCTTAGAATTCGATGGTCAGCATCCAGTGTATCTGCTCGTCAGCGCTGCCCCAGATAGCGATTGAGAATCTCTTGCCACTCGCTGTCACTGGTGTCAGCCAGTAGTGTTTGATTGAGTTTTTCCTGATGCGCAAAACTGGTCTTCATACCAAAAGCATAATACTGCATCTCGATGGACTGCCTCAGTACCTCGATACCGGGCTCAGCATCCTTCAGCAGGTAACGCAGCAGCGCTTCGTCGTAAACCAGAGCATCCGCTGTGCCCTCTCTTAGCATCGCCAGCCCCTCAGCGGCCGTATCCACCGTCTGAATGCGAACACCACTCTTGCGCAAAAATTGCTCGCCAGTAGAACCCGTCACGGCAACGGACCTTACCCGATTGAGATCCTGAACGCCGCGCACCATCGTATTGAGCTGGTTCACTGTCAGCGATGCCGCAATACTGGCGGTGAGACCGGAAATCATGATGATACTGGCAAACATCCAGATGGTGGCCAACGCTCGACCGATAAAGGTTACCGGCGCTTTGTCGCCGTAGCCTACCGTCGTCATCGTCACTAACGACCACCAGAAACCATTACCGATGCCTTCCGTAACGGAGCCGCCGAACTCCTGAGGATTGCGTTTACGCTCGACCAGCCATAACAGCGCTCCCACTGCTAGCAATAACAGCAGCAGCACTCCCACTGTGCTCAGAAACACTGGCGATAACAGTCCCTTCAGCACACCCCGCCAGTTGCCATATTGTGCCGGAGTGGCGATAGCGAGATGCGTCGAATAGAACGGGGCACTGAAATCCATTACGGCTTCGCGTTCTGGCGTCATCGATAGGGCTCCAAGCGCGATATCGATAGTGCCTGCTTCTAGGGCTTCGATCTGCGCACGGGAACTGTCCATGGCCTGTCTCTTATACACATCTGACGCTGCCGACGAATAGAGAGGTGTAGA
>CAJXTK010000084.1 GCA_913061115.1 uncultured Haliea sp.
ACGAGATCATGCCTAGTCTCGTGGGCTCGGAGATGTGTATAAGAGACAGTTCCGAAACTGTGGTGGAAAGTGGTGATGAATTTCGAGAAGTAGCGGCTCATCGTCACCTCACGCACGAAGGCTTTGCTTTGCTTTAGGTAAACGTATGGTCTAGCATCGCCGCCCGATGACAACCCGACACTTACATCCCGACTCCCCCTGGCTGCTGGCGCTACTCGCTGCTCTGGTCGCCCTTGGCCCGCTCAGCGTAGACGTATACCTGCCGGCGATGCCAACAATGATGGTGGCACTGGATACCGACATCCGGCACATGCACCTGACGTTGAGCAGTTATTTAACCGGCTTTGCGCTGTTTCATTTAGCCTGCGGGCCGCTGGCAGACCGCTTTGGTCGTAAACCTATCCTGATTGGCGGAACCGTATTATTTGTCGCAGCCTGTGTCGGCTGCAGCCTTGCTGAGACCGTTGACGAGCTGGTGTTTTTCCGTTTTATACAAGGTATAGGAGCCTGCGTCGGCCCTACGCTGGCGCGCGCCGTCGCCCGAGATATCTTTGGCCCTACCCGAGCAGCCAGGGCGCTATCCCTGATCGCCATGATGATGGCGCTGGCGCCGGCCATCGCGCCGGCGATGGGCGGCGTCATGATGCTGTGGTTGCCGTGGCCCAGCATTTTTGTGTTTCTCGCCGTCTACGGTATTGCAATGATCATGCTGATACACGTCTTCCTCGGTGAGTCACTGCCCCAGCGCCAGAGTCTGCATCCGCTGTCGATACTGGTTAACTACGGCACATTGCTGCGCAGCCCGATGTTTTTAATTGCCACCTTTGCCAGCGGCTTCTTGTATGCCGGCTTTCTGGCCTATCTAGCGTCTTCCAGTTTTGTCTACATCGACATGCTGGGGGTGCCGGTGGAATACTTTGGCCTTACCTTTATTACGTCGGTTTTGGGCTATATGGCTGGCAGCGGTTTAAGCGCTCGCCTGACCAAGAACTACACATCAGAGCAAATAGTGCTGGCAGGTGCCGCGCTGGCAGCCATGGCCGCCGGCACCGTATGGATCGGCGCACAACGACTGCCCGACAGCATCGCAGTGATGATGATCCCCATGATGTTCTATTGTATGGGTATAGGGCTTATGCTGCCCAATGCAATGGCCATTGCACTGAGTCCATTTCCTTACATCGCCGGCACCGCATCCGCGTTGTTAGGCTTTGTCCAAATGTCACTGTCCGCGTTTGCAACGGCGATTGTGGGCAACTATCTCGTCGACTCTCCTGCCCCTGTGCTGAATTTCATGCTGGCGATCAGTGGCTTGGCGCTACTGTTAAGCGTGGTGTTATTTCGCGTGCGCACACACCCAAAACCCTGACCCTATGGCTTTGCTGTGGCATACTCTGGTTGGAATTTTGTGGAGACTACATCGTGCATACCGCCTCTGATGTTACACAGCTGATCGGCAATACCCCGCTACTGCACCTGAAACAGGTGTCGGAGAAAACCGGCTGCACGATTCTTGGCAAAGCGGAATTCCTCAACCCCGGTGGCTCGGTTAAAGATCGTACCGCCTTGGGCATCATTCGTGCCGCGCAAGCCTCCGGTGAGCTGCAGCCCGGAGGGCGCATCGTAGAGGGCACCGCGGGCAATACCGGCATCGGACTCACCCTGCTGGCGAATGCCATGGGCTACACCAGTACCGTAGTGATGCCCCTTACTCAGAGCAAAGAGAAAATCGATACCCTTGAATTGCTAGGGGCAGACCTGCGCCTCGTGGGCGCGACATCTTATTCCGATCCCAACCACTACACACACACGGCAGAAAAACTGGCGAAAAAATTTGCGCAGCGCGAAGAACATGGTGCCATCTGGGCACGTCAGTTCGACAATCTTGCGAATATGGATATTCACTGCCGCACGACCGGGGAGGAAATCTGGGCGCAAACCGAAGGAAAAGTAGACGGTTTCATTTGTGCGGCAGGCACCGGCGGCACCATTGCCGGGGTGTCCATGGCGCTCAAAGAACACAACCCCGGTATCGCTATCGGGCTGGCCGATCCTGCTGGTGCAGCTTTATATGAATACGTTCGCAGCGGGGAATTGACCCCTAGCGAAGGCAGCTCCATCATGGAAGGCATAGGCATCAATCACATCACTGACAATTTTGCCCATGCGCAGGTCGATGTCGCTTTCAGAATCAGTGATGAAGAAGCGCTGCCCTATATTTTCGATCTACTAAAGCACGAGGGCCTGTGTCTCGGAGGCTCTGCAGGCATCAACATTGCAGGAGCCGTTCGACTTGCGGAACACCTCGGCCCCGGACACACGATTGTCACCATCCTTTGCGATTACGGCAATCGTTACCAGAGCAAACTTTTCAACCCCGTATTTCTTGAGAACAAGGGCCTACCCATTCCCGAGTGGCTTGTTATCTAAATCATTTAACCTTTAGTAAATAAGGATTATCCATGAAGATCGGCATCATCTGTGGCAGTCATCGCTCGAACTCTCAGAGCGGAAAAGTCGCACGCTATATTGAAAACGCACTGTTAACGCAGGGCCTCTGTGACGCCACCTGGCTCTATGATCTGGGTGGCAATCCACTGCCTCTATGGGATGAAAGTATTTGGGAAGGTGATGAGCAATGGCAACAAATACTCACGCCCTTAAGCGAGCAGCTTAAATCCTGCGACGGTTTAGTGGTGGTGTGCCCCGAGTGGCACGGGATGGCGCCTGCGGGATTGAAAAACTTTTTCCTGATGTGGACTGCCGGCGGAGAGCTAGCGCACAAGCCCGCCCTGATTGTGACCGTATCAACCGCAGACGGCGGCTCTTTCCCCATCGCCGAACTACGGATGAGCAGCTACAAGAATAGTCGTATCTGCTACCTGCCGGAGCATTTGATCATTCGCAACGTCGATACGGTGTTTAACGAAGACCCTGCGCAAAACAAGCCCGACGCCCAAGAATACTTCGACGATCGCTTGGCCTATTGTCTTGCGATGTTAAAAGAGTATGCGCTCGCCTTCAGACAAATTCGGGCAAGCGGCAAAGCCTCACTGGAAACCTATACTAGCGGAATGTAGCAGTAGGCCTAGGCCCGCTCGATACGGCGAGGAGTTGCCTCTTGAGCGGGAAGTCGTTGCGTCAGAAAACTAGTTGCTTGCGCTAGCGGTGCGCTCTTGCTCAACCAGGAAATCAACAACCTTCAGCATGTCTGACTGACCGCCCGCCTTGCGACTACTAACATGGTACTTGCCGTTAACCATTAGGGCTGGCGTTCCCGTTATCTGGGCAGCCTTAGCAATCGCGATGCCTTGACGGACCTGACTACTCACACCAAAAGAATTAAACGCTTTACTGAAGTCGTCCTCTGACACGCCATTAGCCACGAACAGAGCTGCAATATCAGCCTGCGATGCCAGCGGATTGTTGTCAACATTCATTGCCTGAAAAATCACCGAGTTCATTGTGTCTAACACGCCCAGTGTGTCGGCCGCATAGTAGGCCTTAGCATGAAGCTCCATTTTTTCCGCCCATACCGCGGGGATTCCGCGGAAGCTCACATCCTCGGGCTGAATTTTTTTCCACTGCTCCAGCATTGGCTCAAAAGTGTAACAATGGCCACAGCCATACCAGAAAAATTCGGTGACTTCGATCTTATCGGCGTCGACGCCACGCACCGGGGGTGAAATGAGGTCATAGTCAATCCCGGCCACGTAGGTTCCGGTGACATCCTCGGCCACGGCGTAAGACATGCCAACGGCCAGCAAAGACAAACTCAGCAGCATATTTTTAATCATCATTCTCTCCACAATAAATAGTTCTCTGTATAAGACAACAGAAATAGCGAATTGTTCTATCGCTACTTCAGACCGGCGATGTAACTGGACACCGCCTCAATATCATTATCGCTGAGGCGAGAAGCGTTGGTGCGCATAATTTTTGCCTCACCGTCGTTAGTGCGACCCTCAGGGTCTTCATACCCCTTGCGGTAAGCGCGTAATTGATCGGCGATATATTGCGCATGCTGGCCTCCCAGCGCCGGAAAGCCAGCGGGAGCATTACCCTGGCCGGTAGGCGAATGGCAGGCGATGCAGGCGGCCACATTACGGTCTGCGACACCGCTACGATAAATTTGTGCGCCCAGCTCTAGCAACTCCGGGTTGGTCTGGCCGCCCGTAGACGTTTGCACAGAATAATAGGCCGCAATGTCGGCCAAATCCTGCTCAGTCATACCATCAAGCAACCCCGCCATGGACGGCACCTTGCGCACGTCATCTTGAATGTTATTCAATTGCTTTAGGAGGTACTTCTCACCCTGGCCAGCCAGCTTAGGGAACGGCGCCATGCTATTCCCGTCGGCCCCATGACAAGCACTACAGACAACCGTCTGACTTTTACCCGCAGCCGCGTCACCGACCGGGTTAGCGTTAGCCGCAAAGCCGCTTGATGCCCAGCCCAGTGTCAGGCCGAGCAGAATTAATACTCTTTTCATGTCAATTCCAGATAGAACGTGAATAGATGTGCACTTAGTCAGCAGGAGCCGCCATGTACTCGATCATCGCCGTGTATTCTTCATCGGTGCAGTCAGCGCACAGACCTGTCGGAGGCATGGCACCAAGGCCGTTTCTCACTGACAGGATCAATGCAGGCATTCCTTTTTCCAGACGAGGTTGCCAAGCGGCAACGTCGTGCGTCTTAGGTGCACCGGCGGCACCACTTGAGTGGCATGCGAAACAGGATGCTTGGTACTTCGCTGGCGCAGGGCCCGCAATGGCACCGACAGCAGAACACATCAAAATGACGGCAAAAAGCTTTTTCATTCGAAAACCTCTACTCACTAGAAAACCGATGGCCTGCACACGCATTTGATAACAGGCGAAAAAAACCTGTGGCATTATATACGAAGTACACACACCAAAAAAGGCAATCCCTTACAATGATAGAACCCGAGCAGGTCCTTGCGCCCACAGCGCCCAAATACCGCGGCGCACAATTTCTGACCAGTGCCGCAAAGCTGTCTCAGTGCCCGCCCGACGTTGGCTGGGAAGTTGCCTTCGCTGGCCGCTCCAATGCCGGAAAATCGAGTGCAATCAATAGTTTAACGGACAATAAAAAGCTCGCGAAGACGTCCAAAACGCCTGGCCGTACCCAGCTGATCAACTTCTTCGAGTTATCTGACAGTCAGCGCCTGGTCGACCTCCCTGGCTACGGGTTTGCGAAAGTTCCCATCGCCGTGAAGCGAGAATGGACGAAACAGCTGGAGAATTATCTGCAAAACCGCCAGTGCCTGCGCGGCTTAATTCTACTTATGGATGTTCGACACCCCCTGCAGCCCTTTGACCATCAAATGCTGAACTGGGCGCTGCAGGCCTCCATGCCTGTGCACATCCTTCTGACTAAGGCCGATAAGCTCAGTCGAGGTGCTGCCGGGACCGTCGTATTACAGGTCCGCGATGCGCTAAAACCCTTTGGCGAGCTGACCAGCGTACAGTTGTTTTCCGCCCTGAAGCACGATGGCCACAAGGAACTTACAGCGGTGCTGGATGCATGGATGACACAAATGCAGGCGGGGGACGCTGGCTAGCGCGGATATCGCACTAGTGTGCCTCGTCCCAGTTATCTCCCACTCCGGCCTCGACTAACAGCGGAATCGCCAGCTCAGCAGCCTCGGACATGAGACGGCATACCTGTTCACAAACCGGATCCACTTCATCTGCTGACACTTCGAACACTAGTTCATCATGCACCTGCATAATCATGCGGGCATCGACCCTGCCCTGCTGCAGCCAGTCATCCACCGCCAGCATCGCCCGCTTAATAATGTCCGCCGCGGTGCCCTGCATCGGCGCATTGATCGCAGTGCGCTCGGCCGCCTGCACCCGCATCTTGTTGCGAGCGTTAATTTCCGGCAAATAAAGACGCCGCCCGAACAGCGTTTCTACATAGCCCTGCTCTTTGGCCAACGCTCGAGTACGGTCCATGTAATCTGCCACGCCTGGATAGCGCTCAAAGTAGCGCTCGATGTACTGTTGGGCCTCATGCCGGCCCAGATGCAATTGCTTGGCCAACCCGAACGCAGACATGCCGTAGATAAGGCCAAAATTGATCGCCTTGGCCTTGCGTCGCTGCTCGGTAGTCACGGCGTCAAGCGCGACTTCAAAGACTTCAGAGGCGGTCGCGGTGTGCACATCTCGCCCCTCATTAAAGGCCTTGAGCAGCCCCGCATCCGAAGACAGATGGGCCATAATGCGCAGTTCGATCTGTGAGTAATCTGCCGCAAGAATTTTATAACCCGCAGGAGCGATAAAGGCTTGGCGAATGCGTCTGCCCTCCTCCGTGCGGATCGGTATGTTCTGCAGATTAGGGTCCGAGGACGACAGTCTACCCGTCGCGGTCACCGCTTGGTGGTAAGAGGTGTGTATTCTGCCCGTGACCGGGTTCACCATCTGCGGAAGCTTATCGGTGTAGGTGGATTTAAGTTTGCTCAGGCTACGGTGCTCGAGCAGCACCTTGGGTAACGGATAGTCCAATGCCAACTCTGCCAGCACCTGTTCAGCGGTAGAGGGCGCCCCCTTCGGGGTTTTTTTGATGGCCGGCAACTGTAGCTTTTCAAACAGAATGTGCCCCAACTGTTTGGGCGAGCTCAGATTAAATTCCTCCCCCGCTAACAGGTGGGCTTGCGCCTGCAGCTGTTGCAACCGCTCTCCCAACTCACCACTTTGTTGCACCAGCAGCTCCCTGGAAATCAACGCTCCCTGGCGCTCAATGCGCGACAACACCGGTATCAGCGGCACCTCTAGTGTGGTCAGGACCTCCGCAAGACGGCCCTGCTCTTCCAGTTTTGGCCACAGAGTGCGGTGCAGCCGCATCGTGATATCCGCATCCTCGGCGGCATAGGGCCCGGCCTCCTCCACGTTAACGTGGTTGAACGTCAGTTGCTTGACCCCCTTGCCCGCAACATCCTCAAAATGGATGGTCTTTTGCCCAAGATATTTGAGCGCCAGGCTATTCATGTCGTGGCGCGTAGCGATGGAATCCAGTACGTAAGATTCGAGCATGGTGTCAAAGCGGATGCCGCGCAACGTGATATCGTGATTGGCAAGTACGCTGGCGTCATACTTGAGGTTCTGGCCGACTTTCGCCCTAGTTTCATCTTCCAACAGAGGTTTTAGCGCAGCGAGCACGGCCTCACGCTCCAGCTGCGGCGGCGCACCCAGATAGTCATGTGCCAGCGGCACATAAGCCGCCCTGCCGGGCTCCACGGCAAAGGACACACCGACAATGCGCGCCTCCATATAATTGAGGCTGGTGGTCTCGGTATCAAATGCAAATAGTTCGGCTGCCGCCAGTGTTTCCAGCCAGACGTCCAATGCAGCCTGCTCTGTCACAATGTCATAGTCCACATCCATCTGCACCGCCTCTGGAACAGGCGCCTCGCCCGCATCCAAAAGCTCGTCCAGCCACGAGCGAAACTCCATCCGCGTAAACCAGTCGACCAAAGCCTCCTGATCCGGGGCGGCGTTGGTAAGCTGCTTGGGGCCCTGTTCCAGAGGCACATCAGTTTTGATCGTGGCCAGCAAATAGGACAGATAAGCGCTATCTTTTTCTTGGGCAAGCTTCACTCCCATGGTCTTGGCGCCGCGAAAAGACAGCTGTGACACTTGCTCCAGATTGGCGTAGATGTCGTCGAGGCAGCCCAAACCCTGCAGCAGACCCAGCGCCGTTTTCTCTCCGACGCCCGGGACACCTGGGATGTTGTCCACCTTGTCTCCCATGAGCGCGAGGAAATCGATGATCAGCGAGGGCGGGATACCGAATTTAGCTTCTACGCCGGCCTCATCCATCACCGTGTCGGTCATCGTGTTGACCAACGTAGTGTGCGCATTCACCAGCTGCGCCATATCTTTGTCGCCGGTGGAAATCACCACATGCGTCCCTTGTTCGCTCGCCTGGCGCGCTAACGTGCCGATCACATCATCGGCCTCCACGCCCGGCTCACAAATAAAGGGTAGGCCCATGGCCTTGACGATTTCGTGAATGGGTTCAATCTGCTCGCGCAATTCATCCGGCATCGGCGGCCGATGCGCCTTGTATTCTGCGAAGATAGCGTCTCTGAAGGTCTTACCTTTGGCATCAAACACCACCGCCACAGGGCTGTCGGGGTAATCCAACAGGAGACGTCGCAGCATGCTGATCACACCGCGCACCGCGCCGCTATTGAGGCCGCTGGAGGTCGTCAGCATAGGCAGCGCGTGAAATGCTCGGTAGACATAGGACGAACCGTCGACCAGAACCAAGGGTGCAGTGGTGGAATCCATAATAGAACTCACTTTGTCAGGTGCCGCGCACAGAAAAGGGCAGCCAATTTAGTATTATACGCTAGCACACGCTATGACGCTGGCTATGGCGTGATGCTATCGGTCCCAAATGAAGCGCGCAGAACGATAGGTCACTTTCATCTTAGCCAAGTCCAGGGGTGCCCTGAAAAAACCGTGATAGTCACCTCTTGGGTTGATAAGTACTATATTAGAACTATGGTCAACCTGATAACTGCCGTCTTCGTCCATCACCTTACGAAAAGGGGTGTTGAGTTTAGTCGCGAAACGGTGAATATCGAGAAATTCGCCTGTCACACCGATAAAGTCGGGGTTAAAGTAGGGCATATAGTCCGCTAGCTGCTGCACGGTGTCCCGAGCCGGATCCACGGACACCATAACCACCTGCGGGTCCTGAGCTTCAGTACCTTCCAGACTTTCTAGGAACGTATTAAGGAACGTCATGGTGGTGGGGCATATATCTGGGCAGTGGGTGAAGCCAAAAAACACGAGCGTCCACTGACCCTCCAAGCGGGCAGGATTGAACGGGTTGCCATGATGGTCAATAAGGTCAAATTCGCCGATGTTTCTCGGCGTTTCTAACAAATAGAGTCCATTTGCGCTCATTTCTGACGCGGTCATTATGCGCGGCAGCGAAACTCTATAGACAAATCCAGCGACAATAACGGTGATAAATAACAGCAGGCCTGCGATGGTCAATTTGATGTTGCGTGACTGGCTCATAACGCGGCCACAGGAAAGACGTAATGGTCGACCAGCATGATAACGAAGAGTGCCATCAAATAGAAAATCGAATATTTGAACGTCTTCATGGGGGCATTCGGATTCTTGTCCCGCATCAGCTCAATGGCCCAGTAGAGAAAGCCAACCCCCAGGACCACCGCGCCCAGCAGATATAGCGGTCCACTCATGCGCGTGACATAAGGCAACAGAGAAACCAAGAACAAGAGGATTGTGTACAACAGGATATGCAGCTTGGTGAACGCCACTCCGTGAGTAACAGGCAGCATCGGTATAGCGACGGCGGCATATTCCTCGCGTCGATGAATAGCTAAAGCCCAAAAGTGAGGCGGCGTCCACGCAAAAATAATCAGCACCAGCAGCAGCGCATGGCCGTGGATTTCGCCAGTGACCGCAGTCCAGCCGAGCAGGGGAGGGGCCGCTCCTGCCAATCCACCAATCACGATATTTTGCGGCGTCGCACGCTTGAGAAACATGGTGTAGACAAACGCATAGCCCACCAGGGAAGCCAGTGTGAGCCAAGCGGTAAGCGGGTTAATCCAGACGATGAGGATATACAGACCCACCCCGCCCAAGGCCATAGCAAACAGCGTCGCCTGCAGATTGGTCACCCGACCCTGAGCAATGGGACGGTTGTGCGTGCGGGTCATTTTTTGGTCTACCTGCTGGTCGACCAGGTGATTGACCGCTGCCGCAGAGCCCGCGCAAAGGCCAATACCCAGATTGCCCAGCACCAAAATATGCAAGGGCACCATGCCAGGAACCGCCATAAACATGCCGATGGCCGAGGTGAGAATCATCAAAAGAACCACATTGGGCTTCGTGAGTTCTTTATAGTCGCGCCAAGTGGCGGCGCCTGTCTGCCCTAGGTCTGTCATTAGCCACCAGAGTTTTTAAAAAGGAATTTAAGGTCTGCAATCACGTCTTTATAGGGAACCTGTTCATTGTAAGACATCATAATCCATCCTGCGGGGTCTGCCAGATACCATGTGCCCGCATCGGATGAGTATTCCTCAAACAGCGCATTATAGCCGGCGGCAGACAACGTCAGGGCCTGCAACCCACGATGCTCCGTCGCCAGGTATTCCGAAAAGTCTCCGGCAGCCGGAGCAGGGCGCCCATCGCTGAGCTGAGATACTACCAGCTCTGTGTCACCTGTGTGTTCCTCTTCGATATAGACACGGCGAAGACGGCTGAAGTGCTTGCCCATGGCCACCTGAATCTGGCGCGTCACATACAGGCTCTTTTCGCAGGCCTCGTCACAACGTCCTCCCGCAGCGGGAATCAGCATCGCCCAGCGCGGCTCCATATCTGCGAATTTTAGGATTACGCCGGACTCGTCAAGCAGTGTCTGATCGTCCAGTTGTCGCGGAGGCTGTACCAGTTCACCCCGGTTTGCGGTGCCCAAAATGCTCACGATATCCAAGTCACCACGGACCACAAAATACCACAGCCAGGTGGCCACCAGAGCCACCGTTACCGGAATGCCGCCTATCAGTAGCAATACCATGCGGTTGCGTGTCATTGAATGTGTTTCTGTCATTTATTTGCCCGTTTTCCATACGCCGGAGATGACTTGCCCAAGATTACTGATGCGCAGCAGGTAAAACACCAGCAATACCCCCGCCATCGCAAACCACTGCACCGCGTAGCCGTGGTGCTTCTGCGGGCTCATATTCACTACCTGCCAATTCACCGTCAGCGCTCCCTGCTCTCCCGCGGCAATGCGAACGGGGTAGGGGAAGACACTGCCCGCGCCTTGTGCCGACATCGCGGGCTCAAGTTTATCCATTTCCACTGCCTGTATAACCTTGGGCCAGCCCTGTTCCAGTTGCTGTTCCGCCAGCAAATAGGGCTCTCCTGGCGCAACATAAACCTGACCCATAACATCCACCGACCCTTCGATTACCGGCACGTCCGGCAATGCCCGCCGGCCAGAATCGCCTGCTATCCAGCCGCGATTGACCAGCACGCTACCCGCGCTATCGGAAAGCCGTAGGACATTTAACACCTGATAACCGAACTTGCCGTTGTGTATCTGGTTGTCCAACAGAAAATACTGATCAGCCAAATAATTACCGCTCACCTGCACAGGCACATACGCGAGCGACTCTGCAGATTGCTCCCATAGCTCAGAAACAGGCGCTGGCCGCTGCCGCTGACGCTCCTCAAAAGAAGACGCCAGCGCTGCTTTTTCGTCGGCGCGCTGCAGCTGCCAGAGGCCCAAGCTGAACATCAGCGGAACCATCACCACCGTAAATAGGGTAATGCGCCACTCAAGGTCAAAATGTAATCCGGTTTTTTCTCCAGACATTATCCTGCTCCAAGGCAAATCGGTTCGACTGGTTTATACTGCACCGAACTGTTGAGGGAGACATCCATTGTTAAAAACTACAATTGTACTACTGATGCTGGCGCTGGTCGCCAGCCTAGGAAGCGGTTTCTATTACTTGATGCTAGACCAGGGTAACAAGGAAAAGAAGCGCACCGTTCACTCTCTGGGCGTTAGACTCGGCATTGCCGCCGTGCTCCTGACACTGGTGATTTACGGCGTCGCTACCGGCCAATTAGGTCACGTCAACCCCTGGGATACCGGGCCATAACAGGCAACGTGCACCCAAGTTAGAACGCGAAAACGGCCTAAAGAATGTACACAAACAGAAACAAAAATACCCACACCACATCGACAAAGTGCCAGTACCAGCTGGACGCCTCAAAGCCAAAATGGTCTGTCGCTGTCATTTGCTTGCCAATCACGGAACGCAACAGCTGAATAAGCAGCATCGTCATGCCCATGAATACGTGAAAGCCATGAAAGCCCGTCAACATAAAGAAGGTGGAGCCGTAGATGCCTGAATTCAGCGTCAACCCGAACTCATTGTAAGCCTCATAGTATTCCATAATCTGTAGGTACACGAAGATCATCCCGAGAGCCACCGTGATACCCAGCCACAAGTTGAATTTTTTCTTGTCGCCGTTGAGGATGCCCAAGTGCGCGATATGGCAGGTGACACTGGAGGTTAACAGGACGAGGGTGTTCCACAGTGGCAGCCAATGCCACCAGACGTGCGCATCAGCAAAGGACATGCTCGTGTGGGCACTGGTGAAAGAGCCGTTATTTGCGATGAGCTGTGTTGTTGCGCCACCCATTGCTTCCTGCGGTGTCTGCATCATCGGCCATGAAAAGTCGAAACTAGGCCAAAGCAGCCCGTTCATGCGCCCGCCATCACCTTCGCCGCCAAGCCAAGGGCCTGCGAGATTGCGCACATAGAACAGCGCGCCAAAAAATGCAAAAAAGAACATGAGTTCAGAAAAAATGAACCAGAACATGCCAAGCACATACGATTTTTTCAGCTGGGCGCTATTGAGGCCCGCAATGT
>CAJXTK010000085.1 GCA_913061115.1 uncultured Haliea sp.
CTACACCTCTCTATTCGTCGGCAGCGTCAGATGTGTATAAGAGACAGGTATTATAGAAGCCAGAGGAGCTGAACGTTTTTCACTGGTCGCCGAAGCTCTGGAGCCCGGCCCGTTAAAAAAATTCTATCAATCCATTGCCCGCTCCGAGGCGCGCCACTTTGAACTATTTCTGGAGCTGGCAAACACGTATCTTGACCCCGATATGATTGCCCAGCGCTGGGATGAACTGTTGGACATCGAGGCCAATCTCGTGGCAACTTTACCCATACGGCCAGCGCTGCACTGATGGGGTGCACTCGCTAATGCATGACAGTGTCGCCCTGCAGCGCTATCTGCAAAGGCACACGGAGGCGGGTCTGCCCAACCACCGCTTTGAGCAAGCCCATTGGCTTCAGGTGGTCATCATTCCCGCCTATAGAGAATCACCTGCCTTACTCAAAACATTGGAGCAGATGCCAGCAGCCAGTGGTCGCACACTCATCATTCTTGTACTGAACCGGCCCGACACGGATTGCGACCTACACGCCAACGCGGAACTGCGAATGGCCCTGCAAAATCGATCGTTACCGCAGGCGCAGCGTGGCCCAGTAGCCGTTGAATATTTAAACGAGCACACTGATCTTTACCTACACGATATTGAATTACTGTGCGGACCGACACCCGCAGCTCTGGGCGTCGGATTGGCGCGCAAGTCAGGCTGCGATTTGGCGCTGCAGTGGATGGTCGCTGGCGGCATCAGCGGACAATGGCTTTGCTGCACCGACGCAGACGCCAGCGTGCCACAGGATTACTTCGAACAGCTCGATAGCGCTTCTGTGGATGCAGTCGCTGCGGTCTTTCCCTTCCAACATATGCCCGGCGAAAAGCAGGGCTGCAATATCGCCACTGAATTATATGAACTGCGTCTTCATCACTATGTGCTGGGATTGAAATATGCTAGCTCGCCCTATGCATACCATACGCTAGGCAGTTGCATCGCCATCCGGGCCAACGCTTATGTCAAGGTGCGCGGCTTTCCAAAACGCGCTGGCGCCGAGGATTTTTATATGCTGAACAAACTGGCCAAAGTTGGGCCGATTAGCCGCCTGTCAGGGCAGTGTATTCAGCTTGAATCACGACACTCATCACGGGTTCCCTTTGGAACAGGCCCAGCGGTGGCCGCCATTGTTGCGGCCGGGCGGCCAGAGGATGTTCGGATTTTTGATCACCCCCACTGTTTTGAGGCACTTCGGGCATTACTCGCAAGCCTGCCTGAACTGACCCAATCCCCGGATGCGGCGCTTGCCCCAATCTTCGTCAGACAAGGGCTTGACGTGACGGTGGCCGAGCAATCAGATGTGGCGCTGCAAGCACTGGGAATACGATCGGGCCTCGCCCACTGCCAACGACAGAGCGCGTCGAGCGCACAATTCCTGCACCAGTTTCACCAGTGGTTTGATGCCTTTCGCACGCTGAAATTTATTCACTCGATGCGAGACGCTGGCTGGGAGCAACAATCCCTGACTCAGCTCGACGCATTACAACCAAACCTTTGGCCTGTCATGCAGCCACCGTATAGCCTGGAGCGACTGCGAGACGGCCTCTTACGGCTGAACCACGATTGACGACAGCGGCTCTCCATCGAAATAACGTTGGTAGGCCTGTTGGTAGGCCTCTTCAATATGTTTAGTAAAAAGTTCGGAGTCGAACAGCGGCGCGGTCAAACGATTTGCAGCAAGCTTTCCCTTTAGTGCTGCGAGCCGCTCCGGATTTAAGGCTAAGTCGAGTGCAAGCTGTTCATACTCACTTTCTGATTTAGCGATCAACTCTGGCAGATCAATCGCACTGAGTAGACTACCTGTGACTCTCGCCGGAAAGCCCCATCCCAACCGAGTTATTAACGGTAGTCCGGCCCAGAGCGCGTCATTGGCCTCTGTGCCTGCAGTGTAATTAAAGGTATCCAGAAACACATCGGCAAGCTGATACCGCGCCAAGTGATCCGCATGTGGCACTCTGTCAGCAAAGACAACTCTCTCAGGCGCAACACCTCTCTTTTGCGCTTCGGTTAGCAGGTTGGCCTGAGCCCATTCATTTGACCTGAATAACCAGAGGACGCTGCCCTCGACCTGTTGCAGAAGCCGCATCCAGATATCGAACTCTTTTGGGCCGATCTTGCAGCTAGAGTTAAAGCAACAAAAGACAAAACCCGCCTCAGGTAAACCGACGTCAGTCCGCGTTAAATTTTTATCCGAAATTTCTCGCGCATCATCATTAACTTGATAACTATGGGGTAGGTAGATGGTCTGCTCACAATAGTGAATGCCCTGCTCACGGGGAATGACCACCCCATCAGCAATGATATAATCTATAAAAGATGCCCCTGTAGTACCTGGATACCCAAGGTAGCTAATTTGAATGGGGGCTGCTCGATAGGAAAAAATACCCAGCCGGGCGCGTTGCATACAGCCCATCAGATCAACGGCAATATCAAGCCGGTGAGTGCGACAAAGCGCTGCCATATCGACGTCGGTCAAGTCTTGGACATCGTAAAACTCATCAACTGCCTCAATCAAACGACCGCGCATACTGTCTTCGGTGCTAACACCGTAAGAATAGACAATCGTCTCGAACGCATCATGATCATGCGACTCAAACAATCTTGCCACCTGATACATCGTGGCATGATCATGAAAATGAGCAGAAAAATAACCGATACGCAAGCGTTTAGGCTTTACCTGTGGGTGAGGAATTAACGTAGGTTGTTGCTTCTGAAACATCGTATTCGAATAAAGCTCCGAGCGTTGACGATGACGCCCGGGATGATCCTCAAGATACAACAGGATAGCCGGAAGCACCTGCTGATTCGCTATGCCAAGGTGCCGTATTGCAGCCGCATTGGATACAATGCCATCCCAATCACAGATTTCGGCCAACTGAAACAGCATCTTCGCAGCAGTCTCTTCGCAATCAGGCTTGATGCGAACTGCACGCAAGTAAGTACCAATAGCGTCTTTTGGTCTGCCGGACTCTGCTAGTACGCTGCCAAGGTTACAATAGGCCTCAAAAAAACCAGCATCGTGCTCGATAGCTTTGCTGTAGCCAAAAACAGCATCGTCGTACCTTCCGACATCATGACAGGCAGCACCCAGATTATTGTAAGCCTCAGCGTAATCAGGTTTCAATCGCACGGCTTGGGTGAATGATGCTATAGCGTTGTCATACTGATGCAGCCTTTTATAGACAGCGCCAACGACGTTATGGATCAGGGGTTCACCGCGGTGTCGAATTGCTAACATTCGCCCCGCACCCAATGCCTGCTGTAAATGGCCCCGATTAAATAAATTGACCAGATTTTTTAAATCTTGCTCGGACGCGGGAATAGAAGCCTGTTGCACCAAAGACGTTTCATTGCTCATGGAAGCAAGGCCCAGCATGGCTTCCTTATTCTGCGGAAACTGTTTGAGGACAGCATCAAAGAGCTGAGCTGCACCATCGCTATCACCTTTGCGGACCAGCCCTTTGGCTTTTAAAAGAGTTCGCCTAACATTAAGAGCCATATCGAGTTCCTATAAATTTTACAAACTGAGCTGACGAATATCACCAAGCAACGACACTATGCGGGTTAAAAATCGCCCGCCATTGCCACCATTCACTACCCGATGGTCGTAAGACAGCGCAACCGGCAGCATCGTGCGCGGTGCGAACTCCGCACCGTTCCACAGCGGCTTGATAGCGGTCTTCGACACCCCAAGGATAGCCACCTCTGGCGTGTTGACGATAGGGGTAAAACCGTTGCCGCCAATATTGCCCAGGCTGGAAACGGTAAAACACCCGCCCTGCATCTCTGCTGGCAGGAGTTTACGGTCACGCGCACGGCTGGCCAGCTCTGCAACTTCGTGCGCCAACTCCCATATCGTTTTCCTATCAACGTCGCGAATCACCGGCACCATCAGTCCGGCCGGGGTATCAACCGCCACGCCGATATGAATATATTTCTTGTGAACCAGGTCTTCACCACTGCGCGCCAGTGAACTGTTGATCTTGGGGTTGTCTCGCAGTGCAAGCGCACAGGCCTTGAGCAAAAACGGTAAGGGCGTAATGCGCGTGGAGCGCTGTTCGGCCTCAGCCTTGAGTCCCGCGCGAAATTCTTCGAGATCGGTAATGTCTGCCTCGTCGAACTGGGTCACATGGGGCACATTCAGCCAGCTACGGTGCATGTTGGTAGCCGTCAGCTTATCGAGTTTGGTGCGCGGGGTGACTTCGACCTCACCAAATTTAGAGAAATCAATTTCAGGCACCGAAGGAATACCCGTGCCACCCGTGACCGCACCTACAGGTTCACGTATGACCTTGCGCACAAACTGTTGCAGATCTTCTTTAAGGACACGACCTTGTGGGCCAGTACCGTCCACTCGCACCAGCTGAACACCGAGTTCTCGCGCCAGTTTTCGTACGGCCGGGCCCGCATATATTTCATCCGCGACCTCCACCGGTAGCACTGGCGTTTCACTCGCTGCTGACACTGTTTCCACAACCGGTGTCTCTTTCGCTGCCGGTGCCTCTTTCACAGCACTTGCCTTTTGCTCTGCCCCAACGTCATCCACACTGGGCGCATCACTTGCGGCGGTCGCCTCACTCTCTCCAGGGGTCGGGGTCGGGGTCGGAGCCGCATCCGCGACTTGCTCAGCGACGTCTATCATCGCCACCGCTGCACCCTCTGCCAACTGATCACCTTCCGCCACCAGTAGCTCAACGACAGTGCCTGCAACAGTAGCAGGGATTTCCATGGAGGCCTTGTCGGACTCCAATACAATGAGGCTCTGATCCAGCACAACCTGATCACCAACTGCCACCAGTAGCTCAATCACTTCAGCGCCTTCGGCACCACCGATATCAGGCACGATTACTTGTTGTATTGGCACGCCGTATTTCCCCCTGCCTCAGACTTTTACCGGGTTAGACTTATCCGCATCGATGCCCAGCGCACCTATCGCTTGGGTAACAAGGGCATTCTCGATCTGCCCCTCATCCGCCAGCGCTTTGAGTGCCGCGAGTACGATATATTCTCGACTGACCTCGAAGAACTCGCGCAACTTGCTGCGCGTATCAGACCGACCGAAGCCATCAGTACCCAACACGGTATAAGTTCCCGGTACAAACTCCCGGATTTGGTCAGCGTATGCCTTGATGTAGTCTGTCGCAGCCACTGCGGGCCCACTGGTATCACGCAGCAGTCGGGTGACATAGGGCACTCTGGGCTCGGCTTCAGGATGCACTAGATTCCAACGCTGTACCGCTTTACCTTCACGTTGCAATTCATTCACGCTGGTCATACTCCAGATATCTGCCGCTACATGATAGTCACTCTCAAGAATTGCCGCAGCAGCCTCCACCTCGCGCAAAATCGCACCACAGCCCAGTAACTGAACACGTAAATCTCCCGGCGCAGTGGACACCTTGAACTGATACATACCCTGAATAATGCCGTCTTCAACACCTGCCGGCATCTCCGGCTGAATATAGTTTTCATTCATCGTAGTGATGTAATAAAAGCGGTTTTCACCCTGGTTATACATGCGGTGTAACCCATCGTGGATAATCACTGCCAGTTCGTAGGCGTAGGTCGGATCATAGCTAACGCAGTTCGGTATCGTACTGGCCAACAAGTGGCTGTGCCCATCCTGATGTTGCAGGCCCTCGCCATTGAGAGTGGTGCGGCCCGCTGTCGCACCGATGAGGAATCCGCGCGCCTGACTGTCGCCAGCCGCCCAAGCCAGATCCCCAATACGCTGAAAACCAAACATGGAGTAAAAAATGTAGAACGGCACCATGGGATATGCACTGGTGCTGTAAGACGTGGCTGCGGCCAACCAGGCGGAAAATGCGCCCGCCTCGTTAATACCCTCCTCCAGAATCTGCCCCTTGATGTCCTCTTTGTAATACATCATCTGTCCGGCATCTTGTGGCGTGTAGCGCTGGCCTACCGAAGAATAAATACCGAGCTGTCGAAACATACCTTCCATGCCAAATGTACGCGCTTCGTCCGGCACGATTGGCACCACTCGCTGCCCAATATCGGCGTCCTTTACCAAACTGGACAGCATACGCACAAAGGCCATCGTGGTAGAAACTTCTCGCGCACCACTGCTCTTAAGCTGATTGCCGAAAGCCGTCAGCGGTGGTGTCTCGAGTGAATCCATGGCTGCGCGTCGCCTAGGCAGCAGACCGCCCAGGGCCTGCCTTCGCTCAAGCATATAGCGCATCTCTGGACTGTCTGCCGGCGGACGATAGTACGGCACATTTTCTAACTCGGCATCACTAATAGGAATATCAAAGCGGTCCCGGAAGGCCTTGAGACTTTTTATGTCGAGCTTTTTCAGGGCGTGCGTTTCATTGTTCGCCTGGCCGGCTTCACCTGTGCCGTAACCCTTCACCGTCATTGCCAGAATCACCGTGGGACGTTCATGCTCTTCAACAGCCGCGGCGTATGCTGCGTAGACTTTATAGGGGTCGTGCCCACCTCGGTTGAGGTACATGATATCGTCATCCGACAAGTCGGCCACCAGCTCCAGAAGTTCAGGATACTTACCGAAGAAATGCTCTCTAGTGTAGGCTCCGCCATTGAACTTGTAGTTTTGCAACTCGCCGTCACAGACTTCATCCATACGTTTCTGTAGCAGGCCCGTTTTATCTTTCTCCAACAGACGGTCCCACTTGCGGCCCCAGATCACCTTGATCACATTCCAGCCTGCGCCTCGGAAAATCCCTTCCAGCTCCTGAATAATTTTGCCATTGCCGCGCACCGGACCATCCAAGCGTTGCAGGTTGCAGTTGATCACAAAATTGAGATTCCCCATCCCTTCGCGGCCAGCGAGCGATATCGCGCCAAGGGACTCAGGCTCATCACACTCACCGTCACCCATGAAGCACCAGACTTCTCTGTCGCCATGGTCGAGCAGACCGCGATCCTGCTGATACTTCATCACTCGCGCCTGATAAATAGCCTGTATCGGACCGAGCCCCATGGACACGGTAGGAAACTGCCAGTAGTCGGGCATCAGCCATGGGTGCGGATAGGATGACAGCCCATGACCACCCACCTCCCGCCGAAAGTTATCCAATTGTTCTTCCGTCAGTCGCTCTTCCAGATAAGAGCGCGCATACATGCCTGGCGCACTGTGTCCCTGGTAAAACACCAGGTCTCCCGGGTGACCGCCCTCAGTACCGCGGAAGAAATGATTAAAGCCCACGTCATATAACGTAGCGCTGGAGGAAAAACTCGAAATATGGCCGCCCAGTCCCTCATCGTTATCATTACCGCGCATCACCATAGCCAGCGCATTCCAGCGGACCAACGAGCGAATCCGGCGCTCCATGAAGACATCACCGGGCATCATTTTTTCTTCGGAGGGCGCGATCGTGTTGGAAAAGGGTGTGGTGATAGCCGAAGGCAGGCGCAGACGAGCGTTGATTGCGTGCTTGGACAACTCCAGCAGTAAAAAGGAAGCGCGCTCAGCACCTGCGTGTTTTACCACATCGTCGAGCGCATCGAGCCACTCGCGGGTTTCCGGGGGGTTTAAGTCTTCCTTCATCTCAGCTCAAGCTCCTGTAAAATAACAGGACGAGTCACACTCAGTCCTTAATAGATTCTAAAACAGAACTTACTTGGCTATAACACGAAAAAACTACGACCAAGACTCGCATAAATCACTATAGCAGATTTAAGACACGATAGTAGGCTCGCAACGCGTGTGCTGATAACCCGAAACGGTCTCCGTAAGTCCATTTAGTTCCATATAGGAACTAATTAACCGAGTCGCTTTGCGCCCACTACGCCTCAATGCCGAGTCCGCAACTGCTACGGCGCTTATGCCCCCACCAAGTCTTATTCTCGGACATACGTGGCATGCCCACGCTGAATGGCCTTGGCTGAGTTGTAACGCTCAAAATTGCCTTCTGGAAGAATACCCCGGCTACCCGGAGCGATCACTTGCAACGAGTGACGCTGCGCGAGAAAGACCCGCTCGTAGTAGACCTGCCAGCTATCCAGAGTGATGGCCTCCACCGCTGTTGCCAGCGTCTGACGCCCAGCGAAGTCCAGATCCTGACGCGCAATGGCTTGCCACAAGTACTCACCCCGCTCCGCTAGGTTTTTATCCGGCCGCAAAATATCACTGACCAGCGACACTTTATGCCGCTCAAATTGTGCCTCATCCAGTTGTGACTCCACGTTCAGCATGAAATTATTCATTGCCACTGCGACCGCATTGGCATCTGCAACCGGGGACTGCACCAACATTAGCAGGCCGGGCACCTGCAGCTTGCTATAACTGGAGGCCCCGACCACATAGCCCAACTGCTGCTCGGTGCGCAATTCCTGAAAAAAACCTGACGACATGATTTGGGCTGTCAGCGCCGTCGCGGCCCTGTCATACCCACTATCCCCGTCTCCTTGCAGGTACCACGCAACCACTGAATCATCGTGAGGAACATCCACGACGTATTGGACCGACTCGCCCGCAGCCAGCCTCAGCACCCTGCGCTTGGGCAACGTTGGCGCGGGGTCGCTACTGATAATATCCTGCAACATCGCCGATAATTGTGGTGCCTCGCCAGGCTCATAGTTGCCGTAGATCAGTGCCTCGGCGGAAGCACTGCGCCAGAACTGGCGGATATACCCGTCAAGTTGACTCAGGTCTGTTGTCTCAAGAGCCGAAATCACAGCCTTTTCGCCCCATTGACCATAAAGTAGACTTTCATTCAAATCATCAACAACCTGTGTACTAGGGCGTTGTGCGATGGCATTTTTCAAGCTCCGGATCATGTCGCTGCGAATATCATCAAAACGACGCGGGCTAAAGTTTGGCTCGACGATGCTGCCTAACAAACGCTTTAGTAACAATGTCTGCTTGTCACTGTAACCACCCACCCGCAAACCAATGCCTTGCGTATGCCCGTAGAACGCAAAACTCATCCCCGCTAATTGGGCGGGATAGGCAAACTCGTTGACTTGGTCAGTGAGCAATGCTGCGTAGAGTGCTCCCCGCGCCGTCTGCTCAGCAGATTGCCCCGCCTCGGGTGAACGAAAATTGATGTACGTTAATCCCCTGGGCACCCTGAACTGTTCGTCCGGCATAAACCAGATTTTTTGCCTGCCAGATTGCAGCACCAGCTGCGGCACCATTGGCATATCCTTGGGCAGCTCCACCAACGACACATCCTCGGCAATGAATTCGTTAGGCACAGGAAGATGCAGCGCATCCGCGCCCCTGTCACCCTCAGGACTCGTGACGCGCCCAACATCCAACGCCTGCTGCGAATAGGGCACCTGGTAATACTCGGAGACCTTATCGCCAACAACAGCCTGGTCACTAAACGTCACCAGAGCATTATCGGGTCTGAACTGCTGCAGCAGTTCCGCCAGAATCGCCTCGTCATAACCGGTCATCATATACGGCCCACGCAAAATATCCTGCGGTGCATAATGCTGCATACCGCTGGCCACGGCACTCACATAACGCATGGGGCTGGCCTGCTCCCGAAAACGAAAGCTAAGGTCTGCCAGCCTCGATTGCTCGACATAAAGCCAATCCTGGGGGCCTTCTTGACGCAACATATCTGCGTACGCAAAAAGCAATTGCAACACCCGATCTGGGTCTCCTGCCCCCTTTTCCGTCAGCGAGATATTGACACTAAAGAGCGCCCCACCGCGCCACGCCAGACCCTGACCTGCAGATAAGCCCTCCGCCAGACCTGCTTGTTTAAGAGCGGACAACAAACTCCCCTCCCCCTCATGACCGATCAGATTGCCTAGGTACACCTCTGGCTTCACATGATACTGGGCGCGGTAATCGCGAAGTGGAAAAGAAACACTCAATTGCCGCCGGGTAGCCAACGGCTGCAGCTGCACAAACAGGGGTAAACTACCCGCTTCAAATAGGGGCTCAACAATCGTTTCACGCTCTAAAAAGCGATTCGGTATCTGGCTGAACAAGGGGCTCGTCAGCGCCTCTAGTTCGTCAAGCGACTGCGAACCTAGCACCACCAGACGCATCACATTGGCCGAGTAGTACTTGTTGTAAAACTGAATCAAGTCGTCTCGAATTTCAGATTCGGGACGATCAGCAAGAGTGTCTAACGCTCCCACCGAAAATTGGCTGTAGGGATGGTCCTGATTGAACACCTCCTGCAACACATCGAGCTCGCGACGACTATCGCTCTTTAACCCCATTTGATATTCAGCCTCAACCGCGTTTTTTTCGCGCTCGACATATTGCGCATCAAAGCGGGGCGCAATAAAGAACTGAGCAAAACGGTCGAGCGCCACCGGCAAATCAGCGCTGTTGACGTCAAAGAAGTAATTGGTATTCTCAAAGCTGGTATAGGCATTGCGGCTGCCCCCATGCTCAGTAATAAAGTGCCCATATTCGGCCGCGTCAGGGTATTTTTCGGTGCCCAGAAACAACATGTGCTCGAGGAAATGAGCGAGGCCTGCACGACCGCGCGGGTTATCCCCGCTGCCCACCAAAATATCTAGAGCAGCGGCAGCTTTAGGAGCATCCGGGTCAGAAATCAGCAACACCTCCAGAGCGTTATCTAACGTTAGCAGTCGATAGGTGTAATCGTCATTCGGACTCTTGGCCGGCTGTGGCCCTAATGGCGAAGTGGTGACACAGGACGTCAGTAACAAGACACTCAACAGAAACGCCAGAGCCTTTAAGCTATGACGGAAATTCAACGCGGACATCAGAAACTCCATGAGATTTACGTGAGCGGGTCAGCCTCAGAAACAACCTGCTCTGCGGTAGGCCAAGCATTAATTATAGCCTTGACTAGGGTCGCCAGCGGTATCGCGAAAAAGACACCCCATAAGCCCCAAATTCCGCCAAAAAATAGCACAGCCAAGATGATAGCGACCGGGTGCAGGTTCACCGCCTCTGAGAATAAGAATGGCACCAGCACGTTGCCATCCAATAGCTGAATAATCATGTAGACCGCAAACATGTAATAAAATTCACCGGTAAATCCCCATTGGAAGAATCCCACCATGACTACCGGCACAGTGACGAGCGCAGCTCCGATATAAGGGATAATGACCGAAAGTCCCACCAATAAACCCAACAATGCCGCGTAGGCCACTCCCAACCAGGTAAACGCAAAATAGGTGACAGAACCCACTATTAGTATTTCGAGTACCTTGCCGCGAGCATAATTGGAAAACTGCTCATTCATTTCTGTCCAGATACGCCGTAACAAAGGTCGTTCGGCAGGAAGAAATCCCCCTAACCAATCAAGAAGTTTTTCTCGGTCCTTGAGAAAAAAGAACACCAGCATCGGTATCAGCACCAAATAGACCAGCACCGTTAGAATACCGGGAATTGATGCCAGTGTGCGCGTGACGGCGACCTGACCTAATCCCGCGAATTCGGTTTGCGCGACACTAATGAGCTCCATGAATTGCTCTTTGCTAATAATATCGGGATAGCGTTCAGACAGAATACCCAGAAATTGTTGTGCCTGGTCCAGCATCCGAGGCATTTCACCCACCAGACTCAGTAATTGGCGCCACACCAGCGGTAACAAAGCAAAGCTAAAACCGAAAAAGATGCCAACAAAGGCTAGGTACGATACGGCGACACCAAGCCACTGGGGCAATCCGTAGCGCTGAAGCCGCCCCGAGACACCTTGGGCCAGATACGCCAATACAATGGCAGCAACCACAGGCTTGAGGATGTCGCCTATGGTCATGAACAAAGCCACAGCTATCGCCAGCAACACCAACACAAGGACCGACTCTTCCTCAGACAGGTAGCGTTTGTACCATTTCTTGAAAATATCCAGCATAAATCGTCCGTTGCGTTATCAGTGCTCTTGCCCTTGGAGCGCGCCGTTACATCTCTACTCAATAGATACAGGCCTAGTCTGCTGCCCTATGCCGCTGTATATAGACTGTCAATATTGGTTTTAAAGCATCTCTATTACTGTGTTGTCTCAATCTGGTGCTTAGTCCGTTGCAACCGTACTGAGAAATCACCATGGAACTATCTCAAGCGAAGCTCAGAAAACGACGCTGCACAGGTATCAGTCAGTTTATCAGGGATAGTCGAGGCTTGTACTTATTTATCCGCGCGGAACGCCCGGCGATAAGCCCACCAGAGCTACGTGGCTACCCCGAACGACGCACTAGGGCAAGACAACCAAAGAGACACTAGGCAAGATCGCCGGTATGTCTGTCGAGACTGCAAGGCGGGAGCGTACCAGAATCACTGGGGCGGGCAGTGACATCCATAGTCAACAGCGCGTCGCAGTATCTGTCTCTTATACACATCTGACGCTGCCGACGAATAGAGAG
>CAJXTK010000086.1 GCA_913061115.1 uncultured Haliea sp.
TCGTCGGCAGCGTCAGATGTGTATAAGAGACAGCAGTTCCACCGCACTGCGATTGGTTAAACACTCGACCGCGCCTGTGGTGGAATTGCGACGAAATAGCAGATCCGATTTTCCAGCGAGATCCCGTGCTTTTGCCATTTCCACTGGCATGCCGTTAGCGTCCAACATCGTGACTTTTGTACCGGCAGTGACAAATAATCCAGCCTCTACGGTGCAGCGATCACCGAGCGGGATGCCAATGCCTGCGTTAGCGCCGATTAGGCACTTCTCTCCCACAGATATTACGATATTCCCGCCGCCAGACAGGGTGCCAATGGTGGAGCATCCTCCGCCCAGATCAGATCCGGTACCCACCATGACGCCTGCTGAAATACGGCCCTCGATCATACCCGGACCCTCGGTGCCCGCGTTAAAATTGACAAAGCCCTCGTGCATGATTGTTGTGCCTTCTCCCAGATAAGCCCCTAAGCGTACACGGGCGGTATGGGCAATGCGGACTCCGCCCGGAACCACATAATTCGTCATCTTCGGAAATTTATCGACACTGCTGACCTCAAGTACCTCGCCGCGCAATCTCGCCGATAGTTGGCGCGCGGGTAGTTCACTGATAGCGATCGCGCCCTCACTGGTCCATGCGACATTGGGCAGCGCGCCAAACAGACCTTCTAGGTTGGTGCCGTGTGGAGATACCAGACGATGTGAGAGTAAGTGTAGCTTTAAATAGGCCTCAGGCACATTGCACGGTGGCAGGTCTTCCTTAAGCAGTACGGCCACGGCAGGTCTGCCACTGTCGATAAGCTGTGCGGCAAGGTTTGCATGATCGGTCGCGCCTGCTGTCTCCAGCGCCAACTGCAGCTCCGTCAACTGCTTGAGGCTGAGTGTCTCATTGCTATCGTAATTTCCCAGTGCAGCCGCTAGGTGCTGCGTGGGATGCAAGATCGGTAGCGGAAAGAATATTTCCAGCCACTCTCCATCACTATTGTGGGTGCCAACACCCAGTCCAAGGGCAAATGCGCCATTTTTCATTCTCGTTCCACCATAAATTAAGCACCCATTCAGAGGGTGCGTAGATTGAATATTTTGGCGTAGTTCGCCGCGGAAAATCCGACAAACCGCTGCTGTCCCGTGTCCAGTAGAGGCCGTTTGATTAGCGTGGGGTGTGACAGAATCACCTTGTGAGCATTCACCTCGTCCATTGTCATGCGGGCCTGTTCATCGAGTGCCTTCCAGCTCGTACTGCGCCTGTTTAATAGATTTTGCCAGCCCAACTCCTCAATCCACGCCGTAACCGCTTTGGGGTCCAACCCATCTTCCCGAAAATCGTGATACTGGTAATCGATGCCATGTGTATCCAGCCATTTTCGCGTTTTTCTCACGGTGTCGCAATTTTTGATGCCATAGAGTGTAATCACGGTAATACTCCCATGGGTAGCGTCTTGATTGGTCGAGTAGCATAGCAAAGGCGGCCGCTGAGTTATAGCTGCCCCGTAACGCATCGATTGTATTTGTTACTCCGATAATTGAGGGGAATAAGCGCGCGTTTCAAGCCTTGAGGGTTTTCTTTGGGTGTTTTCGCTGTGGGTAACAGGCACGGCATATTTCGCATGCTCGCCCATCGCAGCTGTGTGCTGAGCAATATTCTCGGCCATAAAAAATAATCTGCAGATGAAGGCGGTTCCAGTACTTTTGTGGGAATAGCCGCTTCAAATCTCTCTCTGTCTGCACGACATTTTTGCCGCTAGTCAGCCCCCAGCGCTGCCCCAACCGATGTATATGTGTGTCCACGGGAAATGCCGGTACGCCAAAGGCCTGAGACATAACGACACTCGCAGTCTTGTGCCCGACGCCGGGCAGGCGCTCAAGTGCCTCCATGTGGGCGGGCACTTCACCACGGTGTTCTTCAAGCAGTATTTCACTCAAGCGCTGAATAGCTTTGGATTTTTGTGGTGACAGGCCACACGGCCGTATGATCTCTCTGATCTGCTCTGCGCTTTTGGTCGCCATGTCTGCCGGATTATCCGCTAGCTTGAACAGAGCAGGCGTTATTGTGTTCACGCGTTTGTCGGTACACTGTGCGCTCAAAAGCACTGCAATGAGCAGTGTGAAGGGGTCACTATGATCCAGTGGGACCGGTGTTTCTGGGTACAATTCCTGTAGGCGTTGCAGGATATATTTGACACGTTCAGCTTTCAGCACGTTACTGAGCCTAGAACTTTTCTAGGCGGTGAACAATGCGTTGGGCGGCTTCGACACAGTCCTCGATGGTGGCCACGAGAGCCATGCGTACCCTATTTTCTCCAGGGTTGATGCCAGCCGACTCCCTGGCGAGAAAGCGGCCTGGTAATACGATGACATTCTCTTCGGCGTAGAGTTGACGAGCGAACTCAGTATCGCTAATGGGCGTTTGTGGCCATAGATAAAAGCCTGCTTCCGGTGCCGCCACGGGAAGATGGCCTTCTAGCTCTGCCAGAACGGCTGCAAACTTGTCACGGTATTGCTGTCGGTTGGTTTTGACATGTTGTTCATCGCTCCAGGCTGCGATGCTGCCAAGCTGGTGGTGTATCGGCATAGCACAGCCGTGATAGGTTCGATACTGAAGAAAACCACGCAGTATTCCAGCGTCTCCGGCCACAAAACCCGAACGGAGGCCGGGTAGATTGGAGCGCTTGGACAGGCTGTGAAACACCACGCAGTTACTGTAGTCATTATTGCCCATTGCCATGCACGCCTGCAGAAGACCCGGCGGCGGGGATTCTTCATCAAAATAAATTTCTGAATAGCATTCATCGCTGGCGATGACAAAGTCGTGTTCCTGAGCCAGTCGGATGACGTGCTGGAGTTGTTCAAGAGACATCAGAGCGCCCGTCGGGTTTCCGGGATTGCATAGGTAGAGCAGCTGGCATCGCCGCCACTGTTGTTCTGTCACACTACTGAAGTCGGGCAACAGTCCCGACTCCTCGGTGCAGTTGATAAAGTGCGGAGTGGCCCCTGCTAGCAGCGCGGCCCCTTCGTAAATCTGGTAAAAAGGATTGGGGCTCATGATCAGCGTTGTTGGGCTCGCGGTGACTACCGCTTGGGCGAAAGAAAATAATGCTTCCCGAGTTCCGCTCACAGGGAGGACTTGAGTGTCGGGATCAACATCAGTTAACCCGTAGCGGCGCTGTAACCAGAGGGCAATTGTGCTTCGCAGTTCAGGCAGTCCCGCGCTTGAGGGGTAGTTGGCAAGACGATGCAGGTTATCCGTTATTGCCTTGAGAACGAACGCCGGTGACTCGTGCTGCGGTTCGCCAATGGACAATGCAATACGTGTCTTTTGAGTGGCTGGCGTCAAGTCACTGAATAACTGATCCAGTTTTGCAAAAGGGTAGGGCTGAAGGTGCTGTAAATAAGCGTTCATTAGTGTTTCAGCTTGCAGCCTGTTCATCTAGCTCGTCGCAAATCGCGCGTTGTAACGCGTCGCACAGTTTGGGGTCTGTGAGAGCTTGTTGCTGATCATCGGTAATGAAAAATACGTCTTCCACTCGCTCCCCCAGCGTTTGGATTTTGGCTGCTTGCAGCTCGACATTGAACGACACGAAAATTCTACCCAGGCGTGCCAGCAGGCCAGGCCTGTCGGGGGTGGAGACTTCCAGTACAGAAACGTTCTTGATATCGTCTAGGGATATGCTGGTCTCGGTGGGGTCGGCGAAGGATTTCATTTTTCTGGGCGTATGCCAATTAGGGTGTGTTAACTCTTCGGAGATATTGGCCAGATTTTTGCTGAGGTGCTCTTTGATGTGTGCCAGTCGTGGTCCATCTTCCGCGATGGATTGGCCATCGGAATCGAGAACGAAGAAAGTGTCCAGACTCATGCCATCGTTAGCATTATATATCCTGGCGTCATGTACGCTCAGATCAAGCTGTTCCAGACTGGCACAGATGTTGGAGAACAGCTTGGCGTTACTGCGAGCATGAATAAAAATTTGTGTGGTGTTGGCAACACTCGACTCCACACTATTACGGGCCAGCACGAGCGGGACATCGCTTTGCAGGTGGCCCGCGATAGCCTCGGTATGCCATGCGATATCTTCACTCCGTTCTCTCAGAAAATAATCTTCGGTGCGACCCTGCCATAACTCGGTGAGTTCCTCCAATGTAAACCCACGGCCTTCCAGTATTTCCGCAGATGCTTCGCGAGCCATAGCTACCACGGCGTCTTTGTCGATGGGGTTATCCAGCCCACGGCGCAGGGCCCGTCTTGTCTCGGTATAGAGCTGACGTAGCAGGCTGCCGCGCCAGGCGTTCCATAAGGTCGGATTGGTGCCGTTAATGTCGGCCACGGTCAGCGTAAACAGATAGTCCAAATGCTCCTCGTCACCGACATGTTCGGCGAATTGCTGAATGACCTCCGGGTCAGAGATATCCTTTCGTTGCGACACGGCCGACATGAGTAGATGGTTTCGCACCAGCCACACAACCAGTTCAGTATCCTTCTGATCCAGTCCATGTTCTCGGCAGAAGCGTTCGGCATCGACTGCGCCCAGATCCGAATGATCGCCGCCACGTCCTTTTCCGATATCGTGATAGAGAGCGGCGATATACAGCAGCTCAATTTTGCGCAGTCGCCTCGCCACTCGGCTGGACACTGGAAACCTATCCTCGGCATCGGGAACTCGGAAGCGTCGTGTATTTTTGATCACTTCCAGAGTATGAGCATCAACCGTGTACGTGTGGAACAGGTCGTGTTGCATTTGCCCCATGATGCGGCCGAATTCAGGCAGATAGTCGCCCAGGATGCCGTAGCGAGTCATGCGACGCAGTTGCGTTGTCAATTCATGAGGACTGCGCAAAATTTGCAGAAAGGTATTTTTGTTGTGTTTGTCGGCTCTAAAAGCGTCATCTATTAATGATCGGCTGTCACGAATCAGGCGGATGGTGGGGGCAGCGACGCCTATAATTTGTTCATGCGTGCTACACAGCAGGAATACCTCTAGCAGCGCTTGGGGATGCCTGCTAAAAAGATCGCTGCTGCTGGCCTCGATATAGCCGTTGCGAACATGGAAACGCTCGTTAAGGGTGCTAATGTCATCTTCCATATTTTGGCGTAGGATTGCCTGATCAAAATTCTGGATCAAAACCTCGTTCAGTTGCCCAAGGGCCAAGGCCCAGCGATAGTAAGTTTGCATGAATTGCTCTACTGCCAGCTTGTCGCCGTCTTTTAGGCCCCACAGAGCTGCAATTTCACGCTGGTGGTCGAACAGCAGCCGGTCTTCTTCGCGGTTTGTAATCATGTGCAGTGCGTAGCGCACCTGCCACATAAAATCTCGTCCCGTAGTCAGAATAGTCATCTCTTCAGGATTCAGAAATTCTTCTGCTGTAATCTTTTCTAGCGACTCTACCCCGAAGTGGCGCTCGGCAATCCAGCCGATGATCTGCAGGTCACGCAAGCCTCCTGGAGAGCTTTTAACGTTGGGTTCCAGGTTGTACTCGGTATCTGCGAACTTGGTATGTCGGGTCGTCTGTTCTTGCAGCTTGGCCTGAAAAAAATCCTGACTTGACCACATTTTGTCCGTACCTGTTAGTGTGCGCACCTGCTGCATCAGATATTCGGGGCCGCGGAGAACACGGGCCTCCATCAGGTTGGTCAGTATGGTAATGTCGCCAGCGGCCTGCTCGACACAATCAGCCACATCGCGAACACTGTGCCCAATGTTGAGTCCAATATCCCACAGTACGGTCAGGAATCCAGAGAGTACATCCTTGCAGCGTTCGCCGTTATCCCCGAGTAGAAATAACAGATCTACATCCGAGTGCGGATGCAACTCGCCACGCCCATAGCCGCCCACCGCGACCATAGCTAATTCTGACGGCTCCCAATTCTGACGGTCCCACAAGATGCCCAGCAGTGTGTCGATGAACACAGCTCGCTGGCGAATGAGATCTTTAGCTTGAGCACCTAAAAGAAACTGTTGGTGAAGGTATTGTGTGGTGCTGGCGATGGCTTCTTTACCGCATTGGATTTCATTTCCGCTATCGAGCTGGACTTTGAAAAGGGCCGCGTCGAACATCTCTGTTGGTAACCGCAGGAGTGCGTTCATTATGCGTCCAGCCTCGCTTCGGTGCTGCGACGCGTTAATACCTCGCAGCCACCCTCGGTAACACACAGAGTATGCTCCCACTGGGCTGACAATCGACCATCTCGCGTGGTAACTGTCCATCCATCGGACTTGTTTAATCGGGTGTCCCGCCGGCCTGCATTAATCATGGGCTCGATAGTAAATGTCATTCCGGGTTCGAGTACCAGTCCGGTGCCCTTGCGCCCGTAATGCAGGATCTGTGGGTCTTCGTGGAACACTTTGCCGATGCCGTGGCCGCAATATTCTCTAACAACCGAGTAGTAGTTCTTTTCCGCATGCTGCTGGATGACATGCCCGATATCCCCCAGTGTTGTACCGGGTTTAACTAGCTCGATCGCTTTGTACAGGCATTCTTGGGTAACATCTATGAGTCGACTTGCATGGGTGGCCACGTCACCTACCTGCACCATAATGCTGGTGTCACCGTGGTATTCGTCTTTGATGACGGTGACATCAATATTGACGATATCGCCATTTTTTAATTTTTTTGTATCAGAAGGAATGCCGTGGCACACCACATCATTGATTGAGGTGCATATTGAGCGCGGGAATCCGTGGTAATTGAGTGGCGCGGGAATGGCTTGCTGGACCTGAGTAATATGCTCGTGGCAAATGCGGTCCAGCTCGCCGGTGGTAACCCCCACCTGAACGTGCGGTAAAATCATTTCGAGAGTTTCTGCGGCGAGGCGACCCGCGATGCGCATTTTTTCTATCTCACCCGCTGTTTTAATCGATGCACTCATCAGTAACCTATTGATATATATTGAAAAAAAATGTTAGATGGACGTAATTTCCGCGCTGAAGCAGTGATATTCTACCCTATTCGAAGGGTAAAGGAGTAATGCGATGACATCGCTGCAAGGCAAAGTTCTTTTATCCACGACCTTGTTATGGTATAAAGCGCGCCTCTTTTCGGGGGTGCTGTAGCCTAAAACGCAGGGGATAGGTCAGGGCCGCGGACTAAGAGAAAGTAAATAGAAACCTAAACGTCGCACACATATCAACACCTGTACCAGGGTGCCGTCTGTCCTTTGAAGTTCAGTAGGTTTGGTTGCAGGGATATGTGGAGGATTAACCCATACAAGGTAATTATTATGTCTCAAGTACAAGTTAGTATGCGCGAACTGCTTCAAGCAGGTGCGCACTTCGGTCACCAGACCCGCTACTGGAATCCTAAAATGGACCAGTACATCTTCGGTGCTCGCAATAAAATCCATATTATCAATCTTGAATATACCGTCCCTGCTTTTAACGAGGCGCTGGAAATGGTTATGCGACTGGTCGCCAATAAGAACAAGATCTTGTTCGTTGGTACCAAGCGCGCTGCTGGCAAAGTGATAAAAGAGCAAGCTCAGCTCGCCGGCATGCCCTATGTGAATCATCGCTGGTTGGGTGGTATGTTGACCAACTACAAAACAATTCGTGCGTCGATCAAGCGTTTGCGTGATCTGGAAGCTCAGCAGAGCGACGGCACGTTTGAGAGCTTAACCAAAAAAGAAGCTTTGATGCGAACCCGGGATATGGAAAAACTCGAGCGCAGTATTGGTGGCATCAAGGATATGGGTGGCTTGCCCGATGCTCTGTTTGTTGTCGACGTAGACCATGAGCGCATCGCTATTACTGAAGCGAATAAGCTAGGTATTCCGGTCATTGGTATTGTCGATACCAATAGCAATCCCGATGGTGTGGATTACATTATTCCCGGCAATGATGACGCGACTCGCGCCGTTAGGTTGTATGTGACGGCGGTGGCTGATGCTTGTATTCAGGCCAAGGTTGAGTCCGGAGAAGCGGCAACGGCAGCAAATGAATTTGTTGAAGAAGCAGCTGTGGCGGTCGACGTTGAAGCACAGCCCGTTGCGGAGGCTGCAGTTGAAGTTGAAGTAGAGGCTGTAGTTGAGGCGGAAACTGTAGTCGAGGCGGAAATTGTAGTTGAAGAAAGCTCGGAGCCTGCAGCGTAGGTGATGGATATCGTCTCTGGCTTTTTGGCCAGAGAGTTTTATTTCCCCTGGTGAGGCTGCCGGGGGTTTTCGTTTCAAGGAACATGGTTTCTGAGTTTTTAAGAGGAGAAGTACCAATGTCAGCAGCACTGGTAAAAGAATTACGCGAGCGCACAGGTCTGGGCCTTTTGGAGTGTAAAAGGGCACTTGCTACTGTCGGCGGCGACGTCGAATTGGCGATTGAGGAACTGCGTAAGTCAAGTGGTATGAAAGCGGCTAAGAAAGCCGGCCGCACTGCAGCTGATGGTGTTGTATCTGCACGCGTGGCCGACGACGGTGGCTTTGGCGTGTTGATAGAAGTGAACAGTGAGACTGATTTTGTGGCGCGAGATGAAAGCTTCTTGGCCTTTGTCAAAAGCGTTGTTGATGCTGCTTTTGACGCCAGGGAGTCCGATGTTGCAGCTTTGATGTCTGGGGAGTTGGAGTCGACTCGCGCAGCATTGGTGCAGAAGATTGGTGAAAATATTGGTGTGCGCCGTATTGAGTTGATCGACGCTGATTCAGGTGTTGTCGGTTTTTATGTGCACAGTAACAATCGTATCGCAGTATTGGTGAAGCTCAAGGGTGGCGATCAGGATCTGGCTAAGGATGTTGCCATGCACGTGGCGGCAGTTAATCCGCAGGTAGTCTCTGCAGCGGATATGCCTGAAGAGCTAGTGGCAAAGGAAAAAGAAATTTTTAGGGCGCAGGCTCAGGAGTCGGGTAAGCCTGACGAAATCATCGAAAAAATGATCGGTGGTCGCGTGAAAAAGTTTCTGGCGGAAAATAGTCTGCTTGAGCAGTCGTTCGTCAAGAATCCTGATGTGACTGTAGGCCAGTTGGTTTCCGACGCTGGAGCAGAAGTGATTTCGTTTGTTCGTTTTGAGGTCGGCGAAGGTATACAAGTCGATAAAGTCGACTTTGCTGAAGAGGTTGCGGCTCAGCTCAACGGTTGAGCGAGTTTGTGATAGGTTGAAAAATGGGGCTTCGGCCCCTTTTTTGTGGTCGAAATTTGCCTGGGCAGCGCTATAAGTCAGGCTGTTTCACTGAGTGGCGCACATGCGTGTAAACGCTAAAAGAGCCAGAAATATCGCCCCAGCCACTAGGGACTTGGCCTGATGTCCTGTAGTATACGTTTCAGCTTTTGGAGGGACTTTTATGCCCCAGTTGGTGACTGAAAAAAAATATAAGCGGATACTGCTCAAGCTCAGTGGCGAGGCACTTACCGGTAGTGAAAGCTTCGGGATAGACCCGAAAGTTCTAGATTCGATGGCGTTGGCTATCGGCCAGTTGGTGGGTATCGGAGTACAGGTGGGTCTCGTCGTTGGAGGGGGCAATCTGTTTCGTGGTGCCGCTCTGCAGAAAGCTGGACTGGACAGGGTGACCGGAGACCATATGGGTATGCTGGCCACGGTGATGAATGCGCTGGCGATGCGAGATGCGCTTGAGCGTTCCAATATTGCCACTCAAGCTATGTCGGCTATACCGATGACCGGTGTTGTAGACCACTATGATCGACGCAAGGCCATTCGAGCACTTATGAATGGCGATGTCGTGATCTTTTCTGCAGGCACGGGCAACCCCTTTTTTACAACTGATTCTGCGGCCTGCCTGCGCGCGATTGAGATGGATGCCGAACTGGTGCTGAAGGCGACAAAGGTCGACGGTGTGTATTCTGCCGACCCGATGAAAGTACCCGACGCGGTGAAGTACGAGCGCCTTAGCTACGATGAAGTATTGGAAAAGAAGTTGGAGGTTATGGATTTGACCGCCATTTGCTTATGCCGAGATCACAAAATGCCGGTGCGGGTATTTAAAATGGAAAAGCCCGGGGCGCTGCTTAATATTGTCAGGGGCGGCCACGAAGGCACATTGATCGAGTAGTGTGGCCCAGGTAGGAGGAGTAGTATGGTTAATGATATAAAAGACGAAGCCAGAGATCGCATGGGAAAGAGTCTCGATGCGCTGTCTAATCATTTTAACAAGATTCGCACAGGGCGAGCTCACCCTAGCTTGTTGGATGGATTGAGGCTTGAGTACTATGGATCGGATACACCACTCAATCAAGTTGCTAATGTTAACGTGGAAGATGCCCGCACGCTGATACTCACAGTGTGGGATAGAGCTATGATTCCTGCCGTTGAAAAGGCCATCTATAAATCCGACCTGGGTCTCAATCCTGTCACGGCCGGAGAGGTGATTCGCATACCCATGCCGATGCTAACGGAGGAAACCCGCAAGGGTTTCTTTCGGCAGGCCAAACAAGGGGCTGAGTCAGCGCGAGTTTCAATGCGCAATGCCAGGCGCGACGCCATGGCCATGCTTAAGGAGCTGGTCAAGGAAAAAGACATTAGTGAAGATGACGAGCGTCGAGGGCAGGATGAGGTGCAAAAGTTGACTGACAGTTTCATCGCCAAAGTTGAAAAGCTTTTAGGTGATAAAGAAGCCGATCTGATGGAAATATAGAGCCCACCAGTGTCTAATCGCGATAACGTAACTGCTTCAGAATACGGTGCGGCCCCAGTAATTCCGCGCCACGTGGCTATTATTATGGATGGTAATAACCGCTGGGGACAACACAGAGGTATGAGCGCTCACAAAGGTCATCGCGAAGGAGTGGAGGCGGTACGGGGAGTGATGCGTGCTTGCAAGCATCATGGGGTTGAAGTACTGACACTGTTCGCATTTAGTACTGAAAATTGGGGTCGTCCCTTGCCCGAGGTGCGCGCTTTGCTGGCGCTTTTGTCTCGTTATTTGCGCAACGAAGTGAGGGAATTACACAAAGATGGAATTCGTGTGCGGTTTATTGGCAAGCGGGGGCGTTTTAGTCCGCGACAGCAGAAACTTATGCAAGATTCTGAGGACCTGACCCGCGACAATACGAGTGCGACCATAGTGATTGCAGTGGATTACGGTGGCCAGTGGGATATTACTCAGGCAGTTCAGGCCCTGGCTCGACAGGTTCAGGCCGGAAGCTTGCAGCCAGAGGATATTACGCCCGAGCTAATGGATCATAATATGTCCATTAGTGAATTGCCGCGACCGGATTTATGTATCCGCACAGGCGGCGACTTTCGCATCAGTAATTTTATGTTGTGGCAGTTTGCCTACACCGAACTGTATTTTACCGATATTCTGTGGCCCGATTTTACAGAGTCTGAATTTGCGTGCGCCCTTGATGAATACAGCCGGCGCGAACGTCGTTTCGGTATCAGAGAGCCTGATGATCTGGTTGCAGGCCTCCGTTATAATGCTTAGGCAGAGAGTCTTTACCGCTCTGATAATGGCTGGATTATTTTGTGCGGCTATCGCCTATTTCCCGTTGCCATTGCTGGCCCTGTTGCTTGCCATGCTTGTTGGGTTGGGCGCGTGGGAATGGTCAAGAATGTCCGGTTGGGAACATCCGGTTGCGCGGGCTATATACGTGTTAGTGATACTCGCAGCGTTGGGCACCGTTTACGTTTACTGTCAGTTGGGTGGCGTTCCGCTGCGGAGTGAGGTGCAGCCTTTACTTGGACTTGCCTGCCTGTGGTGGTCGTTCGCGTTGCTATGGGTCAAGGGTTTCCCTAGTAGTGCAGTTCTTTGGCGCAGCGTGGCAATGCGCAGCGCTATGGGGATGTTGATTCTTCTGCCGGGCTGGATGTCTTCTGTCTACCTGCTCAGTTTTCCCGAGGGGGGAGTATTAATGGTGGCCATGGTGCTGGTGACAACGACGGCAGATATAGGCGCATATTTTACTGGTAGGTGTTTTGGTAAGCACAAGCTGGCTGTGTTGGTCAGCCCGTCCAAGACTTGGGAAGGGTTCTGGGGAGGCTTGGCAGCCTGTGCGCTGCTGGCAGTAGTGCTGTGGAGCCTGTTGCCAAGTCACGCGGCACATATTGGATTGGCGTCGGTAGTGGTGGTGACAGTCATTACCGCACTCGCCTCGGTGATTGGTGATCTTACCGTGAGCATGGTCAAGCGCGAAAGTGGTGTCAAGGACAGCGGTAGACTCTTGCCAGGTCATGGTGGGGTATTGGATCGCTTAGACAGTTTGTGTGGTGCAGCGCCGGTGTTTGCAATGGGCCTGCTACTGGTGGGCTGGTAGCTATGGCTAACATCAAACGTCTGTCTCTTATACACATCTGACGCTGCCGACGAATAGAGAGGTGTAGATC
>CAJXTK010000087.1 GCA_913061115.1 uncultured Haliea sp.
CACCTCTCTATTCGTCGGCAGCGTCAGATGTGTATAAGAGACAGGTATATATATACAGTATTAATCAGGTGCATGGTATGGACGATATTCGCCCGGCAATTCCCCCTGGATCCCCTCGTTTTATCCATCGTGTGCAACGGGATATGCGTGATAAGGGGTACGCCTATCAAACAGAAAAAACCTATATCCATTGGATAAAGCGCTTTATTTTTTTTCATAAAAGGCAGCACCCCACAACCATGGGAGCGCAGCACATTAATCAGTTCCTAAGCTTCCTGGGGAACGACCGGCACTGTTCACCGGCTACCCAGCGCATTGCCCTGAATGCTCTCATTTACTTGTATCGCAAGTATCTGCAAATCGAGCTGGAAGCGCTGAATTTTGAGAAATCACGCCAACGGCGACGTCTCCCTGTCGTACTCACGCATTCAGAAGTAAACAGTGTTCTTGAGCAAATGCAGGGCAAGCACCGGCTGATGGTAGAAATACTGTATGGCGCCGGTCTGCGTTTGAACGAATTACTCTCCCTGCGCATTAAGGATCTGGACTTCGCGCTGTCTACAATCACCGTGCGCTCGGGGAAAGGTGACAAAGACCGCGTTACGCTGCTGCCACAAAGCCTGATACATCCGCTGCAGGCGCAAGTAAAAAGCACTGCGCTACTGCATCAGCAAGACCTGCGCGACGGTTATGGCGAGGTCTACATGCCCTACGCTTTGGCCAGAAAGTATCCTCGCGCCGCCAGTGAACTGGGCTGGCAGTTCCTGTTCCCCGCAACAAGTATCGGGCGAGACCCACGCAGTGGAGAGTTGCGACGTCACCATTTGCATAACACCACCCTGCGAAAATCCATCGGGCGCGCCCGGCGCGAGGCCAATATCACTAAACCGGTACGCTGCCACACGTTCCGGCACAGCTTTGCCACTCGCCTGCTGCAACAGGGCTACGACATACGTACCATCCAGAAGCTGCTTGGCCACAGCGATGTGCGCACCACAGAAATATACACACACGTGCTCGGGCGCGGCGCCATGGGTGTGATCAGTCCCCTCGACAGCTGACATGTCCTACGCCGAACTCCACTGCCTCAGCGGTTCTTGGCGCGAAAGTAGAAGCGGATAAAAAACTTGGGAAAGATCTATGCAGATCAAGAGGGGTTAACGTGTTAGCTGCTGTCATCTAGGTCGGGATATAGGGAGGAGCACGGACAAACGTTTTGAGGTGTTCGTGGGAGCCAGGTTAAGCGGTTTGCAGGGGCAGGGTATTGAGTGTTCATGCTGGATTAGCGAGTACTCAATGTTGATCCTCCTTTACCGAAGGATGGCGCTAATCATCATTGATGACATAGCGGGTGACACAGCTTTTTTAGACCAATAAAAAAGGGCTGCATCTCTGCAACCCTTTTCTATTCGTACTTAAAATGGCTCCGCCTGCTGGGCTCGAACCAGCGACCCATTGATTAACAGTCAATTGCTCTACCAACTGAGCTAAGGCGGAATGGCTTTACCTTGAGGTCGCGTATGATAATGATGCACAGGGACTCGGTCAACTGCTAATTCCGGAATGTAGGGTGCTGTCGAATAACGGCTGCAATTCGCTGCTATCTAGATGATAATACGCGCCCTTTTTCTCTTCCTCAGGTAAATAATCACGTGTCAAGGCGCTTCAAGGTTGAATCCCACTTTCAGCCCGCAGGGGATCAGCCAGAGGCTATCCGGCAGTTGGTAGAAGGGGCTCGAGCGGGCCTTGCGGCACAGACCCTGCTGGGTGTTACCGGGTCAGGAAAAACCTTCACCATGGCTCATGTGGTGGAGCAGTTGCAGCGCCCAACCATTGTGATGGCTCACAATAAGACCTTGGCAGCGCAGCTCTACGGTGAATTTAAGGAGTTCTTCCCGCATAACGCGGTGGAGTACTTCGTTTCTTATTACGATTACTACCAGCCTGAAGCGTATGTCCCATCGTCCGACACCTTTATAGAGAAGGATGCCTCGGTTAACGAGCATATCGAACAGATGCGTTTGTCGGCGACCAAGGCCCTACTGGAGCGCAGCGATTGTCTGGTCGTGGCGACTGTCTCTGCCATTTACGGCTTGGGTGACCCTAAATCCTACTTTAAAATGCTGATTCATTTGTCCCGGGGCGAGATCGTCGATCAGCGGGAGATCCTTCGCCAATTGGCGGACTTGCAGTACACACGTAACGATGTGGACTTTCGCCGTGGTACCTATCGGGTGCGGGGCGACGTCATCGACGTATTTCCAGCAGACTCAGAGCGCAATGCGGTCCGTATCGAATTGTATGACCGGGAAGTCGAGAATATAAGCTGGTTTGACCCGCTCACGGGGGTCGTTGACAGCAAAGTCCCTCGGGTGACGATCTACCCCAAGAGCCACTACGTGACGCCTAGGGACGTTATGCTTGATGCTGTGGTGCATATTGAAGAAGAACTGGGGCAGCGTCTAAAACAGCTCAGGGACAACGGCAAGCTGGTGGAGGCGCAGCGCATTGAACAGCGCACGCGCTACGATGTGGAAATGATCCGTGAGCTCGGTTACTGCACCGGTATCGAAAACTACTCTCGTTACCTGTCTGGTCGCGCGCAGGGGCAGGCTCCGCCCACCTTGTTCGAATACCTGCCCGACAATGCGCTGGTGATCGTCGATGAGTCTCACGCCAGTATTCCCCAGATCGGGGCGATGTATAAAGGTGATCGCTCACGCAAGGAAACGTTGGTGGAATACGGTTTTCGTCTGCCATCTGCGTTGGACAACCGTCCCCTGCGCTTTGACGAATGGGAAGCGCTGGTGTCGCAGCTAGTCTTTGTGTCGGCCACACCTGGACCCTATGAAGCGGATAAGGCGGGACAAATAGTCGAGCAGGTGGTGCGCCCCACTGGCCTAGTAGATCCTTCAATAGAGATTCGCCCTGCAACAACTCAAGTCGATGATTTGTTGGGCGAGATACGCCTGGTAGCAGAGCGCGGAGAGCGGGTGTTGGTGACAACGCTCACTAAACGCATGTCGGAAGACCTTACCGAGTATCTGGGTGAACACGGTGTGCGAGTGCGCTACCTGCATTCAGATATCGAGACCGTAGAGCGTGTGGAAATTATTCGTGATTTACGTCTGGGGGTGTTTGACGTATTAGTGGGCATCAATCTGTTGCGTGAGGGGCTGGATATGCCCGAGGTCTCATTGGTTACCATTCTTGATGCCGATAAAGAGGGTTTCCTGCGCTCCGAGCGGTCTCTGATCCAGACTATGGGACGTGCGGCGCGGCATATTAACGGCAGGGCGATTCTCTATGCAGACAGGATGACGGGGTCCATGGAGCGCGCTATCAAGGAAACCGACCGCCGGCGGGATCTGCAGCTTGCACACAACAAGGCGAATAATATTACGCCTATTGGCATCGAGAAATCGGTGCAGGATATTATGGAAGGTTCCCGGCTTATGCCGACTCGCGGCAAGGATAAAGCCAAAAAAGTGGCGGAATCTAGGGCAGCGTATAGTGCCGATGTCGCCAAACTTGCGCCTGCGGCGCTTGCGCGCAAACTCAAGCAACTGGAAGCGCAAATGCATGAGCACGCAAAAAACTTGGAATTCGAGGATGCGGCCGCGATGCGGGATCAGCTGGCGGAAATCAAGCAACTGGCCTTTGTCAGTTAGCGACAAGGGCTCGATTCCATCGGCTATAGCAATTTATCACTCAATCGGGCACTATACCTGCCCCGAATTCGGGGTGCATCCTGACATAAATAATTCGGCCGGCAGTATCGCAGGGCGGATTATAGTGAATGAAATGAGTAAGTTAAGAAGAATCAAGTGACCTTTGGTAGGGGCCACCACTGAACAAGGAACAGCAATGCCTGTTATTACTTTGCCTGACGGCAGCCAACGAACGTTCGATCATCCGATATCGGTGCACGATGTCGCGGTCGATATCGGCCCGGGATTGGCTAAAGCCGCCCTAGGTGGCATCGTGGATGGCCAAGAGGTGGATACCTCTTACGTCTTAGAGGGCGATGCCTCGATTGCGATCATTACTGATCAAGATGACGCGGGTCTGGAGATCATCCGACACTCTACCGCGCATTTGTTGGCAATGGCGGTGCAGGAGCTCTTTCCTGGGGTACAGGTCACTATCGGTCCGGTGATAGACGACGGCTTCTACTATGATTTTGCCACCGGGCACAAATTTACCCCCCAAGACTTGGAAAACATCGAACAACGTATGGAAGAACTCGCAGCGCGCGATCTACCTGTGCAGCGAGTGGTGATGAGCCGAGAAAAGGCCATAGAAACATTCCGTAACATGGGCGAGAACTACAAAGTTCAAATCATTGAGGCGCTGCCTGAAGGCGAAGAGATTTCGTTGTACACCCAAGGTGCTTGGGGTGATCTCTGCCGCGGTCCTCATGTGCCTAGCACCGGAAAGTTAAAAGCCTTTAAGTTGACCAAAGTCGCAGGAGCTTACTGGCGCGGCGATTCAAACAACGAAATGTTGCAGCGAATTTACGGCACCGCCTGGGCCAGCAAAAAGCAGCTCAAGCAATACCTGAGCCGCATACAAGAAGCTGAAAAACGTGATCACCGAAAAATTGCCAAGAAGCTCGGTTTATTCCATACACAGGAAGAAGCACCGGGCATGGTGTTTTGGCACCCGGCCGGATGGAGCATCTATCAGACTATTGAGCAGTACATGCGAAAGGCTCAGCAAGAAAACGGTTATCAGGAGATCAGGACCCCTCAGTTAGTGGACCTTTCGTTGTGGGAGAAATCCGGGCATGCGGAAAAGTTCAGTGATGATATGTTTATGCTCAAGTCTGAGGATCGGGACTTTGCGGTAAAACCTATGAACTGTCCCTGCCATGTGCAGGTGTTCAACCAGGGCCTGAAGTCCTATCGCGATTTACCCCTTCGATTGGCGGAGTTCGGATCCTGTCATCGAAATGAGCCGTCGGGTTCTTTGCACGGGATTATGCGAGTGCGCGGGTTTGTGCAAGATGATGCGCATATTTTTTGCACAGAGGAACAAATTCAGCCCGAGGTTTCATCCTTTATTGATTTACTGCATGCCGTCTACGAGGACTTTGGTTTTAGCGAGGTGATCTACCGGTTGTCTACGCGTCCCGAGCAACGAGTGGGTACGGATGCTGACTGGGATCGGTCGGAAAAAGCGCTGGCCGATGCGCTCGATGCGCAGAATCTTCCCTGGCAGGAGCTGCCGGGGGAGGGCGCGTTCTATGGTCCAAAAATTGAATTTTCCCTGAAAGATTGTATCGGGCGTGTGTGGCAGTTGGGAACGATTCAGGTCGACTTTTCGATGCCGGCACGCCTCGATGCGCAGTACGTATCAGAGGACGGTAGCCGTCAGGTGCCGGTCATGTTGCACCGGGCCGTGCTGGGTTCATTCGAGCGATTCATCGGGATTTTGATTGAGCATTACGAAGGCGCTTTCCCCAGCTGGCTGGCGCCCACACAGGTCGTTGTGCTCAATATTACGGACAAACAGTCCGAATATACCCAAAATGTGGAAGATTCCTTGAAGAACATGGGTTTTAGGGTCATTTCGGACTTGAGAAATGAAAAAATCGGCTTTAAAATCCGCGAGCATACAATTCAGAAGGTTCCGTACCTGTTGGTGGTAGGGGATAAAGAAGTGGAAACACAGACTGTGGCCGTGCGTGCCCGTCGTGGTGAGGACTTGGGATCCATGGATCTCGACGCGTTTATTGCGCACCTTACCGACGATGTTGCATCTCGCGGTCGCGTTACAATGGAGAATCAGTATTAAGAAAGATAGCGGCAAAGGAGCCAGTAAAAAGGCGATTATCAATGACCAGATTACGGCGGACCCATTACGTCTGGTTGGAGCCGAAGGTGAACAAGTAGGAATCGTGTCCTTGAAAGAGGCACTGGCAGCGGCCGAGGCGGCGAGCATGGATTTAGTGCTCATTGCCGATTCCGATCCAGCAGTGTGTAAGCTGATGGATTACGGGAAGTTTGTGTTTGAGATCAAGAAACAAAAAGCTGCCCAGAAGAAGAAGCAGAAGCGTACACAAGTGAAAGAAATGAAGTTTCGTCCAGGGACGGAAGATGGAGATTATCAGGTAAAACTACGCAACCTGATTCGTTTCCTAGAAAACGGCGATAAGGCCAAAGTTACGCTGCGGTTTCGCGGTCGTGAAATGGCTCACCAGGAAATTGGCATGGAACTACTCAAGCGAGTAGAAGCTGATCTGGCCGAGTTGGGTGCTGTCGAGCAATTCCCGAAAATGGAAGGCCGACAACTCACTATGGTTATTGCCCCCAAGAAGAAGAACTAGCGGCCTGTGAATGCCCTTGTTTCTTTATATATTAACTTTCAAATGCGGAGTATTTGATTATGCCAAAAGCAAAAATTCACAGTGGGGCTGCCAAGCGGTTTAAGAAAACTGCCGGTGGATACAAGCGCAAGAGCGCCCATAAGAGTCACATCCTAACCAAGATGACTACCAAACGTAAGCGTCAGCTGCGCGGTACCTCTATGGTCCATAAGAGCGACGTTGTTCTTATTGATCGTATGATGCGTGCCAAGTAATCAGTCTATCGGATAATTAGGGAGAAGAACTATGGCTCGCGTAAAACGAGGTGTAGTGGCGCATCGGCGTCACAAGAAAGTATTGAAACAGGCCAAGGGATATTACGGGGCACGCAGCCGTATTTTCCGGGTCGCTAAACAAGCTGTTACCAAGGCTGGCCAGTATGCCTACCGTGACCGTCGTCAGCGTAAACGTCAGTTTCGCGCTCTGTGGATCACGCGTATCAATGCCCAGTCTCGTGCTAATGGCCTTAGCTATAGCCGTTTGATCAATGGTTTGAAAAAAGCTGAGATCGGATTGGATCGCCGCGTACTGGCAGACCTAGCCGTGCACGATAAGTCGGCTTTTTCGGCGATCGTTGAGCAAGCGAAGGCCGCATTGGCCTAAGCCCACCCCACCGCTTGGGCGGTTCGCTGGCTACAAGTAAGACTGAAAGGGAAAGGGCGGCGCTCTTTCCCTTTTTTATTGATTGGGCGGTGGATTTTTGCCAGAGGTGCGTGTTTGAGGATGGCTATCCATGTCGGCCCCTTAAGCGCGTACACTGGGCTAAGGCACAGTTTGAAACACTTACGGAGCGGATGGACAGTGACAGACTACCCAATACTCAAATTAGACCTGAGAAAAACCTAAATGGAAAACCTCGAACCACTCGCTAACCAGGCCAGGTCTGCCATTGCCGCAGCGCAAGATAGCGCCACGCTGGAACAATTGCGTGTCGATTATCTGGGCAAAAAGGGCCAGCTTACAGGCTTACTTAAAGGCCTGAGCAACCTGACCCCCGAAGATCGTCCTAAGGCTGGCGCATTGATAAATGTGGTTAAGCAGGAACTGCAGGAACTGATTGGTGAGCGCAAGACAGCTCTGGATGCTACTGCCGTTAAGGCGAAGCTGGAGCAGGAGGCCATCGATGTAACAATGCCCGGCCGCGCTAAAACGATTGGTGGCGTGCATCCTGTGACTCAGACGATCGAGCGGATGGAGGACTTTTTCTCGGCCATTGGCTTCGATGTAGTGGAAGGTCCAGAGATAGAGGACGATTATCATAATTTTGAAGCACTCAACATTCCTGCTCATCATCCCGCCAGAGCCATGCACGATACCTTTTACGTAGATGAACACACGGTGCTGCGCACACATACCTCGCCGGTGCAGGTACGGGTAATGGAAAGTCAGGAGCCGCCACTGCGGATTATTTGTCCTGGGCGGGTCTACCGCTGCGATTCAGACTTGACGCATACACCGATGTTTCACCAGGTTGAAGGCCTACTGATTGACGAACACTCCAGTTTTTCTGATCTGAAAGGCCTGATAGAAGATTTCTTGCGCGTATTTTTTGAACGCGATCTGGAGGTGCGTTTCAGGCCCTCTTATTTCCCCTTTACCGAGCCGTCTGCTGAAGTGGACATTCAGTGTGTCAACTGCGGAGGGAAGGGCTGCCGAGTCTGTAGTCAAACGGGGTGGTTAGAGGTTATGGGTTGCGGCATGGTGCATCCAAAAGTCTTCGAGGCCGCAGGCATTGATACAGAAAAATATTCGGGCTTCGCGTTTGGTATGGGCGTTGAGCGTCTCGCCATGTTGCGCTACGGCGTTAACGACCTGCGCCTGTTTTTTGACAATGACTTGCGTTTTCTTGAGCAGTTTTAGGGGAAATAGGAAATGAAAATCAGCGAAAAATGGCTGCGCGAATGGGTCTCTCCCGCACTGAGTACGCGGGAGCTTGCGCATCAAATAACGATGGCCGGATTGGAGGTTGATGCCATTGAGCCGGTGGCGGATATGTTTAGCGGTGTTGTGGTTGCTGAAATTCTCAGTGTTGAACCGCATCCGGATGCCGACAAGTTACGCGTTTGCCAGGTCAGTGCAGGCAGTGAAACGGTGCAGATTGTGTGCGGTGCGCCTAATGCACGGGCCGGACTGAAAGTGCCGTTGGCACAGGTAGAGGCCGAGCTTCCCGGTAATTTCAAAATCAAACGGGCAAAATTGCGCGGTGTGGAGTCGCAGGGGATGCTGTGTGCAGAGCAGGAACTGGGGCTGTCAGATAGTTCCGACGGTTTGATGGAGCTTGCTTCCGAGGCGCCTGTCGGCATCGATCTGCGACACTATTTGGAGCTTGATGACCAAGTGATCGACATTAGCGTCACGCCAAATCGCGCTGACTGTCTGGGTATTGCGGGGATCGCTCGTGAAGTGGGTTTGCTGAATAACCTTGCGGTGACGGAGCCTGCCTTCACCAAAGCTTCAGAAACTATAACGGATACCATTTCCATCGAGGTGCAGGCAGAGGAATGCTGTCCACGCTATGTTGGCCGGGTGATCAAGGGTATAGACATATCCCGCCCTAGTCCGCAGTGGTTACAGGAAAAGTTGCGCCGCTGTGGTGTTCGCTCCATCGATGCAGTCGTGGATGTGACCAACTATCTACTGCTGGAGCTCGGTCAACCTATGCATGCGTTTGACCACGGTAAGCTGCATGGTGCCATCGAAGTGCGTATGGCGGCGCCTGATGAGTCGATAGAGTTGCTGGACGGCAAGACACTCAAATTAAGTGCAGACACACTGGTTATTGCCGATTGTGAGGGGCCGCTCGCGATGGCTGGAATCATGGGAGGGCAGCGCTCAGCCGTCAGTAGCACTACAAAAGATATTGTATTAGAAGCGGCATTCTTCGCTCCCAAGCCATTGGCGGGGAGGGCCCGCTCCTACGGGTTGCACACGGATTCTTCCCACCGTTTCGAGCGTGGTGTGGATTTTGAGTTACAGGTGCAGGCGATGGAGCGTGCCACGCAAATGCTGCTGGAACTGGTCGGCGGTGAGGCTGGGCCTATTCAGGAAGTGGTGTCAAAAAATAATCTACCCGCGCGGCCTGATGTTGTCCTCAGAGCTGCCCGTATTGAGAAGGTGCTGGGCTTAAGTCTGTCAGCCGATGAAGTCGAACGTATTTTGTGTGGACTCGGACTGGGTGTCACCGAGACTGATGGTGGTTGGTGTTGTTCGGTGCCCAGTTGGCGCTTCGATATCACTATTGAGGTAGACTTATTAGAAGAGTTAGCCAGAGTCTATGGTTACAATCGGCTGCCGGTGACCCATATCCACGCCAAGCTGGAGATGCAGGCGCGGCCTGAAACAGACTTGTCTATTCGTTATTTACGTCGGCACCTGAGCGCCAGAGGTTATCGTGAGGCAATCACCTACAGTTTTGTAGACCCCCAGTTACAGCGGATATTTGATCCCGAGCAAGCGCCAGTGGCGCTGAGCAATCCTATTTCCGCCGATATGGCCGTTATGCGCACCAGCCTGCTGCCGGGGTTGGTTAGTGCCGTTCTGCACAATACCAACAGGCAGCAGCCTTCTGTGCGGTTGTTCGAGACGGGCCTACGATTTATACCCGATGATTCAGGGCTACGTCAGGTGCCGACACTGGCCATGGTATCGACGGGTCCGCGCTTTGAAGAGTCCTGGGCGTCGCCCGCCGATGACTCTGATTTTTTTGATTTAAAGGGAGACATTGAGAGCCTTCTGGGTCTGACTCGGAGGTCGGAACACTTTAGCTTCGGCGCCACTTCACGACCGGCGCTCCACCCAGGGCAGACTGCCTGTATCACCCGAAAGGGCGACGTTGTCGGCGTTGTGGGTGCACTACACCCCTCGGTAGGCACTGAATTGGGGCTGAACGCGCCTTTGTACCTCTGTGAAATTGATCTAGCGGTATTAGTTGAAGGAGAGATCCCAAAGTATGCAGAACTGTCCAAGTTTCCCGAAGTTCGCCGAGATTTAGCGGTAGTTGTCGACAAGACGGTGTCATCGGCCCGTTTGATGGGAGATGTGCGAGCGGCTGCCGGAACTTACATCACAGACTTAAGGCTTTTTGATGTCTATACAGGGAAAGGCATTGATCCTAAAAGAAAAAGTCTCGCACTGGGTTTGACATTCCGCGACCAATCGCGCACTCTTGGCGAGGAAGATGTGAATGTGGCCGTGGGTCAAGTGATTGATCTGTTGGAAAAAAACTATAATGCAGACCTGCGAAACTAGGTAAAAGAGACGATGGTTGCTCTTACTAAATCTGAAATGGCGGAACGCCTATTTGAAGAGCTGGGGCTCAACAAACGGGAGGCCAAGGAGATCGTAGAGTTGTTCTTCGAGGAAATTCGCGGTTGCCTTGAGAACAATGAGCAGGTTAAGCTGTCAGGTTTCGGTAATTTCGATCTGCGTGATAAGAGCCAGCGTCCCGGTCGCAACCCTAAAACCGGTGAAGAGATTCCGATTTCCGCCCGCAGGGTTGTTACGTTTAGGCCCGGTCAGAAGCTAAAAGCACGAGTAGAAGAATATGCTGGAACCGACACACAACAATGAATTGCCGCCAATTCCTGGCAAACGTTATTTTACTATTGGTGAAGTCAGTGAGCTTTGCGCAGTCAAGCCTCACGTCCTTCGCTACTGGGAACAGGAATTTCCTCAGCTAAAGCCTGTTAAGCGTCGCGGTAATCGCCGCTACTATCAGCGCGACGATGTGCTGACTATTCGACAGATCCGCGCGTTTCTGTATGACGAGGGCTACACCATCGGTGGTGCCAGGCAGCGGATGACCGATGACAATGGTAAGGGGGCGTCACTTCCGGCTGAGCTGCAGGCAGTGATTAAGGAAACCATCGAAGAGTTGGAAGATGTACTTAAGGTCCTGGGTCCGGCTAAATAGCCTTTGTATCAAACGTGGTATTGAGTATAATGCCGCCGGCGCCTAGTCAGGCGACTTCGGGGCGTAGCGCAGTATGGTAGCGCACCACACTGGGGGTGTGGGGGTCGCAGGTTCAAATCCTGCCGTCCCGACCAATTTTATAGATATATCAAAGCCTTGCATTCGCAGGGCTTTTTTCATTTTACTTCATCGAGAATTTTACTGCAGATTTACTGCACAAGCGTCGTCATATTTTAGGGCTATTCCATCACGTGAATTTGAGTTTATATGAGCACATGAAAAAGTTGATTTTATTAATGTGTGGATGATTAAAAGCCATTTTCAGCCCGGTGATGAATTGATCAAGGCACTCAGTATGGAAACGTATAGATGGGGAGAAGATGGCCCATTTCTGATCAAGACATACTACAACATGCCTGAAGCCGTCGGTTCTCAGGATGATCCCTATGAATTTCTTCTTAAAGATAGAAGTTGAGAACCGGATTTCATGCGGTCTTTTGTAGCCACATTACCTCTCTATAAAGGAGAAGATCGATTGCACTCAGTTTGTGTTATCGCGCGGTTCTATAGTGCACTTACGATCTGATGACGTATCTCGGTTAGCAGCGGCACGTCCGGCTGGTAAATCACTGGAGAAACATGGTCTGTCTTGCCTTTAAAACGCGTGACAATCTGAGTAATTTGGCTCAGCTATTTACATAAACACTGGCTCCTCTAGGGCTATTTTTGTAAGAGGCGTTTTTGTTCCTGTCTCTTATACACATCTCCGAGCCCACGAGACTAGGCATGATCTCG
>CAJXTK010000088.1 GCA_913061115.1 uncultured Haliea sp.
ATCATGCACAAGCGCCTCGAGGGCTTGGCGTTCCGATGCAGTGAGCTTTGCGGGTAGGCTGAAATGCCAAGCCAGACCTCGCTCCAACCGTTCAATCTCCTGGAGACCACAGTTGTAGGCGATATCAGTGGCCTTGCTAGACCAGGGAGAGACAGTGCCCGGCCTAGGGACAACCAGCAATAAGGTGGCGTTTGCCAGCGCTTCCTCTCCAGTGGTGGGCAATGAGGGTCCATACGTGAGCAGACTGGCCAGTATTTTCTGGCGCTGCTCCGTCAGGGGCCGGTGTAACTGCACAAAGTGGACAAATTCGGCCCGCAGAATCTGGATGTCGGGATGGACCTCCGAGATTCTTTGTGCCAGTTTTTTCAGGCGAAATTCGGATAGAGCGGGAGCACCGCGCAGAGATAACATGCTGTGAAGAACTCCAAAAGGAGGCATTTCAGGGAAGCGCCAGTGTACTGCATTTGATCTCGCTCCGATAACCGAAATTACAACCAATTGCCATGCTAATTAAGACTGGGAGGTTCTCGTGGGTGCCGCTAGAATGGTGCACATGTGGCTTTACTCAACAATACTGACCATAACGTTACTGTGCATGCTGGTTGGCTGTGACGGACAGGACTCGTTTGATAAAATCCAATCAGAGGGAGAATTGGTCGTGGTGAGCCGCAATAGCCCCACCACCTATTACCTGGACAAAAACGGCCCCACCGGCTTTGAGTATGCTCTAACGGGTCTGCTGGCAGAAGAGATGGGTGTCGCGTTGAGGATCAAAACCGCCTTCAACCTGTATGACCTTTTTACACAGCTGAGCGACAAGGACGCTGACATCGCAGCGGCAGGACTCACCCTTACGCAAGGTCGAGCAGCACACTACCCCCATTCGATAGCCTATAACCAGCTTACGCCACAGGTTGTTTATGTCGCAGGCAATTTCAGGCCACGCAGCGTATCGGACTTAACCACAATGAATATTGTTGTTCTGGCAGAGTCCAGCCACGTCGACACGTTACAAACGCTGCAAAAAAATGAGGCTGCCGACCTAACATGGGAGGAGATAGATGAGGCAGACACCATGCACTTGCTGGAACTACTCAAATTAGGGCAGGCAGATGTGGCCATCGTCGACTCCAATGAGTTTGCTGTCCAGCAAAGCCTCTACCCACGACAGAAAGTCGCCTTTGACCTCTACGAAGAACAGGATATGGTGTGGTATCTGGCGCCTGACACCGACAACACGCATCTCATCACATTCATCAACAACTTTTTAGAACGCCTGAACAATGATGGAACGATGGCGCGGCTGCGCGAAGAGCATTTCGGACATACCGACGGTGTCTCGCGCATCAGTGCACATGTGTTTACGCAGAACATGCGCCAAAATCTCCCACCGTACCGTATGCTCATCCGACAAATCGCCAAGGAATATCAGATGGACTGGCACCTGCTGGCAGCAATGGCCTACCAGGAGTCGCGCTGGGATCCAAACGCCACCTCCCCTACCGGCGTGCGTGGCATGATGATGCTGACAAAACCAACAGCCAAAGAGTTAGGGGTGGAGAATCGCTTGGACGTCACTCAGAGCCTTCGCGGTGGCGCTCGATATCTGAAAGATCTCAAACGACGCTTGCCCAAAAGACTAAAGGAGCCGGATCGAACCTGGATGGCACTGGCGGCCTACAACATCGGTCTAGGTCATCTGGAAGATGCGCGGGTGCTCACTGAACGCCAGGGCGGCGATCCAGATCTATGGCGGGATGTCATGCAGAAACTACCGCTTTTGCAAGAATCCAAATACTACAAAAAAACACGTTACGGCTACGCTCGCGGCAAGGAAGCCGTCACTCTGGTACAGAACATACGCCACTACTACAGCATTCTCGTCTGGCAAGATATTCCCGACAACCAGCCGATACCGCCGCTGCGTAGTGAAGACTATTTCCCTAAAGGACTACATAATTTACGACTGCAGACATTCTAAAAAAAATCAATAAACAGGATTTTGTAATGGTCAAGCCGTAGCGGATTTTCTAACGCCGCGCCTTAAAAAACGCTTGCAGGCGAGCACTGGATTCCTCTGCCAGCACGTCAGCCTGCCAACTCATCTGGTGGTTAAACCACGGCTCATCCAATAACGAACAGGCACTACACACCACACCCGCACGAGGCTCCTTAGCGCCAAATACCAGGTGTGCGATGCGGGCATGCACCAGCGCTCCGGCACACATGGTGCACGGCTCCAACGTCACATACAGGGTTGCTCCCGACAGACGATAGTTACCGATGGATTGAGCGGCATCACGCAAAGCAACGATCTCTGCATGACCACTGGGATCTTGCGTTGCAATGACTTGATTCCAGCCCTCTCCCAGCAATTGACCATCGCGCACTACAACAGCACCGACCGGAACTTCGCCTTCATTGGCAGCACGATCCGCCAGCGCCAAAGCGCGGCGCATCCAATCCTCATGACTTACAGTCGATGACACCCCACTACTCCCATTCAATAGTCGCGGGTGGTTTACTGCTGATATCGTAAGTCACGCGGGAAACCCCGGAAATCTCATTAATAATACGATTCGACGTGCGCTCGAGTAATTCGTAGGGTAAATGCGCCCATCGCGCCGTCATGAAGTCCACGGTCTCCACTGCCCGCAGTGCAATAACATACTCATAGCGGCGCGCATCACCGACCACACCCACTGACTTCACCGGCAGGAAAACAGCAAAGGCCTGGCTGGTTTTATGGTAGTAGTCGTCCCGGTGCAATTCCTCAATAAAAATAGCGTCTGCCAGGCGCAGCAGATCGGCATACTCCCTCTTCACTTCTCCCAGAATCCGAACGCCCAAGCCTGGACCGGGAAAGGGATGGCGATACACCATATCGTAGGGCAGGCCGAGTTCCAGACCTATCCTGCGCACTTCATCCTTGAACAATTCACGCAACGGCTCTACCAGTTCAAAACTCATATCATCTGGCAGTCCACCTACATTATGGTGCGACTTGATGTTATGGGCATTGCCGTTTTTGCCTCCAGCAGACTCAATGACATCGGGATAGATTGTGCCCTGAGCCAGCCACTTCACCCCTGTCAGTTTCCCTGCTTCCTCGTCGAACACATCGATGAAAGTATTGCCGATGACTTTGCGTTTAGCTTCAGGATCAGAAACGCCTTTTAGTCTGCCTAGAAAAAGTTCATCACAGTCCCTGCGCAAGACCTTTACCCCCATATTGCGGGCAAACATCTCCATCACCTGGTCGCCTTCATTCAGACGGAGTAATCCATTGTCCACAAACACACAGGTCAGCTGATCGCCAATTGCGCGATGCAACAGGGCCGCCACTACGGACGAATCCACACCGCCTGACAAACCCAACAGTACTTTGTCTGTACCCACCAACGCTTTTACACGGGCGATAGCGTCGTCGACAATGTTGGCGGGCGTCCAAAGCACCTCACAGCCGCACTGCTCGAGTACAAAGTGCTCGAAGATACGAGCACCCTGTAAGGTATGAGTCACCTCGGGGTGAAACTGGATCCCGAAGAAGGGCTTGTCTTTATGTGCCATACCCGCGATAGGGCAGCTCGGGGTTTCAGCCATCAATTCGAAGTCCGGCGGTAGCTCCACCACTTTATCTCCGTGACTCATCCACACATCCAGCAGACCCCTGCCATCCTCGGCGGCATGATCGTAGATATCGTGCAACAACCTGCCATTGCCAACCTGCGTTATCTGGGCGTAGCCAAACTCACTAACAGATGAACCGACCACTGTGCCACCAAATTGCACGGCCATAGTCTGCATGCCATAACATATCCCCAGCACGGGTACGCCCAGCGTGAAGACGCAGTCCGGGGCCCGCGGAGATCCTTCATGAGCCACTGACTCTGGTCCGCCCGACAGAATGATCCCGCTGGGATTAAAGGCCAGCACATCTTCTTCGCTCAAGTCAAAAGCCCGAATTTCACTGTAAACACCCACTTCCCGAACCCGTCGGGCAATCAATTGCGTGTATTGCGAACCAAAATCCAGGATAAGAATTTTCTGGGCGTGGATGTCTGCGCTCATGGTGTGTCCTGAATGAAAAATCGGATGATCACTAATCCAGCAGCTACCACTACCGGCAAGTGTGCCGCAACCGACACAGAGTCGGTAATGATGTTACTCAAAGCCCTAACTTACCGGATAGTTTGGCGCTTCCTTGGTAATCGACACGTCGTGCACATGGCTCTCAGCCATACCGGCGCTGGTGACGCGCACGAATTCAGGCTCGGTGCGCATGGCTTCCATGGAAGCACTGCCCGTATACCCCATCGCAGAGCGCACGCCTCCCATCAATTGGTGAATGATACTGGAGACTGGCCCCTTATAAGGGACACGACCCTCGATACCTTCCGGAACGAGCTTTTCTGCACCTCTGCTGGTGTCTTGAAAGTAACGATCAGAGGAGCCCTGTGTCTGGGACATCGCGGCCAAAGAGCCCATTCCTCGATAGGCTTTATAGGTTCTACCCTGATAGAGCTCAACCTCTCCCGGCGCCTCTTCGGTACCGGCAAACATGCTACCGACCATGATCGAATGTGCTCCTGCCACAATAGCCTTCGCAATGTCGCCTGAGAATCGGATACCGCCGTCGGCAATAACGGGGATACCCGTTCCTTTAAGCGCCTGACTTACGTCGGAGATAGCGGTGATCTGAGGCACCCCGGTACCGGTGACGATGCGCGTAGTACAAATGGAGCCGGGGCCGATACCCACCTTGACGCCATCCACACCGGCCTCTGCCAAAGCAACCGCGGCAGCGGCAGTCGCGATATTGCCACCGATCACCTGCACCGAGGGAAAGCATTTCTTGATCATTTTGATTCTGTTGATAACATTGCGTGAATGTCCGTGCGCCGTATCCACCACGAGCACATCAACACCCACAGCAACCAGCGCCTCTACCCGGTCATCCGTATCCGCACTGGTGCCAATCGACGCCCCTACGCGGAGATGACCGTAGGAGTCTTTGCACGCATGGGGGAAGCTCTCAGCCTTATCGAAATCCTTCACCGTGATCATGCCGCACAGATCAAATGCATCGTTAACCACCAGAACTTTCTCAATACGGTGTCGATGCAGCAGCTCCTGCACTTGGGCCAGATCAGCGCCCTCCTTCACCGTCACCAGTTTGTCGCGAGGCGTCATAATAGCGGAAACCAGCTTTTGTGGGTTAGATTCAAAGCGCACATCGCGACGCGTCACTATACCCACAAGATCCTCGCCGTTGAGAACGGGCACACCGGATATGCCATGAGCGCCCGTTAGAGCAATCAGTTCGGTGATAGTGGCCCCTTGCTGAATAGTAATGGGGTCCTTTACAACACCACTTTCGAACCTTTTAACCTTGCGAACCTGTTCCGCCTGTTCGGCGATCGTCATGCTTTTGTGGATAATGCCGATACCGCCTTCCTGGGCAAGAGCGATAGCCAGGCGAAACTCGGTCACCGTATCCATGGCGGCGGAGACAAGAGGGATATTCAGACTGATACCACGCGTGAGCTGCGTACACAGTGATACGTCGCCAGCAACAACCTCAGAATAGCCTGGAACCAATAGAACATCGTCAAAAGTAAGGGCTTCCTGAGCAATACGCAGCATAAGGGTGGCTCTCCAGCTAGTGAGGATGAATACAGCATGCAAGTATAAATACAAGTGCACAGGATCACAATTAGTAGAGCGTCAGAAAGCGAGCGAATGCGCTTTAAAACGGAATAAAGTACACTGCCCGATCAAGAAAAAGACAAAGCTGAGTCCACCCTCCATTGAGCACCCCATTTACATCTAATAACGCACCCCCAATGCTCACTGTCAGCCAGCTCAACAGGCAGGCCAAGACGCTGCTGGACAGTCACTTTGACTTTGTCTGGGTCGAGGGCGAAATCAGTAACTTTGCTGCCCCTTCCTCCGGACATTGGTACTTCTCTCTGAAGGATGGTAACGCCCAGGTGCGTTGCGCGATGTTCAAAAATCGCAACCAGCGGGTGAAGTTTACACCCTCAAATGGAGACGCTATACGCCTGCGTTGCCGGGTATCACTCTATGAAGGCCGGGGTGAGTTTCAGTTAATTGTCGAACACCTGGAGCACGCCGGTGCTGGGGCACTGCAGGCCGCATTTGAACAACTCAAGGCCAAATTACTGGCAGAAGGCCTGTTTGAATCAGTGCGCAAGCAGCCCTTACCGACATCCGTATCACAGCTGGGTGTCATTACCTCCCCCACCGGTGCCGCTATTCACGACATACTGACTATTCTTAAGCGACGTTGCCCAGCAATCGATGTGCTCCTGCTCCCCGTACCTGTGCAGGGCGAAGGTGCGGCAGCACTGATCGCTAGCGCCATTGACCGGGCGAATCGGTGGCAAAAGGAAGGCAAAATACAGCTAGATGCACTGATTATAGGTCGCGGTGGTGGCTCCCTTGAGGATCTTTGGGCGTTCAATGAGGAAATAGTCGCTCGCGCCATCGCCGCCAGTGAATTACCTGTTGTCAGCGCCGTCGGGCACGAAGTGGACTTTAGTATTGCCGATATGGCTGCAGATCGTCGGGCCGCCACCCCATCGGCAGCCGCGGAACTCTTGAGCCCTGACCAGCACGACTGGCAGCAGCGCCTGCAAACAACAGAGGGGAATTTGGTGCGCGCGATCCAGCGCAAGCTTGCCGCTGTGACAACCCACCTCACTCACTTAAGTCAGCGCTTGAAACACCCCGGGGCGCAACTTCGGGAGCGTGCTCAGCGCCTCGATGAGCTCGAGGAACGCTTGCTAATGGCCCAAAAAAACGTCTTGCTGAGGCATCGTGGAGCAGTCGCACTCCTGGAAAATCGTGTAATGGCGCAATCACCGCTCCCCCGACTAGAACTGCTACAACGCGACACCCTGCTCCGCCGGAAACAGCTGGAGACTGCCATGCGGCAGCGTTTACAGGACTGCGGGAATCGGCTGACCCATATGGCGCAGATGCTTGACTCCCTGAGCCCACTAGGCACGCTGCAGCGCGGTTACGCGATTGTGACGGACAGTAACGGCTTGGTGGTTCGGGAAGCTGGCAACGTTTCAATTGGGGATGAAATTGAGGCAAGAGTGGCCAACGGGCGTCTAGACCTAACGGTCAAGCGTGTACATTGAGCTTAGAGCACCCACATTACGCCCTTGGGCTACAGCGGCATCCCAAATGACTCAAACGGAGCCAGCGCGGCGACGGTAAGCCCGCAAAAGGACCTGGGATTCCAACCGAATAGGGATTACCGCAACTCGGGCAGGAAAAAATTAAGACTGTCTAATACTTTGCCGGCAATCGGGAATTAATAATAATGTGCCGCCCCTCGAACCTTATATACTCGCCAATCGTAAGATCTTTGAGAATTCGGGCCACCATCTCTCGTGACGCACCGACACGGTCGGCAATATCCTGCTGCGTCAGTTTCTCGGGTATATAGAGAGAGCCGTCACCGCGCTCTTCAGAAAGGTCCATCAAGACATTGGCAACACGGCCATAGACATCCTGCAGGGCAAGGCTTTTGACATCAGCCGTCAGTTTGCGCACACGCTGTGCGAGATTGCGCACCAATTGACGGCCAATATTCGGATGATTATCCAACACCCGGTTGAAGTCTTCCTTGTAGATAATACAAAAACTGGACTTTTCTACCGTGCGGACCGAGGCAGAGCGGGTTGAGTCATCAAGCAGAGCCAACTCACCGAAATAATCTCCGGCGGCCTGAGTGTTCATAATGAACTCCTTGCCATTTTTGTCGCTGCAGTAAACCTTAACCTTGCCGCTTTCAATCACAAATAGCGAATCCGCCGGATCGTTTTCATGGATAACCACGGTGTTTTTAGGAAACGACCGACTTGTACTACTGGCGACCAACGCATTCAGTTCTTCCGCCGCCAGACCCCGAAATATTTCAACTTGCTGCAACATTTAGTACACCTAATCCCTATACTCAGTGCTGTAGATAGTACCTCAAAGTTTTAGCAAAACGCACCCTTGAGAGCAAAATTGGCATGCCACCTTTATAATGAGGGCCTATTTCACGCTTCTAAAGCCCCCGACTGCTCGTTGTAACCCACTTAAGCCAAAAATTGGAAGGATAAGTACAGTGTGCGTGTCTCACCATATTGTTACACTCTGGGCACCTAGACTCGATGGAACTGTGGCTCTGCATGCGCAGAATTGCCCAACACACTAACCCATGACCATCAACACCAGCCCAACCCCAGAATGGATCGACCCGATGCGACGCAACTTCGAGGCGTTGCGGCAAGAGTTTTCCATCCATCAGGACCATCTGGGCGAACTGACACTGGGCGATTTCACCCATATTTTTGACGCCGCCAGCCGCCTTGAAAAAATGCTGGATACGTCAGAGCTCGCCACCAATAGTCACGATTTAATGAATGTCTTGACGGCGCTGCGCGGCTACGCGGAAATGTTGCGTGAGGATATCGGTGCATCACACTCAAACCTCGATGCCATACTGTCATCGCTGCTAAAGTCGGTACAGGCTGCACACAACGGCAGCACCGTGCAGTCCGCCAATCAAAGTCGGGACATTCAATCGGATCCAGGGTTTATCCTAGCTGTCGATGATCGGCAGGAAAACCGAGAGCTGGTCGCTAGAAATCTGTCCCGCATTGGACACATTGTCATCACCGCCGCCAGCGGTGAAGAGGCACTGCGTGCACTAGAGCAAAGTGATGTTGATGTGGTTCTACTGGATTTAATAATGCCGGGCATGAACGGCCATGAGGTCCTGCGCCGCATCAAGGAGCATCCCGAGTGGAGAGCCACGCCAGTTATTGTAATCTCGGGGAGCCAAGATATGGACGGCATCATCGAGTGCATTGAGGCTGGAGCCGACGACTATTTATTCAAGCCGTTTAATCCCGTGCTGCTGCAGGCTCGCATCAAAGCCGGAATAGAGCGCAAGCGCTGGCACGATAAGGAGCAACAGTATCGCCTCCAACTGGAACGCAATGAAAAATTTATCCGAGCAACTTTTGGGCGTTATCTCTCCGATGAGATCGTGACCGACATCTTGGAGCGTCCGGAAGGACTAGAACTCGGTGGGGACCTGCGCAGGGTCAGCATTATGTTATCTGATATACGCGGCTTCACCTCTCTCAGTGAAAACCTCGCACCGGCTCAAGTTGTCTCAATGCTCAACCGATATCTAGGGGTCATGACAGACATCATCATGGCCCATCATGGCACCATTGACGAATTTATTGGCGATGCCATTCTGGCTGTTTTTGGCGCTCCTCAGTACAGGGATGATGATGCAGATCGTGCTGTAAAATGTGCCCTTGCGATGCAGGCTGCCATGGCTGACATCAATGCCCTCAACGAAGCCGAAGGATTTCCGGCCATCAGCACAGGCATCGCCATTAATACGGGCGATGTCATTGCGGGCAACATCGGCTCTGAGAGGCGTAGTAAGTACGGTTTTGTAGGGCACCCCATGAACGTAACCTCTCGTATTGAGGATGTCACTGCCGGCGACGAAATCCTGATCTCAGAAAGTACGCTGCAAAGCCTCAAGGGCAATTATCTATTGGGTCGCAGTGAGCAAATAAATGTTAAAGGCATAGATGAAACTATCCTCGTCCATCAGGTCTCCGGAGAAAAAACATGACTGCGGGCCAGCGTATTCTGCTTGTGGAAGATAATGAGCTCAATCGCAACATGATGGTCCGACGACTGAATCGCGCTGGACTCGAAGTCATCACCGCCGGTAACGGTCAACAGGCTCTAGATATCATGCACGCGGAGCAACCCAGTGTGGTCTTAATGGATATGAACCTGCCCATCCTCGACGGCTGGGCCGCCAGTCGCAGGGCAAAAGAAGATGAGAGCATCCGAGATATTCCCATTATTGCCCTCACCGCGCACGCCACGGAAGCTCACAGAGTGTACGCCATGGAAGCGGGTTGTGATGACTACGCCACCAAGCCAGTGGACTTTCCGGGTTTACTCACCAAGATACGGGACCTTACTCGCGCATGAGCTTACGTCGCCAACTCACCCTCTCGCTGGTCATTATACTGGTGCTTTTTGCAGTCAATGTGGGGACACACTTCTGGGGCAGCTATGCCCGAAATGAGAGCATGCTAGCCTACCGGAATTCTGTTTCCGCGGCCCAGCTGTCTACAGAAGTGGAGCAACTATTAGAAGATCAGCGACAGCAAATACTCATACTGGCCGCATTGCGCGAGACCACCGAGGAGCGACTGGGAGATGCCGAGTTGCAGCGGGCTGAAGATGCGCTAGTCGTTATCAACCAAAAAATTCAGAAACTCGGCAAGTTGAGCCGAGGTGTGACTGAACTCAACTATGACTTGCTCTGGCAGAGTAGCAGTAATTTGCTCAAACGCTGGCTGAAGTTCTATCGGAGCTACAACGACCCAACATTCCAAATGAACATGAATGATCCTCTACCCTTTCTTCAGGCTAGTCAGCGCCTCAGTGAACTGGAGCAACGACAAGAATTTATTGCAGCACAACGCTCGGATATTATTGATCGCACTATTGATCTGACTGACCGAATTACGGTCATCGGCTTTTTTTCCTCCATATTCCTCACCGCGACTCTGGGATATTTTTTACTAAGCTATACCAACACGTCATTAAAAAGGCTGAAAAAGGGTACCGAACGTTTTGGAAGTGGCGACCTCAACTATCGCATTGACAATATCGATGACACCGGAGAACTAGGCGATCTAGCAGATGCATTCAATGACATGTCAGACAAGTTGCGTAATGCTATTTACGATGTGCACAAGGCCAGAGATTCCGCGGACGAGGCCAACGCGGCCAAAAGCATGTTTCTGGCCAACGTCAGCCACGAACTGCGCACTCCACTGAATGCCATTATTGGCTACAGCGAGCTGTTACATGATGAAATGGACGATAAAAGTGAGATAAACCGCCCACAATTTCAACAGGATCTAGGCACTATTATTCACTCCGGTCGGCAACTACTCGCTCTCATTGATGACATTCTGGATTTATCAAAAATTGAGACAGGGAAAATGTCCCTACACTGTGAGACATTCAATCCCACAGTCATTATTAAACAGGCGTGTGACGTTTTGGCGCCGCTGTTAAGAAGTAACCATAATGAGTTGAGAGTCAGCGGCTTGGAAGAATTACCTGCGCTTTACAACGATGCCGTAAAATTCCGACAAATTTTCACCAACCTACTAAGCAATGCCAATAAATTCACCCAGGATGGCCATATCAGCGTCAGCGCGCAGGAGGTGCCTGAACGACCAGGCTGGATAACCTTTACCGTAGAGGATACGGGTATAGGGATCACCCGCGATCAAATGTCCTACGTGTTCGATGCTTTCGTTCAAGCCGAGTCGTCTACCAGTGCGAACTATGGGGGTACTGGGCTGGGGCTGGCCATCTCACGCGACTTTTGCATGTTGATGGGAGGAAGCATAACGGTAGAAAGCGAAATCGGCGTTGGCTCGAGTTTCACGGTACTCATTCCTACTGACCCAGAATTAACTCACGCAGCCGCTTAAGCGCTTCCTCACGCTTTTCCAGATTCTCGCTGAGGTCATCCTTTTCGTTCTGCAGCTCGTCGATGTAGTCATGTAACTCCACCAATATTGCCAACGTTCCGCCCAAGATCAGAACTTGCTGGTTCAGCTCGATTCCTTCAGGCACCCGTCTCATTAGGCGACGATAGGCGTCAGCCGCAGCTCTCCAATTGTAGTAGGGGCTGTCGGGTAACATCTTTTCATAAGCGATGGCAATGCCCGCCTCCCAGTCCGCCCCGGGGGATGATTCAAGGCGCTGATATCGTCTGAAGTAGTTCACCGCCTCAACATTATCACCTGCCACCATCGCACTAAAACCTTTCTCCAGATAGGTATAATCTACGCCTACATTCTGGTCG
>CAJXTK010000089.1 GCA_913061115.1 uncultured Haliea sp.
ACGAGATCATGCCTAGTCTCGTGGGCTCGGAGATGTGTATAAGAGACAGATGCTCGACGGGCAGAAGAATTTGGGTTGGCTCCGATGTCGGTAGAGGTGAATTTCCCCAAGGTGATGCAGCGGGTGCAGAATGTTATCAAGACGATCGAACCACATGATTCGGTGGAGCGGTTCACCGAGTTAGGCGTGAACTGTGTTCAGGGTGATGCAAAAATTCTCTCGCCGTGGGAGGTGGAGGTCAATGGCCACACGCTGACGGCGAAAAACATTGTGATAGCCACTGGTGCCCGTCCCAGAGTTCCTGATATCCCTGGTCTTGCCGCGCTTGATTACCTGACGTCAGATACGGTGTGGGATATCAGGGACTTGCCTGAACGCTTGCTGGTAGTGGGAGCGGGGCCCATCGGTTGTGAGCTGGCGCAATCATTTGCTCGGCTGGGCAGCAAAGTCACGCTGGTGACCCGTGCTGATCGACTGCTGCCTCGTGAAGACCCAGAGGTTTCTGAACGGGTACACGCAGAATTTCGGCGGCAACATGTGAAGGTGCATGCGAATTATAACCCGCTATTTTTTGGCGCTGCCGAGGACGAGCAGACCTGTGTTTTCAGTACCCCACGAGGACAGCGAAAATTGAGTTTTGACCGCGTATTGCTCGCGGTTGGTCGCAGTGCCAATGTTGAGGGGCTGGGACTGGAAAGTCTGGGTATTGCTGTTGGCCCTGGAGGTACCGTGGAAGTGGATGCGTTTTTGCGCACCGCTATACCGACTATTTTCGCCTGTGGAGATGTGGCCGGCCCCTACATGTTTACCCACATGGCAAGCCATCAAGCTTGGTATGCAGCCGTAAATGCATTGTTTGGTCGCTTTCGTACCTTCAAGGTGGATTACTCGGTGGTACCCTGGGCGACATTCACTGACCCCGAGGTGGCGCGTGTTGGCTTGAATGAGGACGAGGCGCGGGCAGCCAATATCGCCTTTGAGGTAAGCCGCTACGAGCTGGCTGAGCTGGACCGTGCCATAGCTGATGGTGAGGCACACGGGTTTATTAAAGTGCTGACCGAGCCGGGTCGTGACCGCATTCTCGGAGCCACGATTGTAGGTTATCACGCCTCGGAATTGATCAATGAATTTGTGTTGGCAATGAAACATGGTTTAGGTCTAGGAAAAATACTGGCGACTATCCACATTTACCCGACGCTCAGCGAGGGCAACAAGTTTGTGGCAGGTGAATGGCGTAAGGCGCGCAAGCCGGAAGGACTATTGCGTTGGGTCGAGCGTTATCATCGATGGAATCGAGGCTGAATGTAGCATCTAATTGTGACGGCATTATTGGGCGAGGCATGGCATGTCTATATTGTGAAATGTGCTGACGCGACACTTTATACGGGGGTTACCAAGGATCTCCAGCGCCGTCTTCAGCAACACAATGGCGAACAAACTGGCGGCCCCAAGTACACCCGAGGCCGTCGACCTGTGTGTTTGATGTGGTCTGAGGAGGCTCCTAATCACGGAGCTGCACTACAACGTGAAATAGCGATTAAAAAACTCAGTAGAAGGCAAAAGCTTCGGTTGATAGGCAATGAGCTATAACTAAGCTCGTTCCCGATCTCCTGTCAGAATAATCTGCTTACGTTAATGAAGATCTCGAGGTGTGTTGAAGTCACAGCGCATCCGACTACTTTTTTAACGGGCCGCGATAGATGAGGTGCAATGTCGAGGCCGCTCCAGTTATTGTGATAGTTCTTCCAGAACCTGCTGCTGATCGAGCCAGATTTCATCCAGTTCTTCCGCCCGAACTTTGAGTTCCCCTTCGCGTTTCAGCAGGTCAGCCAGTGTCTGCCGGTGATCTTCCGTATAGAGGTCGTTGTTTTCAAGCTGTGTGCGCACGTCGTGCATAGCGAGACTGACCTTGGACATGTCAGCTTCGGTTTTATTCAACTGTTTTTGTAGCGGTTTGAGTTTTTCACGTAGCGTGGCTGCTTGCTGGCGTTTTTCCTTGCGGGAGGTGTCGGTAGTTCCCGCATCTCGTTTTTCGGTTTGCCTGTAGCTGGATAAAATCCAGCGCTCGTATCCCTCAAGGTCCTCCGTGTATTCCTCGACTTGGCCATCGTGAACCAGCAGTAATTCTTCTGCTGTATTGCGCAGCATATGGCGGTCGTGGCTGACGAGTACCAGGGCGCCTTCGTAGGCCTGCAATGCGACTTCCATGGCGTGGCGCATCTCTAGGTCGAGGTGGTTAGTGGGCTCGTCCAGTACCAACAGGTTGGGCTTTTGCCAGACCACCATTGCCAGTGCTAGGCGCGCTTTCTCGCCTCCAGAGAAGGGGGCAACGGCGGCAGTGGCGGCATCACCGCGGAAATTGAAACCACCTAGAAAATTGAGAATGTCCTGCTCCCGTGCGTCCGGGCTAAGTCGTTGCAGGTGAAGGACTGGGCTGGCCTGCATGTCCAGAGCCTCTAGTTGCTGCTGATCAAAGTAGCCGATGCTGACATGTTCTCCGACAATGCGCGTGCCGCCCAGCAGAGGGAGCTCACCAATGAGGCTTTTCAGCAGAGTGGATTTTCCGGCACCGTTTCTGCCTAACAGTCCATAGCGGCTGCCGGGACGTAACTGTATATCCACACCGGACAGCACCGTTGCGCCACCGTATCCCAGCATAGCCTCATCCAGACGCAGCAGTGGGTCGCTGCTTCTCGGTGGTGCAGGAAAGCTGAAGTCAAAGGGTGAATCGGCATGGGCCGGGGCCAGAGACTGCATGCGTTCCAGTTCCTTCAGTCGACTCTGTGCCTGCTTGGCCTTGGTGGCCTTGTAGCGAAAACGCCGCACGAAATCATCGATCTCGGCGATGCGCCGCTGTTGTTTGTCATAGTTGGCTTGCTGGTTGGCGAGACGCTCAGCGCGCAACCGTTCGAAGTCGGAGTAATTACCTTTATAGGTGAACAGTTGTTTTTGCTCAATATGCAGGATGCGTTCGCAGGTCGCATCGATGAAGTCTCGGTCGTGAGAAATCATCAGCAGCGTGCCGCTATAATTCTGCAGCCACTGTTGTAGCCACAGTGTGGCATCTAGGTCTAGGTGGTTGGTGGGTTCGTCCAGTAACAGGATGTCTGAAGGTGTCATTAGCGCGCGCGCGAGGTTCAGGCGTATGCGCCATCCGCCGGAAAATTCGCTGACCGACCTGCCTGCGGCATCTTCGGCGAATCCGAGGCCCTGTAAAAGGCGCTGTGCCCGGCGCTCGGCGCTATAGCCGTCAATTTCCTCCAGCTGGGTGTGAACGCTTGCGGTTTTATCGAACTCCCCAGCCGCTTCCAGCGCTGCCACTTCGTCGTGTAAGCGCCCTAACAGCGCATCGCCGCGCCAAATGTATTCTCCTGCAGGCAGCGAGGTCGCGTGAATTTCCTGCGCCATATGCGATAGCCGTAACGTATTCATGCCCTCGATGTCGCCAGCATCGGCACCAAGCTCACCGAGTAATAGTGAGAACAGGCTAGATTTGCCACAGCCATTTGCACCAATCAGCGCCAGTCGCTGTCCGGGTTGAATGGTGGCATTGGCACCTTGCAGCAGTAGTTTGCTGCCGCGACGAAAGTCTATGTTACGCAGTATGATCATGAGGTTGCGAATTCTACCCGCCGGATCTGCTGCGGGCTAGTGCACAGGGGCACGGTTGGTGTAAGGTTTGTCGCAAGTGCATAGGGCAATTGGTTACATAATGAGCAACAACCCGCTGTGGGACTACTCTATTGCCACGTACAGTCTAGAAGGAGTGACTCCCGCATGCCTTGCGTTGCAGGACATGTTTGGCCTAGATGTGAACGTGTTATTTTATGCGGCGTGGCTGGCACAGCTGGAGCAGCGTCTCAGTCATGACCATCTGGCTGGGGTGGAGGCCGTCATCGCGGATTGGCGGCATGATATGGTCAAACCGTTGCGCGCCTTGCGTCAACGATGGCGCCAAGTCCCTGATGCGGTAGGTATACGTGACGAGATCAAATCCTTGGAGTTACGCGCAGAACGACAGCAGCAGGACACGATGTATGCGTATTATCAGGGGTCTGCTGGATTGCCTTGGGCCGCCCGGCCCTTGCGTGAAAACTTGGCGCTGGTTGCGTCTTTCTCGGGTCAGGAGGACGAGGGCCGGTTTGCTGCTATAGAGCATTTGGCCCTGTTGTTCCAGCCGTGAGGCAGGGGTAGCGTCTAAGCTTTGTGGGTAGTAAGATAGCCGGTCCAGTGTGGGAGCTCGGGGAACAACTGATTTCATCCCTAGAGTCAAACGTCACAATGGTAAGCATATACACAATTCTCACGATTTTTTTGAAGACAATGGGACGAATTATGAAGAAGTATTTACTGCTGTTTACGTTAGCCAGTCTTGTCGCTCTGCAAGGTTGTAACCAAAAAACACCGGCTGCCGCTGGGGATGAAGCTGTTCCTGCTGCAGATGCTGCTGCCACGCCTGCTTCAGACTCTGATTTGGCAACCTCTGATCAACGTTTGAGCTATGGCATTGCGTTTGGCCTTGGTCAGCGCATGGCTGCTGACGGTGTGCCTCTAGATACGGGCGCATTTAATGCGGGACTCTCCGACGCGTTGGCGGGTTCAGAGTCACGTCTGACCGAGGAAGAAATTGCCGCAGAAATGCAGGCTTATCAGGAAAAAGCAACGGCTGAGATGGCGGTGGCACAGGCCGAAGCGGGCGCAGCCAATGCTGCTGCGTCGGCTGCATTCTTGGAAGCTAACGGAGCCAAAGACGGTGTGGTCACGACCGAATCAGGTCTGCAATACGAGCTGATTACGGAAGGAACAGGTCCAATGCCTGGGCCAGACGATCAAGTCGAAGTGCACTACCGCGGTACGCTGGTTGATGGCACGGTGTTTGATTCGTCTATCGATCGCGGCGAGACAGTGACCTTTGGTGTTAGTCAGGTCATCCCCGGTTGGACAGAGGCATTGCAGCTAATGCCTACTGGCTCCAAGTGGCTCTTGGCGATTCCGTCTGATCTGGCCTATGGGGCCGGCGGTGCGGGTCAGGTGATTGGACCCGATTCAGCGTTGATTTTTGAAGTTGAACTGATCGCCATTCCCGATCAAGCAGAAGCAAGCGGATCTGACGCAGCAGAACCTGCTGCCGAAGGCTAAGCTAAACCGACTCCGGCGTCTTGGGCTTTACCTGACGTCGGTGTCGATTGTGAAGACCGGCAATCAGCGGGTCTTCCAGCATAAAGCGTGCCACCAGCGCCTCTGAAGGGGCTGAGATGCCGCGCTTTAACTTCTCCAGATATCTTTCAGTACTTTAAATGTTCTGCATCGGCAGTGCCCACTGACCCCAAACTTGTTCAGAAAGCGGTCAATACTTCACACAGGAGTGCGTCGCACTGTCTGCCACAGACAGATTAGAATCGCTGCACAAAATACGGCTAGCGTTTGTTCCGGAATACTAAAACCGAGCAATGACCAGCTGACATTTGCACAATTCCCATCACCGGCAAGAACAATGCTTAGCGTGTCCTCGAACGGTAGGTTTTCCAACATATAATCTAGACTGGGGCCACAGGCCGGCACTTGGTCTTCGGGTAGGTGTTGCAGCCACACATGTCGAGCGGCCACGGCTGCACCAGCCCAGGCGGCCAGTCCACACAGTGCCGCGTATACCCGACGACCCCAGCCAAGCGGATTGTGTAAAGCTGCAACCAAGGCTATCAAGCCCCATGACACCACAAAGACCCTCTGTGTCATGCACAGGGGGCAGGCCTCCAAGTTGAGAAATGCCTGTAGATAGAGTCGTGCAAACAGCATCGATACGACCGCCAATAGCACGAGGCCGATAAATACCAGTCGGGGGGAGGGGGCGTGTGGCATGGATTCTACATTCCTCGCGATGATCATGACTCAATGGGCGACATGGCTACACTAGGGGCTTTTTTCTCTCAGTGCAATGGTGGGTCTCGTCGTAAGTGTTACAGCAGTTTGGCTTGCGCTTTGGAGTAGGACTGCAACTGTGGGTAGAAGTTCATGAAGGTATGTTCCAGTGCCCCTTTGAGTGGAGATAGTCCCCGGTTTACATCAAGGAATGGATTGTGACATTTGAAACGTTCACCAATGCGCGCAGCGGTGGCAGGTACGGTTTCCCATGTGAGATAAAGGTTGAGTATGTCGTATTCTTGCAGGAGCGCCAACATCATGCGGGCGCCATGACTCAAAGACGCTTCATGTTCCACCAGAGTGCGATAGGTCGCGGTATTAAAGTCTGCTAACGGGATATCAGAAAACCGCGACCAATGCAGACTGAGGTAGTGATCAAAGCTGAGATCAATGAGTATTCCGGCATAGCGCCGCAGGTTGGGAGGGAATTCCCGGCGCAATTGTTGCACAAGGCTGTGTTCGTCCGTGTAGGCGTCTATCGCGCGATGTAATTTTATGCCGCGCTCGAGGTCCAAGGGCAGCTCCCCGCGCAGCAGACCTTTGAAGTAGTCTCCTTCCAGTCCTCCGGCAATGAGGCCCGCGTCGGGCGAGGCCAGATGGAAGTGGGCGAGGAAGTTCACCGTCAGAGACCCTAAAGCCCCTCGTACTGGCTGAAGAAGTTGTCTAGGTAGTGCTTGAAGCTGATATCGTCCGACGCTTCGATATCACTCTGGGCCAGTAATGAACGCTGTGCCTCCTCTTCGAAGGCAATCTGGACCTCCGCTGAAAGCGTTCGTTCACGGAAGTATTGTGCCCATTTCTCGCTGTAGGCCATGGCCAGGCGAAAGAAAGGCAACTCTTTGTCGTGCATTTCTTTCAGGATACGCGCTGAGGGCGTTAACTCCGGATCTGCTACCTTGCCAAGTTGGCAGTCTAAGCTGGTAATGTAGTCGCCTGACTCATGTGCCGTGTCGAGTATTTCGGCAATCGGGCGCATCGCATCGAGCAACGCATTGGCCCACTCGACCATGGGAATGTCATCGCTTCCGTTGTTAAGCTGCAGGCCCGGTTGCCTGCCAGTATTTACTACTGCCTTCAGGTTGGCATTTTGCACGAGCTGTTCATCATCATTGCAGGTGGGGCTGTCCTGCAGCAGGCAATACAGCAGAAAGGTATCGAGAGATCGCATTTGCGTATCGTCGAGGCCCACGGGAGAGAAGGGGTTGATGTCGACGCTGCGCACTTCGATATATTCGATGCCGGCTCGGACTAATGCGCACAACGGAGTTTCTCCTGAGTTTGCCACCCGTTTAGGTCGTATCGAGCTATAAAATTCATTCTCGATTTGCAGCAGGCTGTCATTTAACTGCTGGTAGTTGCCATCCTGGCCAGAGGGGATATCACTGTAGGTCGAATGTTGCTGCTTTATCGCGCTAGACAAAGTATCCACATAATCGTCGAGAGAGTTGTAGCAGACATTCAAATGTTTCTGGGCGTCGCTGCTGTAGCCAAGCTCACCCATTCTCAACGCTGTGCCATAGGGCAGATAAAGACTTTTAGCTTGGTCGTCAAAGGCTTCCATACCATGTTGATCTGACCCTCTTAAGAAGCTGGAGCATACGGCGGGAGAGGCTCCAAATAGATAGATTAGCAGCCATGAGTAGCGTCGAAAATTGCGGATCAGTCCCAGGTAGCGTTCGCTGATATAGTCTGTTATCTCGCCTGGGCAGCCGGCACTCTCCCAAGCGTGGTCCCAGTATTCCTGTGGCATAGAAAAGTTATAGTGAATGCCGGCAATGGCCTGCATGATACGGCCGTAGCGGTGACCCAAGCCCGATCGATAAACCGTTTTCATGCGCGCCACATTGGAGCTGCCATACTGCGCTACCGGTATGCTTGCGTCACCCGACATAATGCAGGGCATGCTGGCCGACCACAGTATTTCGTCCCCAATTTTTTGATAGACAAAACTGTGAATGTCTTCCAGTAATTGCAGGCTGCCTTCCATGCTGGTATTGACCGGGGTAATAAATTCCAGCAGCGCTTCTGAATAATCGGTGGTAATCAAAGAGTGAGTTAGGGCGGAGCCCAGTCCAGCGGGGTGCGGTGTCTGTGCCAGTGTTCCCTTTGCCTCAATGCGCAGGCTCTCTTTCTCAATGCCGCGTTTGATACCTGTGAGCATACCCCTAGCTTCAGGTTGCCCCAGTGCCTGCAACTGCTTTTGCAAATGGGAAGACAATCGGAACTCCTTTTGATGAACAGGCTTGCAGGCTATCGCCAAGCCGTTTTCAGACAAGCATTCGCTTGTGCGGCTTATGCGGCTTATAGAAGACGGCGGCAAGTGTATCTGTCAAAGTCGGCAGAGTACAGTTGCGCCGCTGTTTCTGCCTAAACGGCGGCTCAGATAATACGGTCCAAATATTTCTCCAGTAGCTGGCAGGCGAAACTATTTTGTACTTCACTGTCCTGCCCTGTGGCCAGCATAATGCGGGACATAATAAGTCCAAAGCGCATCCCGGCAAAAATTTGATAGTAGGCATAGTCACGGGCTGAAAAACCCGAGGCTTGCTCCCATTGAGCAATCGTTTGCTCATACGTTGGGAGACCTTCCAGTCGCGGCATTCCCAGTCCCTCGGCGAACGTAGCGTCAAGATAATTGAACCACGCCAGATCCTGCACTGGATTGCCCAGCACTGCCATCTCCCAGTCCAGCACTGCGGCGATACCGTCCAGCGACGGTTTAAAGATAATATTACCCAAGCGGGCGTCACCCCAGCACAGTACAGTGGATTCCTCCTTTGGTTGGTTGGCCTGCAGCCAGTCCAGTGCCCGTTGTCCAATGTCGTGGCCTGCACCTTCCAGCGCCCAGCTCAGATAATTTTCCCAGTACACTAATTGCTGTTGCAGTGGCGTTTTGCCCGGCACCAATAGTTTGCCGAAGCCCATTTCCTGGTAGTCCAGTTGATGATAGCGCGCCATGGTGTCCACTGATGTACGCCAAAGATGTTGACGTTGTTCTATACTGGTTTCATGCATCATCCAGCCATCCATATTGTAAGGGGGCATGTCGGTGGGTATGCGACCATCTGTCCGCTTCATTAGGTAGAACTGTACGCCCAGCAAAGACTTATCTGTCTCTAGCCCGCTTAATTCTGGCACGGGTATATCGCTGAATCGCCCGACAGCGTCCATTACTTCATACTGTAGGCTCAAGTCGTAGTCCGGAAATACCGGGCGCTCAATTGCCGGCTGTAGTCGTGCCACCAGCCGCTCACTGCGTTGCTGTCCGTCTTCGTCCCAGGTTATGTCAAACAAAAGTGTGACATTGGACATGCCGGTGGCCTCCGGAATAGAAAGTTCCTCGATGCGGACGTCTCGTCCCCGATTTGATGAAATCCAAGATTCCAGCTTTCGACGAGTGCCATCGATATCCTCTATCAGTGGTGTTGGGCGGGCGTTATCCACGGGTTAGCTCCTAAGCTTTGGTGATTGACAATTTGATAGAATACTTGCGATCAGCATCTCTGGCTACTGCGCGGTTGATGATGGGGAAGATAGAAAGATCTCTGCACAAGTGACCTCCAGCGAGATTCTTTAACGCAACTAAATTACAGAAATCACTTAGCAAATTGTGGGTCAGACTCGGCATGCTGGCCTTTAGCGCACGCTGCATGAATAGGGCGATTTTTTACGCGACCCCTTCTTCGCGCAAGATTGGCATTACTTCACCCATGAAAAGATGCAGGCTGGACCATGCTAAATCTGGATGGATACCACCACATAATGGGTGAAACATGATCGGTTGTGCTCCGACCATATCTCGGGCCGCGTCTATGAGCTCTTGTGGGCGGTAGACTTTGTAGGCTCTGCTGCTACGCAAATCATCGCTACTGTCAAAGTGCTTATAGGGGCTGAAAACCTGCGCCTTTTCTGCCCAGTCTGCATACATGTTCGTTTCATGTAGTACGTGAGGAGCAATTCTTTCCCAGTAGGCGTCGGGGTCTTCTGAGACAAAGGTTACCGTGGAGGGAGCGCTTGGCATGGGTCCGGGGTCTGGCTTTCCTAGCGCTTTCAATGCTTCACGGTAGTATTCGAAAATCTCGGGTCCGGAAGGGATAAAGAAATCAGAATCGCGGGCAGCACGCCGAGCAGCAGCCTTGCTGCTGCCCCCCATCAGGATCATTGGACGAGGCTGGCTAAAGGGTTTTGGCGTGATAGTAATAGCGCGACCCTCGTATTCAAAAGCCTCTCCACTCCATGCTTTTTTAAGAAAGGGACCGATGTCATCCATGTACTTTTTACGCACGCTAAGGTCTTTGCCGACGGCAATAAACTCTTCTTCTCGGTAGCCTCCGCTGACTACAGGTATAACGCGACCTCGACTGATGATATCTAATACCGCCAGGTCCTCTGCTAATCGCACGGGGTCGTGCAGCGGGGCAATCAGCGCGGATATAAAAATGCGCATACTCTGCGTGCGTGTCGCGATCGCGGAGGCCAATACCAGTGGAGAGGGGCAGTAGCCGTCCGGGGAGCCATGATGTTCTGACAGGTGCACGCTGCCGATGTTGTTAGTGTCCCCCCATTCGCACATTTCGATTGCAGCCTGGTATAGATCAGCCTGTGATGTTTTTGCGATTTCAGGTTGGCGCATATCAAACCGAAGCATAACATCAGGCATAGTGTTTCCTTGGTAATCTTGGGGCATATAATTTCATTCGCTTAGCTTCCATAGAATTGCTGTAATGAGATAGCCCCAGAGCAACACGAGAAGTACTAGGCGCCATTTTCCCGGCTTCGATCTTTCCTTGATAGGATTAAAGTCTGGAACGACATTATATGAACCGCAGGCGGGACATTCTCCCCGTTGGCCACTTTTTTTCCCGCGGTAGCTGCAATCTTTGCAGTGAAAAGTCATGAAGGTTATCGAGTGCTCTTTAGGAGTTGATCGACGATGCGTTCGAGTTGCTTAAGATTATTACACTCAGCGCTAAAATGACAAGCGCTTTGGTAGCGCAGCATTTCTGAATCACCGCTACCCCAGGCTCTACGTGACTCGGGGTTGAGCCAAATTACCTGCCGTGCGCGCTGAAAAATTCTTTGCAGGATATCCAGTTTCGGATCGCCGTTGTTATTGCGGGCATCCCCGAGAATGATCACTGTCGTATTACTGTTGATGTCGTCCAGTGCCAGTTTGGAGAAGTCCATGAGGCTGTTGCCGTAATCCGTGGAGCCGCCGTATTTCCAGTTGACGAGTTCGATGGCCTTCTCGACCGGATAGTCATCAAAATATGTGCTCACTTCGCCCAAGTGGCTTGAAAAAGCAAAACTACGTACCTTTGGTAGAATATCTTGCAGGCTGTAGAGGAACAGGAGTAAAAATTTCGAGTAGGCAGCGACGGAACCACTGACATCACATACCGCCAATATCTGCGGCTTTTCTTTTTTTACTTGCCGCCAAAAGGTATTGAACATGACGCCATCATTGGGGATGCCCTTGCGCAAAGTCTTGGCCATATTCAGTTGGCCGCGTTTAAGTCGCCTGCGTTTGTGTGAATGGCGGCTGGCCAGTTTTTTGGCCATCTTCCGTATCAACTCATGCACTTTGTGAAGGTATATATGCTCGATATTGTTTAGCCGCGTTTTGCTTAGAATGTCGTCCATGAATTGCTGGGTTTTACCCTCGGCGTGCAATAGATATTCTCGCTCCACATAATCACGTACCTGCTGCCGCAGGATATCGCGGTAGCGTTGGAGTACGGGCAGTGCTGGACTTTCAGCTTTTTCCAGTTCGATCACTGCGTTGCGAACTTGCTCCTCACCCATCGCATCGAGTATTCGCCTGGTGAACTGGCCTTTTTGCGTAAACATTTGAATTTTCTGCAGGTCTACGCGTTGTGCCGCCGCATTAATCGCGAGGGTTAGCTCATTACGATTGTTGTTAAGTAGGTTCTGCATTAAGGGCTGTCTCTTATACACATCTCCGAGCCCACGAGACTAGGCATGATCTC
>CAJXTK010000090.1 GCA_913061115.1 uncultured Haliea sp.
AAATGACGATTTCTTCTTTGCTGTGGGGAACAAGATAGGGGGGTAGTTCCTGCATCGTGTCTCATTCAAACAAGTAGCGTGCTGGTCAAAGGGCTGTTTGGTCTGCCTGTGATTGTATTGCGCCCCTCTTTTCGAGAGCAAACCCCTGAGCGGCCGCAGTCCAACAGCTTACAGCAACCGCTGTAGCGAAGCATTCACTCTCTCCAGCGAGGGTCATCCGGTGACCTGATCTTGCTGTATTGTGCTATGTCGCCTGTGGCTGTCTGGCACGAAGCGGTTATCTCGATGCCAAAGTGAATCTCGTATTGGTCTGGGACGCATTAATTTTGTACACTGTGCGTTAACTCAGCCAGTCGAGAATGCCCGCAGATGAACCCCAATTACCTGGACTTTGAGCAGCCGATTGCCGAGCTGGAAGTTAAGATCGAAGAGTTGCGACTGGTTGGCTCGGATAACGAGATCAATATCGGCTCCGAGATCGAGAATCTGAGGGATAAAAGCACCAAGCTCACGGAGAAAATCTACTCTAACCTCAGTTCCTGGGATATCGTCAAAGTGGCGCGCCATCCACAGCGCCCCTACACACTTGACTATATCCCGCGTATTTTTACCGAGTTCGATGAATTGCACGGCGACCGCCACTTCGCCGATGACAGCGCGATTGTTGGGGGTCTTGCCCGCATCGATGGCCGTCCGGTGATGGTGATTGGTCAGGAGAAGGGGCGGGCGGTGAAGGATAAGGTCATGCGTAATTTTGGCATGCCGAAACCTGAGGGGTACCGCAAGGCCCTGCGCCTGATGGAGCTGGCTGAGCGGTACAAAGTCCCAGTTGTCACCTTGATAGATACGCCTGGAGCATACCCTGGCATTGACTCCGAGGAGCGCGGTATCAGCGAATCTATCGCCCAGAATTTGGCGGTGATGTCGCGTTTGTCGACACCTATTATCTGTATTGTGATTGGTGAGGGCAGTTCCGGTGGTGCCCTGGGGATTGGCGTGGGCGACCATTTGGTCATGCTGCAATACTCGACCTATTTCGTTATTTCTCCAGAGGGTTGTGCCAATATCATTTGGAAGAATACAGCCAATGCGCCGGATGCGGCTGAAGCAATGGGTGTTACGTCCAAGATCCTGCAGGATCTGGGCATTGTTGATGCCACGATTCCCGAGCCACTTGGCGGTGCACACCGGGATGTTGACCTGATGGCTGAGCGGATCAAGGAACACATCCTGACGCAGTTGGACACTCTGCAGGAGATGCCGATAGAAGAGTTGCTCGACAAACGCTATACGCGACTCATGTCTTACGGAAACTAGGCGGGATTGCTCCATTTTGCCGAACTCGATAGCCCGCTAACCGGCTTAGTCACAGCCCCCCACTGGTATGTGGGTTTGAGTGGTGGTGCAGATTCTACTGTGCTGCTGCATTTGCTGCACAATTGGCGTGCGGCCAATCCCTGCGCGCCTCTTCTGAGTGCAATTCATATTAATCATGGCATGCAGCCAGCGGCACCCGACTGGGAGCTTCATTGTGCAGGCTTATGTCATCGGCTTGCGATACCACTGATCAGCCGCGCGGTGGCAGTGCCATCGGGTGGCAGTGCTGAAGCCGCTGCCAGGGAGGCGCGCTACCGTGCCTTTGAGGATCTGCTGCCGGCAGATACGGTACTGTTTTTGGGTCATCACCTTGATGATCAGGTGGAGACTTTTTTCTTGCGGTTACTGCGTGGAGCAGGGGTAGAAGGGCTGGCCGGGATGCCTCGCGCGCGCAACCTAGGGCAGGCTCAGCTGGTGCGTCCTCTGCTAGCCTATGGCCGCAGCGAGATAGAACAGTATGCTGCCTACCACCACCTTGACTGTGTGCGAGACCCCTCCAATCACGATACCGCGATGGACCGCAATTTTCTGCGTGAAGAGGTGCTACCGCTTCTAGCTAAGCGCTGGCCCGCGTATCGACGGTCCGTCAACCGTGCCAGCGAGCACATGGCGACAGCCTCTAGCACGCTGGCGCAGAATCTTGGTGTGCCGGAAACGGTCTATAGTGAGCTGGGTGATCCTGGCCTGCTGCTAGCACAGTTGGTTGATGCGTCAGAGGATATCGCGGCGGCGCTGCTGCGGGCATGGTTGAGGGCGGCCGGGTATCAGGCGCCAGACCGCGCCGCGGTGGACGAGTTTCTGCGCCAGTTGCGTGTGACGGCTGTAGATGGCAATCCGAGACTGGTCTGCGGATCCTATGGCCTGCAACGTTATCATGATGCGGTTTACCGATTGCCCGATCTCTTGGCGCCGGCGGCATCCTCTTCCTTTTCACTGCCGCCCGGTGCGAGTGTGAAAGTACCCGGAGTAGGTACCGTCAGTCTGGTGCGATCAGACGGTGATGGCCTGCGGCTGATGCCTGAGGAGCAGCTCACACTGGGCTGGCGTCAGGGCGGGGAGCGCTGCTGTTTGCCGGGTCGGGCCGGTAGTCGCAGTCTTAAGGGGCTAATGCAGGCGTGGAAAGTGCCTCCCTGGTGGCGCGGCCGAGTGCCTTTGCTCTATCTGGGGAACGATCTGGTGGCGGTGGGTGATTTGGGCAGGTGTGAGTCCGACCGATGGCAGGAGGTCGCCCAGGACAGTGAATCTCTCTGGCTGGTGCGCTGGGAACGGGCCGCTAGCGCCAGTTCTGATTGAGCTGGTCCAGCCTTTCTGGTATCTTAGATTCCCATCTTTTGCAGGACTTGCGCCAGTAATCGAGCTCCCAATGAGCACTAGATGCTAGGTCTTGTGTTCGTAAATACACCATCAATATAGGCATGTCATGGCGCGTTATATTTTCGTCACAGGTGGGGTGGTGTCGTCTCTTGGCAAGGGTATCGCAGCTGCGTCACTGGCTGCAGTGCTCGAGGCGCGGGGTATTAAGGTGACTCTGCTCAAGCTCGATCCTTACATTAACGTCGATCCCGGCACCATGAGCCCGTTCCAGCATGGTGAGGTATTTGTCACCGAGGATGGGGCAGAGACCGACTTGGATTTGGGCCACTACGAACGATTCACCCATACGGTGATGAAGCGGACCAATAACTTCACTACCGGCAGGGTTTATAATTCAGTACTGCGTGCAGAGCGTCGCGGAGACTATCTGGGCGGCACGGTGCAGGTCATCCCCCATATTACCGATGAGATCAAGCGTCGTGTTGTGCTGGGCGCGGGCGACGCAGATATCGCTGTGGTTGAGATTGGCGGCACTGTGGGCGACATTGAGGGCCTGCCCTTTCTGGAGGCTGCAAGGCAACTCAAGCTGGAAATGGGTCCCAGTCACGCATTGCTGATGCACCTCACGCTGGTGCCTTATATTGCCACGGCCGGCGAGATTAAAACCAAGCCTACTCAACACTCGGTTAAGGAACTGCGCTCCATAGGTTTGCAGCCGGACATCTTGTTATGCCGATGCTCGGTTGAGATAGAGGAGAGCGCACGAAAGAAGATTTCTCTGTTCACTAACGTGGAAGAGCGCGCCGTTATTCCCCTGCTGGATATGGACTCAATTTACAAAATTCCTGGCATGCTGCGAGATTTTGGTCTGGACCGGTTTGTTGTGGAACGTTTTGGTATCGACGCTAAACCTGAAGCAGATTTGTCCGACTGGGACGATGTTGTCGAGCGCGAACTTGCCGGCAGCAGTGGCCGGGTGCGAGTGGCTATGGTGGGTAAGTATGTTGATTTGCAAGACGCCTATAAATCACTCAACGAAGCGCTTGCTCATGCCGGGTTGCAGACGTTGACTGATGTCAAGATCGAGTATTTCGACGCCGAAGACATTGAGCACAATGGTACCGATGCGCTTCATGGAGTCGACGCCATTCTAGTGCCGGGCGGTTTCGGAGATCGTGGCGTGGAGGGCAAGATCACTGCTGTACGTTATGCGCGGGAACACAATATTCCTTTCCTGGGTATTTGTCTGGGTATGCACGTCGCATTGATAGAATACGCGCGTAATGTTTGTGGTCTTGAGGGCGCTGATTCTTCTGAAATGAATCTGTCTACCCCGCATCCTATTGTGGCTCTGATTACAGAGTGGATGGAAGCCGATGGCAGCGCAGTGCAGCGCGATGAGTCTTCAGACCTCGGTGGCACCATGCGTCTGGGTGCGCAGCCTTGCCATCTGGAAGAGGGCAGTAAGGTGCGCGAAATTTACGGCACCGAACTGATAGCGGAGCGCCATCGCCACCGTTATGAGGTGAATAACAATTATGTGGGTCAGTTGCAGGCTGCTGGAATGCGGGTAGCAGGTTGGTCTGATGACCGTTCTCTAGTAGAAATAGTCGAGTTGCCTGCTCACCCCTGGTTTATTGCCTGTCAGTTCCACCCTGAGTTTACGTCTCGGCCCCGTGGCGGACACCCACTGTTCACCAGTTACATCGAAGCGGCCATTGCCCACTCCCGGGTTAAGGCCGACAACCAAAACTTATAGAGAGAGCGCGCCGTGACGGATAAGAGCATTTCTCTTGGAACAGTGCGTATCGACAATACCGCCCCGTTCGTATTGCTGGGCGGCGTCAATGTGCTGGAAAGTAGGGACTTTGCCCTGCGAGTGGCCGAGCACTATGTTGAAGTGTGCAATAAACTCGGCATTCCCTATGTTTTCAAAGCCTCTTTTGACAAGGCTAACCGCTCCTCCATTCACTCCTTTCGGGGTCCGGGTCTCGACGAAGGGCTGTCAATTCTGGCCGAGGTGAAATCAACCTTCAACGTCCCCGTCATTACCGACGTGCATACTCCGGAGCAGGCGGCACCCACTGCGCAGGTGTGCGATATTATTCAGCTCCCTGCATTTCTGGCGCGTCAGACTGATCTGGTGGCCGCCATGGCGGCGACGGGCGCGGTGATCAATATCAAAAAGCCGCAGTTTCTCAGCCCTGCACAAATGGCCAATATCGTGGAAAAATTTGCCGAGTGCGGTAATACCCGTGTCATGTTGTGCGAGCGCGGAAGTAACTTTGGTTATGACAATCTGGTGGTGGATATGCTGGGTTTCGGTGTCATGAAGCAGAGTTGTGGAAATGCCCCTCTGATTTTTGACGTCACTCATGCGCTGCAGTGCCGGGACACCGGGGGGGTCGCTTCCGGTGGTCGTCGGGGGCAGGTGGTTGAGCTGGCGCGCTCTGGCATGGCACTCGGATTAGCCGGCTTGTTCCTCGAGGCTCACCCCGATCCGGACAAGGCGCGCTGTGATGGTCCAAGTGCGCTTCCTCTCGCACAGTTGGAACCGTTTCTGGCGCAGGTGAAAGCGGTAGATGACCTCGTGAAATCACTGCCTCCACTGGAAATTGACTAGTAATTACGGAGTTTGACGGCATGACATCGATCACCAACATTCAGGCCTTTGAGGTCATGGATTCCCGAGGAAACCCCACCGTGATGGCGGAAGTAACGCTAAAATCGGGGGAGGTAGGTACCGCCTTTGCACCCTCCGGCGCTTCTACGGGCTCGCGCGAAGCGCTGGAGCTGCGTGACGGCGATGCGACGCGATACGCCGGCAAGGGCGTGCTCAATGCCGTCCGTCACGTGAATGGGCCCATTCGGTCGCTTTTATTGGGGCGTGATGCGGGCGCTCAGCGTGAGTTGGATGCGGCCATGATTGAGGCGGACGGGACTGACAATAAAGCCACGTTTGGCGCTAACGCGATTCTTGCCGTTTCTCTGGCTGCCGCAAAGGCTGCTGCACTGTCTCGGAGGATTCCTCTATATCAGCATATTGCCGACATCAATGGCACCTCTGGCTTTACGATGCCCGTACCGATGATGAACATCCTTAATGGTGGTGAGCATGCGGACAACAATATTGATATCCAGGAGTTTATGGTGCAGCCAGTGGCTGCACCCAGTTTTGCTGAGGGACTGCGCGCGGGTGCAGAAATTTTCCATCAGTTGAAAAAGGTGTTGTCGGCTCGTGGCTTGAGCACCGCGGTGGGAGATGAGGGCGGGTTTGCACCAAACCTGCCATCGAACGAGGTGGCCCTTGAGGTGATTGCCGAGGCGGTCGAGAAGGCCGGATACAAATTAGGCACCGATATTACCCTCGCGCTGGACTGCGCAGCTTCCGAGTTTTATCGCGATGGCGTCTACGATTTGTCGGGAGAGGGCAAGCAGTTTAACAGTGAAGGCTTTACCGATTATCTGGCGGATCTTGCTCGCAGCCACCCTATTATTTCGATAGAGGACGGTCTTGACGAATCCGACTGGGACGGCTGGAAGATGCTGACCGATAAGATTGGCGACAAGGTGCAGTTGGTAGGAGACGACCTGTTTGTCACCAATACCAAGATACTCAAGGAAGGTATCGACAAGGGTGTCGCGAACTCTATCTTGATCAAGTTTAACCAGATTGGAAGTCTGTCTGAGACGCTTGATGCCATCGCGATGGCGAAGGCGGCTGGGTATACCGCAGTGATTTCTCATCGCAGTGGTGAGACTGAAGATACGACCATTGCCGACTTGGCGGTCGCCACTGCCGCAGGTCAAATTAAAACAGGCTCATTGTGTCGCTCCGACCGGGTAGCCAAGTACAACCGCCTGTTGCGTATCGAAGCGGAGCTGGCCGGTGGCGCACCGTATCGCGGTCTAGCGGAATTTTTTCGCCAGTGAGGGCCTAATTTTGCGTTGGCTACTTCTGTCTTTGCTCGTGTTGCTGGGTGCACTGCAGTACCGACTTTGGTTTGCCGAGGGTAGTCTGGCTGAGCAGCATCGACTGGAGCTTCAGGTTGACGAGCAGACGCTGATTAATAGTGAACTGCAGGCACGTAATTCGGTGCTGGACCGTGAAGTCTTGGAGTTGCAAAGTGGCAACAACGGCGTTGAACAGCGCGCTCGGGAGCAGCTGGGATTGATACGCGAAGGTGAGATATTTTATCAAGTCGTCGACAGTCCCAATTCTGCTCTGGATGAAAAATGACGACTAAAGCTGAGGCGCGTTGCTGGGCGGTCCTGCCCGCTGCCGGTATCGGCAGTCGCATGGGCGCAGAGCTCCCGAAGCAATATATGGCTGTGGCCGGCGCCACTTTACTCGAACATAGTTTGCGTGCGTTGCTCAGTTGTGAGCGAATCTCGGGAGTCATTGTGGCGCTGCACGCTGACGATATCCGAGCGGCAGGAATGCCTATATTTCAGGACCCGCGAATACAAATGGTCTCTGGTGCCGAGCAGCGCAACGGTTCTGTTTTGGCGGGGCTTGATGCCCTGATATCCCATGCGGCACTGCACGACTGGGTTCTGGTCCACGATGCGGCGCGGCCCTGCCTGCAAGCGCACGATATTATGCGATTGATAGCGACCGTGACCGCGAATGAGACGGGCGGGATACTGGCGGAACAAATAGTCGATACGGTGAAACAAGCTTCAGCAGATGCGCGAGTTTTGCACACATTGGATCGTGCCACTTTGTGGCGGGCCCAAACGCCACAGATGTTTCGTCTTGGTGAGTTGCGCGGGGCGTTGCAGCAGGCGCAGGCGCAGGGTCTGGCGGTGACTGATGAAGCCTCCGCCATGGAGATGGCTGGATATCCGGTACAATTAGTAGCCGGGTCAGCGGGTAACCTAAAGGTGACCGTGCCGGCTGATCTGCCATTGGCCGACTGGTATCTGCAAACGCAACATGGAGTGGTTTGGCGTGAGTCGTAAAATAGGGAGTGGTCATCAATGCGTATAGGCCATGGCTACGATGTACACGGCTTTGGGGGCGGAAACACGCTGGTGCTCGGTGGTGTGCATATAGCGCATGATCGCGGCCTAGAGGCGCACTCTGATGGCGATGTGCTGATTCATGCAATCTGCGATGCACTATTGGGTGCGATGGGTCAGGGCGATATTGGGCAACATTTTCCTGATACTGACCCAGCCAATGCCGGTATTGACAGTCGCCTTTTATTAGGCCGGGTGATGCAGTTAGTGCATCAGTCAGGCTGGGTGCTGGGTAATCTCGATGCTACGATCATTGCTGAATCACCGCGCATGGCACCCCATATTCAGCGCATGCGCGAGAATTTGGTCGCTGATATGGCGGCGAGCCTCGGGCAAGTCAATGTAAAGGCTACGACCACCGAAGGCTTGGGTTTTACCGGTCGCAAGGAGGGTATTGCAGCCCACGCAGTAGTGCTTCTGCAGACACCCACTGGATGATCACAGCATGGCCCCGGGCATGGGGTTTGTCTTCCGGCAGCGCCCTTATCCGCTGCAGGCCAGAAGATTTTTGCGTCAATGAACGTCTGGGCTTTGAGCTGTCGGGTGACGGCGAGCACAGTTTTCTGTACCTGCAGAAGCGCCAGCTCAACAGCATGCAGCTATTGCAACGCGTGTCTGAGCTCAGCGGCGTAGCACAGCGTGATATTGGTCTCAGCGGTCTCAAGGATCGCAACGCGGTTACCCGGCAGTGGTTTAGTGTTGGTATGGCGGGGCGCGCTGAGCCTAACTGGGGGGCTCTTGAGTCCGAGGGTGATGTGAAGGTGTTGGAGGTTTCTCGCCACTTGCGCAAGCTCAGGCGCGGCGTGCACCGCGCCAACCACTTTACGCTGGTATTGCGTGAATTGATCGGAGATAGAGTTGCTCTAGAGCAGCGGCTGCAGACACTGCGCGATGAAGGTGTTCCCAACTATTTTGGCGAGCAGCGTTTTGGACGCAATGGTTCGACACTTGAGCAGGCGCAGCGTTGGATGCAAAGCGGCCGCAGGATCTCGCGCGAAAAGCGCAGTCTGTATTTCTCGGCTCTTCGCGCCTATGTGTTTAACCGATTGCTTGCGGTTCGAGTAGCAAATGGTGACTGGAATAAGATCCGGTCCGGTGATGTGTGTTTGTTAAACGGGACACGCAGTTTTTTCACTTGCGATGAGCTTAATGATGATCTCTGTAGCCGAGCGAGCCGCGGTGACATTCACCCAGGATTGCCGCTGTGGGGTCGAAGTCAGAGCAGGGCAGAGTTGGGGTTTAACGAACTGCAGATGGAGTGTCTGGCACAGTGTCATGCTATTTGTGGCTTCTTGGAAGAATCCGGGCTAGAGCTTGCTTGGCGCTCAGCGCGCATGGTGCCTGATGACTTTTGTTGGCAGTTTTGTGATGATGGTAGTTTACGGTTGGACTTTGCTTTGGGTGCTGGCAGTTACGCTACTGCGCTATTAGCTGAGTTCGTACACTATAAAGAGGGGCATACAGAGAGTGGTATCGGTAGTGAATAGGATTGATCTTCACGGCATCGGAATGACCTCCCAGAGAACCCGAGAGCGTTTGATACAACGCTTGGTTGATCAGGGTGTCAGTGATAGGGCGGTGTTGGATGTGATGCGTACAACGCCGCGCCACCTATTTCTCGATGAGGCAATGGCGCATCGCGCCTATGAAGATGTGGCGTTGCCCATCGGTTTTCAGCAGACATTGTCACAGCCTTATGTTGTGGCACGAATGACGGAATTGCTGTTGGCCGCGGGACCGCGTTCTAGGGTATTAGAGGTCGGCACTGGCTCTGGTTACCAGACTGCGATACTCGCGCAATTGGTAGACCAGGTGTATAGCGTGGAGCGTATCAAGTCGTTGCAGCAAAAGGCACGCCAGCGTTTGCGCACACTAAAGTTGCGCAATGTGCACATGAATCATGCCGATGGAGCGATGGGATGGGAAGAGTGCGGACCGTTTGACGGCATCCTTGTGACTGCCGCCCCGGAGAAAATTCCCGAAGACTTGCTGTTGCAGTTGTCCGCGGGTGGTCGCATGGTGATACCGGTGGGGGGCGAATTTCAACACTTACAGGTGGTGACCCGGACTCATGAGGGCTACGAAACTGACATCGTCGAGGCTGTCTATTTCGTGCCTTTGTGTTCAGGTAAGGAAAAATAATGGCCTTGTCATCCGCGGGCATTTTCTTGCGTGGGTTGCTGATGGGCGCAGCGGACATAGTGCCTGGAGTATCGGGGGGGACGGTCGCTTTCATTACCGGTATTTATGATCAGTTGCTCGATAGTCTCCGTGCAGTCGACCTAGCGTTTCTGGGGAAGCTGTCTCGGCTCGATATAACGGGCGCTTGGCAGCATATCAATGGAAGGTTTCTGCTGGCTTTATTGTTGGGTATTGCCACCAGTATTTTTTCGTTGGCACAACTCGTGTCCTGGGTTTTGGAGCATCACCCGGTGCCGCTGTGGGCCTTCTTTTTTGGTTTGATTCTGGCCTCGGCGGCAGTGTTGCTGCGTGAAGTGGACAATTGGTCAGCGCCTAAAGTGTTGTGCCTGTTGTCCGCTGGCGCAGTTGCCGTCTGTATTGCGCTGTCGCCCGTGATGAGTCTGGAAATGGGCCTTGCCGGTGTTTTTTTGGCGGGTTTTCTTGCGGTCTGCGCGATGATACTGCCGGGAATATCGGGCAGTTTTATTTTGGTGTTATTGGGCATGTACAGTACCACCCTGATAGCGCTTAAATCCCTGGACCTAGTGTTTATACTGGTCTTTGTTGTTGGTGCCGGGTGCGGGCTGTTGTGTTTTTCACGCGTATTGCATTGGTTGTTGCGTAGATTTCATCAGGGGACGATGGCCGTACTGACAGGATTTCTGTTTGGTTCTCTGATGGTAGTATGGCCATGGAAACGGGTGTTGGAGTGGGTGGAGGGGAGCCACGGTCAGTTAAAGCCTGCGCAGCAGTTCCCTGTCTCTCCTTTGGACTACCAGATTTATACCGGACAAGACCCTCAACTGTGGTTTTGTCTATCCCTGATGATAGTGGGGTTTGCCGTTGTCTGGTTGATACATACCTATTGGAGACATGACTAACTTGGGCCAAGCCCATGTTGAGGGAAGTGTGTGCTAGCAAGGGTTCTACTGAGCTTGGTGTTTTCCTGCCTTGTCGCTTGTGGCAGTCATACGCGCGCGCCTATTGAAGATCGAGGTACTGAGTCGCTGGACCTGGTCTACAGCGTAAATAAGGGGGATACGCTTTATTCCATTGCCTTTCGCTACGGGCTGGATTTTCGCAGTGTCGCGGCAGGCAATGGTATCGCCGCGCCTTACATTATTTATCCTGGTCAGAAAGTCAATTTAGGTAAGAAAGTCCCGCCCGGAGAGGCCGGTCGCCCGCTTGTGATGCCTGCATCGGCATCTACGTCCGCTTACAAAGCAGCGCCTTCTTCCGGGTCAGTTTCCGTCGTGTCTGCGCCAGTAGTGCCCGCGCCATTAGTCGATAATCAGGCTAAGCCTGTTATCGCAAGCCCAATCCCGACAGCCTCACCGATGCCTGCGGCCTCTCAGCCCAAACCAAAGACCTATGTGGGCGCCAATGTTACGACCTGGCTCTGGCCTGCATCTGGGCCTGTCACGCGCGGATACTCGCAAAATGTGCATAAGGGAATCGATATTGGCGGCAATCGTGGGGACCCGATTGTTGCGGTGGCCGCGGGTAAAGTGGTTTATGCGGGAACAGGCATTGTTGGGTTTGGCGAGCTGCTAATCGTTAAGCACAATGATGTTTACCTCAGTGCCTACGGGCACAATGACCGCTTACTGGTTAGCGAGGGCCAGGCTGTCAGCGCAGGAGAAATTATTGCTGAGAAGGGCAGCTCTGGCACTGACACGGTAAAACTGCATTTTGAGATACGCAAAGAGGGCAAGCCTATTGACCCGCAAAAGGTATTACCGCGGAGGTAGTAGATCGCCGCAAGAGGCGGCATGTGGCCGTATAAACGCAGGAAAAAATAGTGACTACTAGTTTATTGAGTCCTTTTGCCCGCGATTGCAATCTGCAATTCACTTGGGTTAGTGTTGAATGTAGTGCAGTAGCACTGATATCCCTCCAGAAAAATAATGGGCCATCGATATGGCTGTGGATAGATCAAACCTGTCTCTTATACACATCTGACGCTGCCGACGAATAGAGAGGTGTAGA
>CAJXTK010000091.1 GCA_913061115.1 uncultured Haliea sp.
CTCGTGGGCTCGGAGATGTGTATAAGAGACAGCGGTAGAGTTCGCGTAAGAGGTTCGCTGCGCGTTCATTCTCTACCCCCAGAACCACCCGGTCGGGGCGCATGAAGTCGCTAATAGCCGAACCTTCCCGTAAAAATTCGGGGTTGGACGCGACGTCGAAGTCTGCATTTGGGTTGATCTGCTGAATGACATTCTTGACTTCCCGGGCGGTACCGACCGGCACCGTGGACTTATCTACGATGACGGTATATCCGTGCAGATGCGTGGCGATTTCTGTGGCGGCCGCGTAAACATATTTCAAGTCGGCGTGCCCGTCTCCTCTGCGCGAGGGTGTGCCTACCGCGATAAACACGAGGTCGGCATTGCCAATCCAGTCGTGAAACTGGGTAGAAAACTGCAGTCGGCCCGCCTTTATGTTGCGCAGTACGAGATCATCCAGGCCGGGTTCATAGATGGGTATTATGCCATTCCCCAACGCCTCGACCTTTTTTTCATCTATATCAAGGCAAGTGACATTCGCGCCGAACTGAGCAAAACAGGCTCCGGAGACTAATCCGACGTAGCCCGCACCAATCATTACTACATTCATGGTTTTTCCTTGTGCATGTGTTCTAGGTACCAGGCGATGAAATTATTGATGCCATCCTGCACCGGTGTTTTAGGGTGGTAGTCGATGAAGTTGATCAGTGCATCAATGTCCGCATAGGTCGCTGCCACGTCGCCAGGCTGCATAGGCAGAAATTCCTTCTCTGCCGTTTTGCCAAGGGCCTTTTCGATGGCGCCAATGAAGTCCATCAGCGATACCGGATTATTGTTACCAATATTGTAGAGTCGGTAGGGCGCGCTGCTGGTGCCAGGATCGGGTGATGCCGCATCCCAGTCTGGATTGGGGGTGGCCGGCTTGTCGGTGACCCGAATGATGCCTTCGACGATGTCGTCGATATAGGTGAAATCCCGCTGCATCTTGCCGTTGTTAAATACCTTGATTGGCTCCCCTGCGAGTATGGCTTTGGTAAATAGGAACAACGCCATATCGGGTCGCCCCCAGGGGCCGTAAACGGTGAAAAAACGCAGGCCCGTGGTGGGAAGATTGTAAAGGTGTGAATAGGTATGGGCCATCAACTCGTTAGCTTTTTTGCTTGCTGCGTAAAGTGAAATCGGATGATCGACATTGTCATGTACGGAGAACGGCATCGAAGCGTTCATACCATAGACAGAGCTACTACTTGCGTACACGAGGTGCCCTATCTTGTGGTGACGGCAGCATTCCAAAATATTGGTAAACCCTACAACGTTACTGTCGATATAGGCGTGGGGATTTTCCAGCGAATAGCGCACTCCCGCTTGTGCAGCAAGGTTGATAACGGCATCGAAATTATTTTCGGTAAACAATGCTTCCAGGGCTGGCCTGTCGTGAAGATCAGCGTGGATGAAAGTGAAAGCGGGCTGAGCCTTCAGCCGATCCAAGCGGGCCTCTTTTAGGCTAACCTGGTAATAATCGTTGAGATTGTCCAAGCCTGTGACGGTGTCACCGCGCGCCAGTAATTTCTCACTGAGGTGATAGCCGATAAACCCGGCCGAGCCTGTCACAAGTATATGCACTGGAGTTTCCCACCGTTGGTCTTTTATTAGAACATGATAGAGGGTTTTGTGCGTTATTTCATGTAACCAATAGAGATTTGTATGGGTGGAGTGCCTGTGGGTTTCCCTCCGCTTCCAATCGGTTATACTTTTAATGTTTAAGTCAAATCAACCTTCAGGATTAACTCCATGACTCGTACTGTATTGGTGACAGGTGGCGCAGGGTATATTGGCAGCCACGCTTGTGTCGCGCTGATAGAGGCGGGTTATGAAGTAGTGGTACTGGATAATCTGTGCAATGGTAGTGCGCTAGCACTAGAGCGGTTGCAGGAGATCTGTGCCACGAAACCGACCTTTATACACGGGGATGTTCGAGACAGTGATTGCCTAGACCGGATTTTCCAAGCCCATACGATTGTTGCCGTATTACACTTCGCCGGTCTGAAGGCGGTGGGTGAGTCGGTTGATCAGCCGCTGGAGTATTACGATAACAATGTAGCGGGCTCGCTCATTCTGCTGGCGGCGATGCAACAGGCAGGGGTTAGGAATATGGTCTTTTCCTCGTCGGCAACGGTGTATGGTGATCCTGCTTCGGTCCCTATTCGAGAGAGCTTCCCGCTTGCGCCAACTAATCCCTATGGGCGCACCAAGCTTATGGTAGAGCATATTCTTGCGGACTGGCAGGACGCAAACCCAGAGTGGAGTATTGGCCGGCTGCGTTATTTTAACCCGGTAGGTGCACATCCAAGCGGCCTTATTGGCGAGGACCCTCAGGGCTTCCCTAACAATTTGATGCCTTTTGTCGCGCAGGTGGCCGTAGGGCGGCGTGATAAATTACGGGTTTTTGGAGGGAACTATGCGACCCCGGACGGCACCGGTGTTCGGGATTATATTCATGTGATGGACCTGGTGGAAGGACATGTGTCAGCGCTGGACTATATTTGCGACAGACCTGGCCTGCATACCATCAACCTGGGAACCGGCAATGGGGTGTCGGTGCTGGAGATGGTGAGCGCATTTGAACACGCCAGCGGACGGGCTATACCTTATGAAATTGTGGACCGGCGACCGGGTGATATCGCCACGTGTTGGGCCGACCCCGGATTAGCACAGACACTCTTACAGTGGAAGGCTTCCCGTGGTCTGGCGCAAATGTGTGAAGACGCCTGGCACTGGCAGGAGAAAAACCCTCGGGGGTACGACTGATCAGCATAGAATGCCCAGAGCGAGGTTGTTCCCGCTACCGTGGCTTTCATTGGCAAATCCCGCGCTTGGACCTAGAGAGTATAACCTGCGCATCATACCTACAGGGTATATCGTACCTTGTACTCGCTGTAGCTCAACCCGGTCCAGCGGCGGAAGGCACGGTAGAAGCTGTTAACCTCTAGATAGCCCAGTTCCTCCGCTAGGCACTTGCCGGGCCGCCACATAATGCGCAAAACCTGCTCGCAGCGATACTGCCGAGCTCGATCCAGCAGGAACTGGTAGCACGTATGATCGGCCCGTAGACGCCGCCGAAGAGTAGTGCTACTCATCCCCAGTGATTCTGCTACAGAATCTGCCCTTAATCGGGCCAGATCCCCACCGAGTAAAATTTGTAGCACTCTGTCCGTGGTGCGGGAAAGGGCGAGGTAACCGAGTTTTTCTGGAGGAGGGAGGGTGTCATCCCCGCGTGGGTGAGACAAAAAGGAGTGTTCCATAGCCATAACGTCCGTGTTTTGGTTTTTAGGAGAATCTTTAATGCCGTATCTCTGTGAAGCGTATCTCTTACGCAGAGCTGACGGTTACTATAAATCTAGCACAAAATCACAGACGCAAACGTTTTAGGCGCCGCTTGCTTGAATTTGGTGGATTTTTTCGACTACGGGCCTGCGGCAAAGGTCACGTACCGTGCAACATGGCGATGGCAGGGGCCAGACGCATCTCGTCTCGAGCCCCTGTATCATTCTGTCAAAACCACGGTAAGGTACGCTTGGCCATGAAAATGAAAACAGCGGCCTCCCAGCTGAGTCACAAAATATTGATAGAAAAGAAAAATTCGTCCATATCGGCTATCTATGCGCTATAGTTCTGCGACGTTATATTGAAAGATCCATCAGTACATTGTCGACTGAAATCCGAGTGCCACTAAGATATGAAAGCAATCTCCTTGTTCAGGCTATTGTCGACAGCGTTTAAAAAAATCGCCGGCACCAATATCAGGCGCACTAGGCGAATGGCGAAGCGACTGGCTTGGGAAGACGACTGATGACGTCTTCTACGTTACTACCTACGTCTGATTTTTTCGTGCGTTGGTTGCCGCTTGCCGCATTCTGCGCGGTGATCGCTCACCACCTTTGGTTTGTGAATAGCTATGCCATCAATGTTCCACATCAGGATGATATTTACGATTTCGTGCAGTTTGTCAGTGTGGTCGAAAATGCTGATAGCGCAGGCGACGGCTTCAAAGCGCTGTTCAATCAGTACAACGACCACCGTACCAGCGCCTCGCGGTTAGTTGTTTTTGGTGTTTACCTGGCTGAAGGCGAGCTGAATTTCCACACACTGACTCTCGTCGCGAATCTAGGCCTGCTGTTGATTCTGTTATTGTTCTATTTGACTGTCAGAAAAGAAAGGTATCGCTGGGTCTACCTCTTGGTCGCAGCACTGCTGTTGCTAAATTTTCGGTATTTTAAGATTATTCTTTTTAGCCAGGCGGCCTTTGCTTACTATTATGTGTGTCTTTATGCCTTCGCCTGCATATTCACTTTACACAAGGTGAGCGGACCAAGATTTTTACTTGCGGCGGTATTTTGTACGCTCTCCTCACTGACGCTGGCCTCGGGTCATATCGTGTGGTTGCTGGGTCTTGTCAGCTTGCTGCATCAATGCCTAGTGAGCGGGCGTCGGTCACTAATGTGGCCTGCGATGTGGCTGCTTTTCGCTGCAGTCATATTGACGCTGTGGTATGCCGATTTCACTCAGGGCATCTACAGGATAACCTCTGAGCTAATCGCTAATAATCGCGATAATTCGCCCGCAACAGCCAGTGAATTTTTATCACGCGCGCTTGTCGATCCGACTATTAAGCAAGTCTTAACGCAGTATGGTGCCTTTTTCTTGGTTATTTTAGGTAGCGCGCCTATCTATTTCAGCACGTTGGGGGCGGGAACCGCTGGCTTTGCCATACTAGCAGTACTGCTCTTCGTCACGCTGAAGTGTTATAAGCATGATGATATTCGGCTCGCGCTTTACTGCTGGTTTCTCGTCGCCTTCGCGGCAGCTGCCACCGTGGGTAGAGCGCTGTTTACGACGCCGGAGTACGTCTTGACCCACAGGTACAGTTTTATATCGGCCCTGCTAGTATGCACCTTGGGTTTACTGTTGCAGGTGCGGTTTGCCCTGGTCAGGACGCCCGCAGTTCTTCTGGTTCTGCTCCTCGCAGTGACATATTGGAGCTGGTCTAACTTCCACTTTGAACCCCTGTTTCAAAACCACATGAACCAGCGACACAGCATATTTAACAATGGCCACTTTCCGGTAGTACTGACGCCGGTGGGGGAGTCGGATGTAATCGTCAACAAGGCTATCTCAGACGGGATTTATAACCCGCCTTGCAGACCCTTTCCCGAGTGTGAGCGTCTATCGTCGCGCGGGGACTGACCGTTTCCGTTATCCGTTGGCTTGCGAGCGACAATCACAAACTGTCCACCAAAGAAGCGCCACAACAGAGGGGCGCGCAGATACATTTTTACCAGAAGCGGGTGTTGAGGAAGTTTGGAGTCAGTGCTAAAGGGTATGAATCGGTCAACAACTTTAGTGACCTCAAATCCAGCCTTTATAAAAGCTTCCCGGCATGACAAATGTGTAAGTGGTAAAACATGATCATAATAGTCCCAGTATCTGCCTGGCTCAAAACGCAAATTCGGCTGCATAGTAATATAAAGCCCTCCGGGCTTAAGTGTTCGCCGAGCCTCGCACAACACCTCATCCATCACCTCCTTACTCGGCAGGTGCTCAAAAAAGTTGCTGCTAAAACAAACGTCAATAGACTCGCTTTTGATCATAGTTAGATTCGTCGCGCTGCCAAGATGAAACTCTATCTCTTCGGGAAGGCAGTCTTTGGAATCAGGATTAAGGTCAACTGCAATTTTTCTGGACGCAGTAATATGGCGGATAAACTCGCCGTATCCAGTTGCAATCTCGAGGACAATGGATGAATGAGGGATAAACTGCTGGAAGTAGTGTTCACACAGTACTTGCCAGACAAGATCTTTTTTATATCGGTTAGTGTCAGAAAATCTGATTTGGTAAAGTTTAGCAAGATCTCTCATGAACCACCTCTACCCTCGCGTGCGCCCTTCCGGCAAATCATAGGAGTCCGAAAATATTTCCTTACGAATTCGCCATGCATCCCTGACTGTTCCCATGATATTTTTGAACGACGTGGCAGATCCCTGCCCGAAGCGTCTAGGAAACGTTTGAATCCCTACTTCGCCAACAGGAAAGCCACGTAACATTGATTTGAGTGTTAGCTCAGCCCCAATAAACGGGCTATTCGAGGTTAACTCCACTTCGTCGAGTAATCCGCGATGGATCAACCTGATCCCCGTGGAAATATCGCGAAACGGACTTTTAAATAATGCTCGCAGAAGTGAGTTGTAAATGAAGGAGATAAAGATTCTTTTGGTTGAATAGAGCTTCTTGTATCTGAATGCAATGACGAGCATGTAATATTCTCTTACGGCTAACATCTTTTTCAGGTCGAAGACATCGTATTCGTTATCCCCGTCAATCATGCAAATTATGTCGTATTGAGAGGCTGCGATGCCGGTTTTCATCGCAGCGCCATAGCCCTTGTTTTGCGGATGATGTACAGCAGTAATCTTATCGTGTTCCACGGCCAGTTGGTCCGCAATAGCACCGGACGAATCTGGTGAGCCATCGTTCACGATGATGATTTCATAGTTATCTGCCACTTCCTCCAGTAGTTCAAGCGCTCTGTTAGCGACGACGCGAACGGTACGTTCATCATTGTAGACCGGGAAGAATAAGCTAATGTCAGGTCGAGTTTTAGTCATCGCGTGAGAATGAAAGCCTTTTAAATATCGCCCAAGGTAGATGTCGAACACCACGATATAGGATATACCACAAGCGTGGAAGGAAATATCGGCCACTTGTAAATCTTCTTTTATAGATAGCGTCGGCCATACTCTCTGGAGTGGCTAACGGAAACAGCGGTTTTTGTGCAAAAGCCAGATTTGTGTTCCGATATCCGAGAACATAATACTGAGAGAACCGATCCGGCCGTTGACGCGCCGTGGATAGACTGACCGTGCCATCAAAGCTAGTGATGCGCGTTTTCCTGGCCGCTCCGTCAATCATTTGTCAGTCTCATTTCTTGGCAATAAATGCGTGGAGATAGCGTAGCTGTAAGAAAGCGCCCCTACCAATGTCGCGCTACCCAGCAGAGCTATTTGTACAATGGCGGATGCCACCAGTGCTGCCGATGCAGAATAATCCAATAATACCGCGGTGATATGAAAAGCATACTGAAGTGTCCCGATGCCGGCCGGCGCTGCTGGTATTGCGGCCGAAATACCGGTTATCCCAACCAGTAATATGGTCTGGTTGAGGCTAAGTTCAATATGCAGCGCCATCATGATTGACCAGATTGCCAGACAATTGAGCGTCCAAATGGTGATAGTGCTGCCGAGTAATTTCAGCGTGGTCCAGGGATCTTCAAGGGCGTTTAGCCCCTGTAAAAAATTGTGAATTTTGATGTCTAAGGTTTTTAGTTTAACGCTGATGAAATGGTTTCGCTTCACTACCAGGAAATATACTGCCATCACCAAGACGGCGATGGGGGCTGCAAGTAAAGCCAAACCTTGGTGAATTTCGCTCACGGTGTCGAGACGCGCTGTGGTTATAAATAATATCCCCCAGGCGGTCATCCCAAATATTACAATCATATCAGACAGGCGTTCGATAATAATGGACCCCAAAGCAGTCATTCTGGAAACGCTTGCCAATCTGCCAAGAAGGTCAGCCCGAAAGGCTTCCCCCAATTTTGCTGGCAGTATGTTGTTGGCGGCGCAACCTGAGATAAACGCAAGGGCAATTTTGTAAACGGCAATAGGTGGTTTGAGTGTCGACAGAAGAAGTCGCCATCGAGTGATTCGGAGGGTGAGTTCAATCCAGTAAAAAATGAGTGCAACGAAAATCCATGCATACGTAATACTTTCGAATTCGTCTTTGACTTCAGTCCAGCTTACGTTCTTTGCGCTGAAATACAGGAGCGTAGCACCTACTGTGAGGCCGAAAAAAGCCCTGAAGTATTTGCTCCTAAATAGTGATCCTTCAGAGCTTGTCACGCATTTCCTTTTCCGCGTTGTATTATTGTATTGTAGGGGAAGCCCCGCTTTTCAGGCGTTTGCCTCGGCATTGTTTCCAGACGGATCTAGAGCACATTTATTCTAGCGGCTAGACTCGGTAGTGAAAAGCCAACTGAGGCACTATTTGGGGCTTGTTTTTGGCATGTTAGGAGTCCTCCTATGTGAATAGGCAGCTTAGTGTGTCATTGGCACGCTGCGCGCAGGCTAAACTGGGCGGGCGACCTGGGCGCCGGCCTGCGTTAGCTCAAACTGGGGATAAGCGAGAATGCTTAAGGGGCAGTTCAAGCAAGTCTGCGCTTTGAGGCCCCACCTCGGGTCTATCTTTGGATGCAGTTTATTCTTGTCGTAAACTGGTTAGCAGTTATTTGCGTATAAGAATCCATGATTAAGGAAAATGTTATGGCAGACTCAAACACCCCGACTCGTCTTCTAGTTTATGGCGGCAATGGTTTTGTTGGCAGTAAGGTTCTTGAGCTTGCTGCGATTCGTGGCGCAATCTGCACGAGTGTGTCACGCAGTGGCAAGATGCCTGCTCAGTTGGAACAACTTCGGCCGTTATGGTTGAATCAAGTCACCTGGGTTGTTGGAGATGCGCTTCATCCAGATCCATTGCTAGTGGCGTCGGCAGATGTCATCGTGTGTCTTGTCGGTTCGCCTCCGCTGCCAACGTTTAATCAGCGGGCCTTCGAGCAACAGGTGATGACCAATGGTAGCGCTAATAGTGCTGTTATTGCGGAAGCGCAGCGCCAAGGCGTTAAACGACTGGTGTTGCTCAGCGCGCATATTCCGGCATTGATGCGTTCCAGTCGTTTTGGGTATTACGTGGGGAAACAGCAGGCTAGTAAGGCCGCAGCTGATTATACAAGCGCGTCAGCTGATAATGCGGCAACGGTGATATACCCTTCGGCGATTTACGGCACGCGTTATACTGGCGGTGGAACTGCCATCCCATTGGGTTTGTTGATGTCACCTGTTGCTTGGCTGATGCGTCGCTTGCCGGTGGTAGTATCTAGATTGCTGCCTGAAAGCCCGGTCCCACTGCAGCAGGTGGCGTCCTCCGTAGTCGATGCGGCAATGGCCGCAGACAGTCGTGGGCTGTCGGTTGTCGAGAATCAGGACCTGTTAGTAGTATAAGGTTGGCAGTGCAGATACCCTAGAAACACCTAACGTCAATTAAGCGTGTGCTGTTATTGTCCCTTGGGCATTAATTTTCTGTATTTTGCGGCGCGCGAGTAATCAAGCGCTATGCTAGAGGGAAACTCGTTGGTACAGTAGACACATGTAATTCTAAGCGGTTGCTTGGAGCGGTATAGCCCTAAGGAGAATGATGTGGCAGCAGTGACAATCGTAATTGCGTTAGCCCTTATCGAATACTCGGTATTCGGCATGTTGGTTGGAAAAGCGCGGGGGACATACGGTGTTGCCGCGCCCGCAGCGTCAGGCGATCCAATATTTGAAAGGTATTACCGGGTTCAGCAAAATACGCTCGAAATGTTAATCCTATTCATCCCAGGGATATTGATGTTTGGTCATTACATCAATGCCGAAGTGGCCGCTGGCTTGGGAGTCATATTCGTGGTTGGGCGTTTTCTCTACTTCAGAGGATATGTTGCTGACCCAAAATCTCGAACTCTGGGGTTTGTCTTAAGTTTTCTTCCAGCACAAATTTTGGTTATCGGTGGGCTTATTGGTGCGGCAATGGCACTATTGTGACCTTGGGCGAATCGAGTGGGAATACGTCGAGCGCGACTCCAGTATCAAGCGGCTCATCACGATAAAGTAAGGAGAGCAAAAAATGTTTAGTCATATTATGGTGGGTGCAAGCGACATTAATGAGTCGAAAGTTTTTTATGACGCTATTTTAGGCGCTCTTGGGCATGAGGCAGGTGTGATAGATGAAAAGGGGCGTTGTTTTTATTTTACTAAAGTAGGCATATTTTCAGTCAGCATACCCATTGATGGCGAACCGGTTAGCCACGGAAATGGCAGCACTATAGGTTTCGCAGCGGAGAGTGGAGCGATGGCTGACGCCTGGCACGCCGCTGGTCTGGCTAATGGTGGCACCGCAATTGAAGAGCCCCCTGGCCCGCGCGAGAGCGGCGTCGGAAAAATCTATCTCGCTTACTTGCGTGACCCCGCCGGCAATAAGGTCTGTGCACTCCATCGCATGGCGTGACGCTATCGGGCCGTGGTAGTTCCTATGGCAGTTCGGGGCTGACAAGCTTAAAACAAAACACGGGCCGTGTGGTCCGGTCCGGCGGTGTTTTAGAGCGAAGAGGCTCTCCCTGGTTTTAGTTAAAATAGCACTTGCACGCGTGCAGAAATCGCATGGCCACCGTTGTCATCGCTGGTGACGTCTCCGGCGATTTCGGGGTACAGATAGGCCAGCATTATCTTGATATCATCTCTGTAGTAGTAGTTTAGGCCTACCGTAGTGATAGAAGCCTCTGCTCCCAAGCCTTTATCTTGCAAATTGATATAGCTGTAGCGGCTCTCTACTTCCCAGGCTCCGCTGCTACCCTTCGGTTTGACCGTGCCGAGCTTGCCTTTGCTAAGCTTGCGATGCTCGCCAGTAAGGATGTAACTCGCTGTAAAATAATAACCGTCATAGTCCCAGTCCGGCCCATTCACCTCCTCAACGCGTGTGGCCATGTACTCAGACTGTATGAGTAGGCTATTGCGGCTCCAGGCAGCCTCCAATCCAATGACTGTCTGGTTGTCTGCGGCGAACTCTGCGCTTCTGACTACATTGTCGGCACTAAAAACTTCTGCTCGGTTTCTGATTTGAAAAGTATTTTCATTCCAGTCTCGCCATGACCCTGAGATTCCAAATTGCAGCGTCTGTTCTTTCTCATGGATTGGAGCAAGCGTGAACCGACCTGTGAGGGCAATTGGTTCGTCCTCTTTGTAGCCCTGATCGTCGTCGTCATTGTCCTCTTCTACCGTTGCCGCCAGCGACCAGGTTCTCCGCTTAGTTGCATCGTTTAGACGTATGCCCCAATTCTTTCGAGGGGTAAAAGATGTTGTCATCATGGAATCTTCGATCGTCACCACTCGGGAGCTGCGAGTGTTACGTTCCATGCCCAGTGGCTCCTTCATTCTGCCTAAGGTAATCTCTGCTATGCTCCAATTGGTATAGCGGAGATACGCCGAGCCGAGGTCGACATCGCTACCATCCGAGTCGGCCTCAGCATTGACCTGCAGTTTCGCCTCCCAGCCCGCAGGGAAATCATAAGTGAACTGAATTCGGCCGTTACGCAATTCTAAATTAGTATTGGAGCTATCACCGCTTTTGTCCCAGAAGGATTCATAATAATCGATGTCCATCAGCACCTGTCCGCTGATCTGAAGTCGCTCTTTCTCCGCCACGGTCGACGCGCTAAACAGCAGGGCTATTAAAGCCCAAGTGCTGGTAGCTCTCGAATTAATCATCAGACGCTCTAGGGACGTATTGAACCTTCAGTTGGGCTGTGTCTTTGAGAAAATTGATTTCGTTAATTTCTACGCTACGAATATCGAGTCCCATACGATTGCGGAGATCCTCTAGTAATTCAGCTCTTTTTTCGGGGCGAATATTTTCTATTTTTTCATACTGGACCGCTTGTTCCTCTAGCACTGGCAGGAGCAGGCTTGTTTCGGTGATATACGCCATCACACAGACCAAGGCAAGTAGCAGCGCAAGTTCCAGGTGACTCATGTCTCCAACGGCGGATAGAAGCGACATCGCAATCACCAAAAACAGATAGGTCATTTCCTTGATTGTGATGGATTCTGTGCGATAACGCAGCATGGAAAATATAGCAAATAATCCGAAGGCAAAACCGAGAGAGATGTCGACAG
>CAJXTK010000092.1 GCA_913061115.1 uncultured Haliea sp.
ACGAGATCATGCCTAGTCTCGTGGGCTCGGAGATGTGTATAAGAGACAGGTCCGTAAGGGTAGTCCGCTCGCCATGCCGCCTGTTGCTTTACCGGATCCCAGGCCATTAAAAAAGACTGGGGCATGGTTTTCAAAATCGCTTGGGTCAGCTGCTGATTCAGGTCAGCACCATCAGCCTTATAGCCTAAATTCCAGTGGCGCGGCGTAAACTCAAACGCCTCCTCGGCTTCAAACTCGGTACCAAATTCAAGGGTCGGAATATACATTAAGCCGGTATCGGGGCTATAAGCCATGGGGTGCCAGTTATGCCCGCCCAGTCCGCTGGGAAAGATCATAGACGTGGTGCCGGGCGCATAACGCACACCAGGATTTTCAATCGGCCTGCCGGTACTCAAGTCATAGCCACTGGCCCAGGTGACTTTTACATAGGGCTCCGCCGACAGCAGCTCACCAGTGACGCGGTCATAGATATAAAAGAAACCTGCCTTAGGTGCCTGCATCAGAACTTTGCGCGGCAGGCCCTGCCACTCTATCTCCGCCAGCACCATTTGCTGGGTGGCCGTATAATCCCACGTGTCTCCCTCTACCTGCTGGTGATGCCACAGATATTCACCGCTGTCGGCATTCACGGCCACGATAGAGGTCAGAAATAGATTGTCCCCGCCATCAGGGCTGCGCATGTCACGGTTATGCGGCGCGCCGTTGCCGACACCGATATAGAGAATATTCAACTCGGGGTCGTAGACAATGGAATCCCAAACGGTGCCACCACCGCCGACCTTCCACCACTCACCGGTCCAGGTTTTAGCGGCCATCGCCATCAGCTCATTTTCAAAGCCATCGGCGGGGTTGCCCGGAATCGTATAAAACCGCCACGCCTGCTCGCCGGTTGCGGCATCATAGGCACTGACATAACCGCGCACCCCATACTCCGATCCGCCGTTGCCGATAATCACTTTGCCATTGGCTATGCGTGGCGCACCGGTGATCGAATACGCCTTGTTAATGTCTGTGGTCTGCGTTTCCCAAGCCGCGAGGCCGCTGACTGCATCGATCGCAATGAGGCGCCCATCCAGTGTGCCGACATAAACCTTATCTTGCCAAACAGCCACCCCGCGATTAACGGCACCGCAGCAATATTTATAAGCAGTCTCGCGCGGCACCCGTGGGTCATATTTCCACAACATCTCACCTGTGCGGGCATCAAGGGCATACACCACACTCCACTCGGCACTGGCGTACATCACCCCATCAACAACCAGCGGTGTACCCTGCAAACCATTGGTGAAAGGTGTCTCAAAAAACCAGCTAATGCCTAATTGATCGACATTACTGTCATTGATTGCTGTCAGCGGGCTGAAGCGCTGCTCACGCCAAGTGTTGCCGTGACTCATCCAGTTGCGCGGCTCTGCAGCGGCATCCGCCAGACGTTGATCACTCACAGACAGCGAATAGCCGGGTAATGAAATAAGCAGTAGCGCGATAAAAGCGATTAAACGATTCAGAGTGAAGTGCCAGCTAGTATTATTGAGCGATGATTATACCGGCCGAGAGCGAGAAGCTGTAGTGCTGTCGACAAATTGAGGGCAGCCCCCGACGATCAGCGCCCATCTGACGAGCAGCCGTCGCCCTGCATAGAGGTGGTCTGTTCCGATGATCTTGGGGCGTGGAACGCCGTGTGCATGAAAATGGCCTTGTCGCCTTTTTCAGGGACTTATTTTTGGCGATAATTTGACCAAACGCTCATGGTTACAGTAACGTACATACCATAGAAATAGCCTTCCCAGACACCGTGAGACATATTATGCAAAAGCCAGATACGAGCCTTCAATTTCGCACCGCTTGGCGTGCCCTAGGTCGATTGCGGATAGACCCCGATAACACCGACGAGGTGTTCGTTATCATCCGCGCACTGTCGGGCAATTCAGGCGAGCGCCACTATCGCAAGTTTAAGAAGACCGAGGCCGGCCAGCGCATCTTGGCAGAAAAGCGCAACTTGCTGGACACTCTGATAGACCACGATTACTTGCGCTCGCTGCCGCAAGAGAGCCTAGGCCACCAGTATCTGTTGTTCACTGAGCGCGAAAAAATTACCGCCGAAGGATTGGTCGCGGCGAGCGAGTCTGGCGGTCGTGCTGAGGTGGGTGAGAACCGCCAGCGGTTCTTCGACCGTCTGCGTGATTGCCATGACTTGCAGCATGTCACCACAGGCTGGGGGCGCGATCTGCTCGGTGAAGGCTCGGTCCTTGCCTTCAGCATTGCTCAAAAGTGGCACCACGGTATCGCTCTAATCGTCGCTATGGCGTTTTGGACGGGCGGGCCTGAAATGCGCGGCATGATTCGCAAGGCCTGGCGGCGCGGTAAGCAGAGTGAATGTCTCGAGTTTGCAGATTGGGAGGGGCTGCTACCGCTGCCGCTTGCGCAGGTTCGGCAGCAGCTCGGCTTGGGCGAGCCGCCTGTGTATGAGCCGGTCTGGTCTGTCGGGGCTGCTGCGGCCGGTTAGTGGGCCTAGGGTTTGCGCGTGTTTTCAGCGGGCCTCGGGCTTGTTGAAAGCCATATGCGGAGACTCTTTGACACAATATTGATAACAGCAGGAACGGTCCATGTCCCCATTAAGTCGACGCGGTTTTCTACAGTTTAGCGTGGCCGCCGCGGTGGCCAGTACCGCCGCGTGCAGTTCGGACGAACCCGAGATAAGCCCGGACAAGCGGTTCCCACCGGGCAGCTTCGGTGCCAGCGCAACGGCTGAAGCGGTGACTGAAGGGGTAAACCTGAGTGGCAAGACGGCATTGGTGACCGGCTGCAACTCCGGCCTCGGCTATGAAACGCTTGCTGTGCTGGCGCGCCGCGGTGTGCATGTCATCGGTACCGGCCGCACGCTGGAAAAAGCCCAGCAGGCCTGCGCCAGCGTGGGCGGGAAGACCACGCCACTTGCGTTGGAGCTGGCGGATTTCCAGTCGGCGGTCGACTGCGCTGACGCGGTGAAGGGCATGGGTGTGCAGTTGGACATGGTGATCGCCAATGCCGGCATCAACGCCTTCGGTGAGTTGATCCTAGTGGATGGCATAGAACGCACGTTCAGGGTTAATCACCTGGGTCACTTTGTACTCGTCAATCACTTGCTGCCGCTGATGAACCCGCAGGGAGGCAGAATCGTGCACGTCGGCAGTCGCTCCGCCTATAAGCAGGCACCGCCTGCAGGCATCGTGTTTGACAGTCTGAATGGCGACGTGGTGCTCGAGTCGGGTGAATACTACGGTCAATCTAAACTGGCGAATGCGCTGTTCTCTTTGCAGCTATCAAAGCAATTGTCCGGCTCGGGCGTCACGTCCAACGTGATTCACCCGGGTCTGGTGCAAACCAACATTGCCCGCAATGCCCCTGCTGTCATCCGCAAGGGTTTTGAATGGGTGGGCCCACTGATTGCAAAAACCCCTGCGGAGGGTGCGGCCACGCAGGTGTATGTCGCTGCAAACCCGGAGGTTGCTGGGGTGAATGGTGCGTATTTTGAAGACTGTAATCCGGTGACGGTGAATGGGCCGAACCACGTCTTCGATCAGCCCATGGCGCAGAAGCTGTGGCAGGTGTCGACGCAAATGACTAACGGCTATGTGTAACCTCATACGTCAGTTGTAGGTCTGGCCAAGCGCAAGACGCATTGACCGAGTCAACCCAACCCACACATGCCAACACCCGCAATCCAATTAACTGACGCAGCATTCCCTACCCCTATCTTTTAAAGCGACTATTGAGCGACCTGAAGAGGCAGGCATTCATTTTTTTGGTGACGTACACACGGCTATCGAACACATTCTTGTTCCACGAGATCCTCGAGCGTATCGCGTTGCGTATCTGCTATCTGGAACGATTTTGCGTGCTCGCTCGGCGCACCGCAGCCATGACACATTCCAAATTTAGTGTCACCGCTCTTAAACCAGAGCACAGCAGAATCAGCAGCGTTTGAATCGAACAGCCTCACTATCTCTTCGCCCGGGGATTGAATCTTAGTCCAGATTCCCGGTGGTGCGAGATCGAGACAATCGGTCGCCAAAGAGTCACAACCTGCCAAAAGGATGAAAATAGTGAGGCACAGTAGCTTCAATCTCAGTGCCAGATTTGGAGGCGCAAGCTTGCGGTAGGGGCGGCCAGATAGCGGCCGGCCCTGTTGTCCGTGCTGGTGATGTGTGCTGTGCATTGATGCTACCTCGAACGTTACTACGGTGGCTGTAGTCGATGCCTTGACGAGATCATCGCTATTGAGACTAGCGTCTAAGTCTAGTCGATTTTCTTGATACGCGCGTCTTGAGGATAGGCCGTCAAAAAATCCGATAACACTTTGGCTGCCAGAAGACCGCATTTTATGAAAGATAAGAATCCACTGGCCTTGGCGACACGTTCCAGCCCAGGATCAGGCCGGTCCAGCGGGCCGATGAAACGTTACCATCCGGCTGACCTCAAGTGTGAACGATATCCCTGAATCTCAACACGGATTTTGTAATATTCAGCAACGATCTATATATTGTTTACTATGAAATCGAAGATTATAAACTTCGGGTCAATTAATATTGATCATGTCTACCGAGTCCCACATTTGGTTAAACCGGGTGAAACACTCTCGAGTCTAGATCTTGTTACCGGCCTAGGTGGAAAGGGTGCCAATCAATCGGTTGCTATCGCGCGCGCAGGCGTATCGGTGGCGCATGTCGGTAGGGTTTTCAAAGGTGATAGGTGGGCAGTAGAGTTACTCGCCTCAACGGGCGTCGATACCGACAACATAGCGCTTATCGAAGGTGCCAGCGGACATGCCATTATTCAGGTGGATGACCAGGGTGAAAACGCGATAGTGTTGCACGGTGGAGCTAACCAGAGTTTTTCGATAGCGGATATCGAGTCGGCTCTAAACCACAATCAACAGGCACGCTATTTGTTGATGCAGAACGAAACAAATCTACTAGCAGAAGCGTTTGAGCTTGCGCAGGCAAAGGGTATCAAGATTGTGCTAAACCCGGCGCCAATGACTGACAATATTAAAGACTTGCCGCTGGCAAAGCTTGACACCTTGATTGTTAACCGAGGCGAAGCAGAAGCGCTGTGCGGCGCAGCAGATATTGATCAAATGACTCAACAAATGGCAGCCCTGGCGCCGCAGACTCGGGTGGTCGTTACCCTGGGTGGCGATGGCGCTATGCTGCTGGCCAATGGCGAGGTCACACACATTAATAGCCCAAGTGTTGATGTGGTTGACACAACGGGCGCAGGCGATACGTTTGTTGGGTACTTTTTAGCTGGCGTGGCGGAAGGCATGAATGACCATGATGCACTTCAGCGAGCTTGCCTCGCGGGGTCCATCGCGGTAACCCGTCAGGGGGCTATCACGGCTATTCCCGACAGATCTGAGGTTGATCGCTAGCGAAGGTTCAACCCCCAGTGGCTTGCCACGACACAGATTTTTGCTGGCAACACTATGCCCTGCTGTTTGCGACGAGGTTTTTGATTTAGACGAATCTAATTCGAAAAAATATTATTATTGATAGGGGTCCAGGTGTCGCTAATGCACAGGCTATCGTCTGACACCTCTTGTCTTACCAGGGTATTGATTTGCCCTGCCAATCATAGAAACTACCGGAGTCTTCTAGCTGCAAGTCGCCAATGACCGTCAGCAGCGAGCTCGCGCACTCGGCAGGTGTTAATACGCGATTTTTGTACCGTTCGGATACAAAGGGTTCTGACAGGCGCGAATAAACCGTCCCGGGATGCAGGGCAACGACGATAGCGTTGCGATGACTGATACGCCACTCGTTTGCGATCGTTTTCAGCAACATATTGTGTGCAGCCTTGGAGGCGCGATAACTATACCAGCCGCCAAGTTGGTTATCCTCGATACTGCCGACCCGCGCCGAAAGTGAGGCAAGCACCACCGGATCATCGTGACGCAGTAACTTACTGAATGCTTGGGCCAGCAAAGGCAGCAGCATAGCATTCACCTGAAAAGCCTTCTGTAAATGCTCTGGGTTGAGGGTTTTGAGCCGTTTCTCGGGACCTTGGTGTTGATTATGTAGCAAGCCTACCGTATTGATGAGCAGATGAACGCGGTCTAGGGATTCCTGCACCCGCGTGGCGGCGTTCAACACGGACTCGGCGTCCTCTGCATCGAAGGTCACGTAGGTGACACGCTTATCATCAGACGCGTTGTGCGTATTGCGTCCAAGAACAACTGCACGATGTAACGACTGCCGTTGCAACAGGTTTTCCAGCAGAGCTGAGCCAATAGCGCCATTGCCTACAATGACAACGTTGAATTGACTCAATGCCAGACAGTTATCCTGACTCATGTGACGGCTTCCACGCACTTTGTGCTGTTAGATCGGTTTCAACCATGTGAACCGACGGGAGAATCAGAATTGCTTTCATCACTTTAAATCCAATTGGTTAAGTAGAGTTATACGCATTGTCGATAAGAATGGACCTGACGCCTACTGGACTTCCCAGAATGTTCTAGACACGCAAGAGTCAGTCCACGTCAGTGGTGTGAGGGCTTGTAGCGATAGTAGCGGCATTTCTGCCGCGGATGTGTAAAAACCGTTGACGGAAGTCAGGCATTAAATGCCCGAAGACTTGAGTGCGCCCTCCCGAAATAAACATTAAGGCGCTGTGATAAAACGTGCGCACTTGCGTCACGTTGTCAGAGCTTTAGGCCTGACAGTGCGATTCCATTAGGGCTTTATGCCTAAACGTCCTACACTTAACGTCGGTCTTGTAGGATTAACACTGTCGCTGTTAACGCATTGCGATTAGCGCATTAATGACTGATCGGCACGGCCGGTGATCATTGGCATGTCGTTGTATGTTCTAATGCCTGGACTGGCTTTGCAGACATAGGGAACTGCGTTTACACAATGCATGGCGGTTGCCACCAAGGCTGATTCTTCGCCGTCAGCGCCGTGCTCAGGTGAGTCGGCGTGCAAGCCTTCTGTCACTAATTGAATGCGGTTGTCGCCGATGACTTCCATTTCAAAACGCTCTTTACCTAGGTCCCAGCCGTCTTCAAGGTGACTGTTACCCATGTACCAATTGACCGCCGCTTCTATTACTGGCGTGCCTTTTACCGTGCCTTGCCACGAGAACGACTGAGCGGCAACAGTGCCTTTTTCAAGCACACCAAAAGGTGTTTCAATATTAGCGGTTGCGAGACTCCAGCGATGCTTAGTGACAAAGTCTGAGTCAAGCGTTACACCTATCTGATCGGCCACCATATCGATCGACTGGGTAAACCCATCGGCAAGGACATCTTTCATAATACTGCCGGCCAACTGTTCTTGAGTTTGACCAAACATCATAATGTTGGTCACCACCTCTTGCGCATCATAGGTGCGAAGGTCTGAAAACTCTTCGCCGCGAACGTAACGTACGTTAGTCACAAAAGCCGAGGCCAATAGCGGCAGCTTTTCTGTCAAACCACCGGGGTGTATACCCGTACCATGCAACACCGACTGCCCTTTTTGGCACGCCGCCTCAAGTTGGCTAGTGTCCCGATTTTTTGGGTAAACCCAACCACAGGAAGTGATCACACTTTTACCCGATTCAAGTAGAGGGATAACCTCTTTGAGGTTGGCCAGAAGCGGCATGTAAACGACGCAATCTGCCTCTAATGCCAGTATCTCTTCAATTTTATTCGTTGCTTTTACGCCCGTGTCAGGACGACCACATAACTGACCTGCGTCCATGCCATGCTTATCATCGCTGTAAACTTTAACGCCAACCAGTTCCATGTCTGGATGATCAAGAATACCCCGCAGGGCTAATCGTCCATGAATACCGGTTGCCCACTGCACGACTTTATAGGTCATTTTATTGCTCCGTTCAGATGTCACTGATTGAATGAGGCTATCTTAGCTGAATTCAATGCTCGAGATAATGACAGAATTGAAAAACTAATTTTTGTTGATGAACAAAAGCGAATAATCTAGTCTTAATTTTGTTAAAGGCTCCAGTCCCACACATTAAACCTTGCGAGAGGCGGGGAAAGACGTAGGATGGCTTTACACTGCTGAGTTCACGATCGGCTTAAATCGCTTGAGAAGGCCCGGAAAGGGTGGGGGACAGATGGAAGATCAAGGGATAGTGGCTGAGCTGGAGACACTGAGAGCCCAGCTTAAGCAATTTGAGCAAGCCCGTCTTCAGGAAAAGTTGTCAGCATCGGAGCCTGCCGGGGTAGCAAATCTGCAAGCCTCGGTCACAGCAGAGGAAAGTCTGAGAGACTCTGTTGAGGACTGGCTTAGCGGCCTTGACCATCTTGATGCGACACAAATGTTGGAGCGCGTAAAAGACGTCACCGGCAACTGGTTTGTTGATATTAACGACGACCTAAAAGACGTGAAGCCCGCGACCCTCCTTCTCATTTTTGGGCTTGGTGTACTGGTAGGTCGATTAACATCTTAGGGAGGTTCAATTGTCTGATTCAATGTTTAAGCTGCAACTACTCGCTCGGTCCGAATTGGCTCTTACGCAAATCCGTACGCGCCGTGCCGTAAGCAAAAGCACGTATATTGCCTTTTCTTTAGTGCTCTTTTTGTTGGGTATTGGCATGCTGAATGTCGCTGGATTCCTGGCGCTCGAGACATCATTCAGCCCAGCGAACTCGGCGCTAATCATCGCGTGTGCGAACGGAATCGGGGGCGTCATCGTACTTCTGCTGAGTCAAAAGGCGGGGCCCTCAGAGAATGAAGAACGTATGGCAAAAGAGGTTCGCGAAATGGCGTATCGCGAACTCAATGAGGATGTGAATGACGTTAAAAATAGATTAGAAAATCTTGCGCAAGAGGTTAGCAACATTGGCGAAGATATCTCTCGCGCAACAGGGGTACTGCGCTTCCTGCTTGGTCTGCTAAAAAAATAGTGGGCAGCCCCGGTTTTCTTAGAGACTAGACGGAGCATCAAAGGGCTAACAGCCGATCTATCACTGACCCCCAGCGGCACACCGCTTAGCTAACGTTATGGCCTGCCGATCATCTTACTGTGAGGCTCAGTGGGTTAACAACACGCAGTATTCAGCGCATAACCGACTTTTTTGAACCCAAATTTAGGTTTTTGCGTATGTACAACAAGATAAGGATGCGAGCTGATGAAACTCACTACCATAATATTGACAGCGATTATGATGCATTCGGGGCTCCTGATGGCGACTGAAGAACCTGCCTTTACCCTCATTAAACAAAGTGAGCCCTTTGAACTGCGTTTATATGCACCCAGAATCATTGCTGAAACCGCGGTAAGCGGTAATATGAAAAAGGCGTCAAGTTCTGGCTTTAAAGCCATCGCCAACTTTATTTTCGGCAACAATCAGCATCCCAGCAGTGGCGAAGCAGAAAATATCAGTATGACAGCGCCAGTGATATTACAAAGCAGCAGTGTCGAGGCTTTTACAACGTCTAATCCAGCGAGTGATGGATCCGAACAGGCCTGGCAAGTCAGTTTTTTTATGCCCAGCCAATACAACCTCGAAAGCTTGCCAAAGCCCAACAACTCAGCGGTTACAGTGCGTAGTCTGCCTGCCAGTTATGCCGCTGTGATGCGTTTCTCAGGTTTTAGCGGGGCTGAAACAGTCGCTAAAAATACCCAAGCACTGCAACAGTGGATTCAACAACAGCAACTGAGTGTTTTAAGCACGGCACAATTAGCGCGCTATAATCCACCCTGGACCCTGCCATTCATGCGCCGTAATGAAATCATCATAGAAGTTGCAGCCCCCATAATTGCAGCACCTGAAAATACAGCGCCATAAGTTATTCAGCAACGTTGCCAGCCACACGTAAAGTGAATTAAAACGGCCATGCCTAAAAATCTTTCCAGCAAACAATGCGAAACCTGTGGCCTGAGTTTTAACTGGCGCAAAAAGTGGGCGCGCGACTGGGAATCCGTCAAATATTGCAGCGAACGCTGTCGGCGCAATAAAATACCATCTGCCAAAAAGTCGCTCGACGGATGAATATTGTTTGGCTTAAACGAGACCTCAGGCTCACCGATCATGCACCTTTATGCCAAGCTCTGGCCGCTAATTCGCCATTTATTCTATTGTATATTTTTGAGCCACTGTTAATACAAGACAGCCACTACAGCGATAGACATTGGCGTTTTATCTATCAGTCTCTGTGCGATATGCAGCGCCAACTTAATCAACAACAGCGCGGCACGTTAACCGTGTTAGGTGGGTCTGCTGAAAACGTATTTGGCGCCTTACACCAACAATATGCGATTGAACACGTCTTCAGTTATGAAGAAATAGGCTTAGCCAATACCTATGAGCGCGACAAAAGCCTGAGCCGATGGTTTAGGTCTGCGCATATACAATGGCTGCAAAAGCCAACCGGTGCAGTCGTGCGCGGTCTTAGTCAGCGCAGTCAGTGGTCACTGAATTGGCGTAGCGTTATGCAAAGCCCGCTTGATGAGCCGCAATGGGGTCAACAATCGGCACTTAGCATAGACATGGACGATAGCTTTAAATCACAGATTCAACCGCACTGGCGAAAAGCACACGATGATTTCCAGCACGGAGGAGAAAAACTGGCCTGGCAAACGCTGGCCGATTTTTTTGAAGGTCGCGGTAGAAACTACCGCAAATATATTTCTAAGCCGCTAGCCAGTCGCGAAGCTTGTTCTCGCATGTCACCCTACTTGGCCTGGGGAAATATCAGTTTACGACAAATGTATCAAAGCGTGGCGCAATTTGATCAAGCAGGCTGGGGTCAGGTGCGCAAAGCCTTGTGCGACAGGCTCAGCTGGCACTGCCATTTTATGCAAAAGTTTGAAGACGAATGTGAAATTCAAATGCGGCCGATGAACCGAGCCTTCGAACACTTCCCTATGGATACCAGCACCGGCTCAAATGCACGCCTTGACGCCTGGCAAACCGGTCAAACCGGCTACCCCTTAATTGATGCAGCGATGCGTTGTGTGAACGAAACCGGCTACCTGAATTTTCGTATGCGGGCGATGTTGGTCAGCTTTTTATGCCACCACTGCCAAATAGATTGGCGTCGTGGTGTAGAACACTTAGCGCGTCAATTTCTCGACTTTGAACCCGGCATTCATTATCCGCAATTTCAAATGCAGGCCGGTGTTACCGGGGTGAATACGATAAGGGTTTACAACCCGGTCAAACAATCGCAAGAACACGACAGTGAGGCTGAGTTTTTACGCCAGTGGTTGCCAGAATTAGCGCCTTTACCACAACCTTTAATGCATACACCCTGGCTGATTACACCCATGGAAGCCATCATGTATGACTTTGAGCCAGGAAAAGACTACCCAGCGCCCATTGTTGATATTCAACACAGTGGAAAGCTAGCGCGAGATCGACTTTGGGCCTTCAAATCTGACGCATTGTTACTGAAAGAAAAAAAACGCATTCTTAAACAGCATGTGAATGGTCAACACCGCGCTAAATGGAAACTGTCTCTTATACACATCTGACGCTGCCGACGA
>CAJXTK010000093.1 GCA_913061115.1 uncultured Haliea sp.
ACCATAAACGATAGGTTCGCCGCTCATTTTTCCAGATAAGGCACTGGAGAAAATGCGATCAAAATGCAGCGGGTGACTGTTGCCAACGGCATAGGTCAATGCCATGTGTTCTTCTGTAATAGTGCGGCCATTGGCATGCACAATGATATCCCCAGGCGCAAAATCTTCAAAGTAGGTGTTTGGCCCGGTGAGTCCCGGAGCGACTTTACCGCCGGTTAATGGCAGCTCCACCAACCCTGATCGATCACCGGGAAATTCGACAGCAACCTTCGGCGCAGGTGTCGTGGGCAGGCGATCACCGCGCCACCCAACCATAATCTTACGATCATATTGCAGCACCACAGCGTCATTTTGATTAACCCCAACGGTACGAATCAGTGTAATGCCAGGTTTATCCGGCCCACGGTCTTTTCTTTCCAATACTTTGGTAAACGCGCGCAGGGTATCGCCCGGGTAGACTGGCCTGAGAAATTGGACCTGATAGTATCCTAGGTTAGCGATGGCTTTTTCTGAATCATTTTGGACGCCCAACGATAGAGTGACATTGAATACCATCTGTGGGCTGGCCAGCAGGTCTGGAAATCCTACCTCGCGAGCATACTGGCTGTTGAGGTACAGCGGATTAGCCTGCATAAAAGTGCGGGCAAACTCCAGCATGTTAGTGGTCGTAAAAGTAAAACCGCGTGGGTGCTCAAAGACTTGGCCTGGCTCGAGTTCATCAAGGTAGCGGCCGTACTGTGGCTGACGCGTTTTTTCCAAGTCGATCGGCACATCGCAGGATATTTCCGCCTGAGATGTCAGCGTAAAAGAAACACTCATGCTCGAACCCCTCAGTCTGCGTTTTCCACCAGTGATCTTCCAATCACCTTCAGAGCCAGTGTTTCTTCTGCACCTTCAAAAATAGACAAAACACGGGCGTCAGCAAAATAACGGCTGACGGGAGTCTCCTCAGCATAGCCCATACCGCCGTGAATCTGTAAGGCTTCTCGTGTCAGCCACTCGGCAGCCCTGCCTGCGAACAACTTGGCTGCGCTGGCTTCCATGTCACCGGCACCGGAATCCATCAAATGTGCAACCTCGTAGGTGATCTGACGACACGCAAGTACCAGTGATGCCATACGCGCTAGTTTAACCTGAGTGAGTTGATATTGTGCGATCGACTTGCCAAACACAACACGGTCTTTCGCGTAGGAAATAGATTTTTCGAACGCGGCACGCATAACACCCACAGCGCGGGCCGCTGTTTGTATGCGCCCTCCGGAAAATCCTGCCATTGCGTAATAAAAGCCCTTTCCCTCACCGCCAGCGCCTCCCAGTATATTCTCCTCGGGAACATAGAGATCATCGAAAAAAAGTTCGAAGGAGTGCATGCCTCGGTAGCCGATAGTCGCAATGGCGCGCCCGGTCAGTTTGCCGCCCGTTTCAGGTGAGACCTCAAAGTGGTGGCCATCGCTCGAAGGCTTCTCCACCAGAAACATAGACAGACCACGATGTCCGAGAGTCATATCAGGATTAGTACGTGCAAGGACCAACAGCAATCCAGCCTTGCCCCCGAAAGTACACCAGGTCTTGGCGCCATTCAACAACCAACCGCCCTCGGTCGCAGTCGCTTTGAGGCGCACACCTGCCACGTCAGAGCCGTAGTTGGGCTCCGTAACCGCAACGGCGCATAACGGGTCTCCGATGGCTAGTTGCGGCAACCAGTATTGCTTCTGTTCTTCCGTGCCGCCCTTGAGTAGCGCACGCGCAAGAATTTCCGGTCGCGTAATAAGGCTGCCAGCGGCACCAATTGAGCCGCGAGATAATTCCTCGGTGACCACAATCATACCGAGCGTGTCTTCTTTATCGTCCTCCTGCAGGCCCCCATATTTGGCTGGGATAGACAAGCCAAACATACCCATTTCTTTTAGCGGCTCCAGAATAGCGTCTGGAATGATAAGATCTTCGCGGTGTATGGACTCAGCAAGCGGCGCAACGACATCGTCGGAAAAACGACGGAAAGTATCGCGCATGATGGTGTGATATTCGGTGAGGAGATCCGGTCCTAGGTCGCCATCTCGATCTAATATGGCCTGACCAATCGCTGCAATATTTTTCGCTGCAAGCTGCTTCGATAGAAACTGCTCTGCAACCGGATCGCTGATAATATCTGCGTGTGTCAGGCCGTAGTCTGCAGGGCGTGCTCGCAAACGGTTGACCGTATTGGTTATGGCCTCGGCACAAAACAGGTTAGACAGTTGTATTGTCAGTGTATTCTCGGACACTGAACGCGCGGCGAGTTGCAGGGCATGCGCCGTGAGAAACCGAGCCGCGGTGCATTCCGACCAGCTTAGGGATAGCTCGTATGAGGCCAACTGGTGTTCATCCAGTTTTGCAGGAGAAACCCGTTCTCCGTCTAGGGTTAGCAACTTTAATGCAGACAGCGCAGTATCAATAAGCTGTGTCGTTGCCTGCAGGGCGGCACCAGCCTGCTGGAGCTGTTGCTCAAGCTGTTGCTCAAAATCAGAAAAAGCGTCAGACATGATTCATTTTACTCATTGTTAATAAGGGTTATTTACTGGGATTGCGTTGGGTCCACGAAGGCCAATGACAGTTTAATGTTCTAAACCACTAATTTTAGAGCTTTGCCCCCTGTTAGACAACCGTCAGATGATATTTGAGCCCTTTTTGCACTAGATAATACGTCGGTAATCGGTAATGGATCCGAATCGGTACGCTTGCTTGCCCACAGGCTATGGGCTTCTGTATCCTTATCAGGCCTTATGCCACGCGCAACACTTTCCATAGGAATCAACTCATGACTATCAGACCCCGTCGCTCGCTGCTGTATATGCCAGGTTCTAATCCACGTGCTCTTGACAAGGCACGCTCTCTTCTTGCTGATGGGCTGATACTTGATATGGAAGACTCAGTCGCTCCCGAGTCTAAGTCGCTGGCACGGGAACAGATTGCAGCCGCGCTAAAGACGGGGGGCTACGGCCACCGGGAATTGATCGTGCGTATCAATGCCTTATCAACGGAGTGGGGGGCTCAGGATATCAAGGCGATCTGCGAGTTTCCCACTGCGCCGGATGCCGTTTTGATTCCGAAGATTGACTCTGCTAAGGATGTTATCGATGCCATTGCCGCGTTTGAGAGCGCAGGTTGCCCCGAATCCGTGGATATGTGGATCATGGCAGAAACACCTTTGTGCATCTTGAATATAGCAGAGGTTGCCGCAGCCCACCCTCGCCTTCGTGGCATGGTGTTAGGAACATCGGATCTTTCCAAGGATACGCGCGTGCGCCATACACCCGACCGGCTAGGTTTCATTGCCGCCCTTAACCTGTGTGTCTACGCCGCGCGCGCGCATGGTTTAACCGTTATCGACGGGGTTCAACTCGATCTTGAAAACGACGAGCTCTTACACGCTTCCTGTGAGCAGGGGCGGGACTTGGGCTTTGATGGCAAAAGCCTGATTCATCCCAATCAGATTGCGGCGGCCAATACGGTCTTTGCCCCTGATGAGGCTGAAATTGTGGCCGCTAAAGGTATCATAAAGGCTTTCGAGGAAGCTCTGGCGCAAGGCAAGGGCGTGGTGGTCGTTAACGGTCGCCTCGTTGAAAACCTGCACGTTGAAGAAGCGAAGCGGCAAATCGCACTGGCTGCGACCATTGCGCAATTGAGCGGATGACGCCTGCGCCGAACAGTGCGTATTGCCGGCGCTAGAACAGATCCCGCGTCTTAGCAAAAAGATCGCAGATACGTATTCAATGGTGGGGATGCCCGTGAACTAGTTGCTATGCGACACCAATAACCCCACTGTCCACAAGATAGTTCAGTAATGCGACAGTGCCGGTGTCGGCGAGAGCGGTTTTCATATCTGATGCTGTCAGGCGCCAGCTCTCACACAAAATAAGCAGACTCGGCAGCACCGATTCATCGAATTTTTGGCATTCACCGTTGGCGAAGACAACAATATTCCTCGCGTCCTGCTGCCAAGCAAGCTTGGCCGCCGGGTGCAGCTCCACTATTTTTGGGCCATCCTTTAACACTGCACGGGCTTGGGCTAGGTCATCCTCATCCTGCAGGGGAGTGTCATGGGGGTCAGTGACTAGCTCACCAAACCAGTGGCTCCCATCGGCCTGGTCTAAAGCCCCTTGCAGCTGAGCCAATGCCCGATCCAGATCACGCTGATGTATTTCGCCGGGACGAGCCATGGGTGCACGCTTGGCATCACGATAGAAGGTCTCCGGCTCCAGTTTCTCCAGCAGCTGGTCTGCCCAGCGGGACACCATGTCAGAGATTCGCGGAGCGCGAAAGCCGATGGAGAATGTCATACATTCAGATTGAGCTATGCCCCAGTGCGCAGTGCCAGGCGGCACGTAAAGAATATCTCCGCAGCGCAACAAATGCTCTTCAGACGTTTCAAAAGCATCCAAAATGCGCAGTTCATCGTGCGGTAGTAGTGCTGTGGTGTCGTCGCAAAATTGACCCAACTTCCACAATCGTTCACCGCTTCCCTGCAACAGAAATACGTCATAGTTGTCATAGTGTGGGCCTACACTGCCGCCCTCTACAGCATAGCTGACCATAATATCATCTACCCGCCACTGTGGAATAAAATCGATTAGTTTGCGCAGTGCTGCAACCTCGGGGAAATAGTGATCAACCGCCTGCACCAATAAGGTCCAGGGAGGGTCGCGATCAAAGTCGTCGGTGTGGAAGGGACCATGATGAACTTTCCAGACATTATCGCGGCATTCAACAAGGCGCGATTCCACTTGGTCCTCCAGCGCTAATCCTGCTAGTTCATGACTACTCACCGGCGGTTTGAATTCGCTAATGGCGTTGCGAATTAGCAAAGCCTTACTCTGCCAGTGTTGTGCTAAAAATTTGTCCCGATCGAGATTCAGTTTCCAGTTACACGCAATCACTTTAGTTACTCGATGTCCTGGGCCTGAGCAACAGCATTGCCGATATAATCTGCTGGCGTAAGCGCTAGTAATTTTTTTCGGGCTTCTTCAGGTAAGTCCAGTGTCTCCACGAAAGCCTGAATCACTTCCTGGCTCATGTCTTGCCCGCGAGTGAGTTCCTTCAATTTCTCGTAGGGCTTTTCGATCCCGTAACGACGCATCACGGTTTGTATCGGTTCTGCTAGCACCTCCCAGCTGTCATTGAGGTCCTGAACCATGCGAGCCTCGTTCAGTCGCAGCTTGCCAATGCCTTTGATGCAGGCCTGATAGGCGATTAGACTGTAACCGAAGCCGACACCCATATTGCGCAGTACAGTACTGTCGGTGAGATCTCTCTGCCAGCGACTGACGGGCAATTTGGCGGCCAAATGACTAAATACTGCGTTGCCCAGGCCCAGGTTACCCTCGGAATTTTCGAAATCAATAGGGTTGACCTTGTGCGGCATCGTGGACGAGCCTACTTCACCGGCGACCGTTTTCTGGGTGAAATATCCCATTGAAATATAGCCCCAGATGTCTCGATTGAAATCGATGAGAATCGTGTTAAAACGTGCGATATTGTCAAACAATTCTGCCATGTAGTCGTGCGGCTCAATCTGGGTTGTATAGGGATTGAACGTCAGCCCTAGGCTCTCTACGAAGCACTTGGCATTGGCCTGCCAGTCGACCTGTGGATAGGCGCTCAGATGCGCGTTGTAATTGCCTACGGCACCATTGATCTTGCCGAGGTACTGTACCTGTTCCAGCTGACTCAGTTGTCGCCGCAGACGTGCCACCACATTGGCAAACTCTTTTCCCATAGTCGTGGGACTGGCCGTCTGACCGTGAGTACGTGCAAGCATAGGTACCGCTGCTGCACTGTGGGCGACGGCGCTGAGGGCGGAAGTGACTTCCAGCATATTCAGAAGCAGCACCTGCGCGATACCGTCGCGCAGCATCAGCGCATGAGACAGATTATTGATGTCTTCCGACGTACAGCCGAAGTGCACAAACTCGGCAATTGACTCGAGTTCAGTGTTGCCAAGAAATTTTTCTTTGATAAAATACTCGACGGCCTTGACGTCATGATTAGTCGTCGCCTCAATGTCCTTGATACGACAGGCATCTACTTCGCCGAAATTGTGCAACAGCTGTTCAAGGTGCTGATTTGCCGCACTAGTAAGAGCAGGCACCTCAGTGATGCTGTCGTGTGCAGACAGGCACTGTAGCCAGCGTATCTCGACCAAGACTCGACGCTTGATCAGTCCATATTCACTGAATACCTCGCGCAGAGCCGCCGTTTTGTTGCCATAACGTCCGTCGATAGGCGAGACGGCGGTGAGTGCTGACAGGTTCATGCGGTTCTCCAACAATGAAAAATCCATCTTACACCACGCCCAGTCCCCGGGACAGGTTCTGGGCACTGCGTAATAGTTTCTTGCGGTACAGTAGTAGCCCCCATCGGTGTCCGCCGAGTTGGCGCCACAGGAAGGCCGAGCGAACTCCCGCTAACAATACAGTGCGAATCATCTGTGCCTTTTTGGGGTCCTGCAGGTGTTGTGCGCTGCCCGAGACCTTGATGCGAAATTTGTGATTGCTCAGCGTGTCTTCATAGATGCCAGAAATACTGTGACACAGTTCGTTGACGTTATTGGAAAAATGTTCTGCACGAAAACTGGTGTGATTAAGACGCGAGCGCACCACAGACACCATCTCTGTGTTGGCGGCAAATTTGCGCTCCAGATAGAGCAAGCTAAATACGTAGCGAACTAGATCGTGGGTTTCCTGCGCTTTGGTGTCGGCCAGAAGACTGCTCAGGTTTTGTAGGCCCAATTTCACGCCTGAGATACCACCAAAGAGATCGGCCGCGCTATCCGGCGAGAATACAAAAAGGCTGTGAATTGAAGACTCGAGAAAGTCCAGAGGATAACTGCCCGTTTTGGAAATCTGGTCAACCAGCCGCGCAGCCTGAGCCACGCCAGCGAGGGCAATCGTCTGTTGCTCGAGATTAGACAGTGGAGTATCGCTCATCTATGGTCCTGTTTGCGCAATGACACCGCCGCCTAGGCAGCGATCATTCTGGTAAAATACCACGGACTGCCCCGGCGTGATGGCGCGTTGGAGTTTGTCGAAATCCACGCGGTAGCCGCACGGAGCAGAGCCAGACAGCGTGCAGGCCTGATCCGCTTGCCGATAACGTACTTTGGCGGCGCATGACAAGGGCAGGGGAGGCGCCTCCTCTGATACCCAATAAATCTCGGTAACAGTTAAACTGGACTTGAACAGCGCTGGGTGATCGTTACCCTGGGCTACCAGCAAGACGTTACGCGCCAAATCTTTGTCGACCACATACCAAGGTGCTTCTTTGTGTTGCGAGAGCCCGCCGATGCCCAGGCCCTGGCGCTGTCCAATAGTGTGATACATCAAACCCTGATGAACGCCCAGTGTTTTGCCGTCAAGATTGTGAATTTCTCCGGGCTGCGCAGGCAGATATTGTTGAAGAAAGTCTTTAAAACGTCGCTCACCAATAAAACAGATGCCGGTTGAATCCTTTTTCTTTGCCGTCGCGAGTCCGTGCTCCAGAGCCAGACGTCGCACCGCTGGCTTTTCGATCTCTCCAACTGGAAACAGTGTTTTTTCCAATTCTGAATGGCCAACTGAATGTAGGAAATAGCTCTGGTCTTTATTGGCATCCAGTCCCTTGAGCAGGGTGCCTTTCCCGTCTGATTCGCCGCGGCGCGTATAGTGCCCGGTTGCAATATAATCGGCTTCAAGCTGCATAGCGTATTCAAGAAACGCTTTGAACTTGATTTCACGGTTACACAAAATGTCGGGGTTGGGCGTGCGCCCGGCTTTGTACTCAGCCAAAAAATATTCGAATACATTATCCCAATATTCTGCGGCAAAATTGGCGCCGTGCAAGGTGATCCCCAGTTTGTCCGCCACCGCCTGTGCGTCGGCAAAATCTTCCTTGGCTGTGCAGTATTCAGTCCCGTCATCCTCTTCCCAATTTTTCATAAAGAGGCCTTCCACTCGATAGCCCTGCTCCAGTAACAGGAGGGCAGCGACCGATGAGTCGACACCGCCGGACATACCGACGATGACTTTGCTGGCACAGTTCACACTCTTCATGGATGGATAATCAGGTCCAAAGGATAACAAATGCCTTGGCGCTGTCTGTCTATCACCGCCAGCGCTAAAGGACTGCGCATTCTAGCAGACCGAGCGACGATTGCCTCGTAGTCGAGCCAGTGTACCGCGTAAATGTCGGGATCCAAGATGGCATTTTTGGCGCGATGCACGGCTGTGGCCAAAAACGTGGTGCGGTGATATGTGATGCCATTCGTCGGTGCTATATATAGTGAGACGCCTAACACGCCAATCAATTCAATGTCCCAGCCGGTTTCTTCCAGTGTTTCGCGAAGAGCAGCCTGTGCGAGGGATTCCCCGGCCTCTACATGGCCTGCAGGTTGATTGAACACCATTTCTCCGCTAGTTTTGTCACGCTCCTCCACCATGAGGTATTTACCCTCTTTTTCGATGACGCATGCGACGGTGATATGTGGTGGCCACTTTTCAGTGCCCGATTCTGTCTTAAATGATTCATCCATAACCTTACTGATCTTCCCAATTCCTATACTGTTCTGTGTCATATGACTCGTCTTGTTCCCTACTTTGTTAGCGCCCTTACCCCATCATCGAGCCGGATAGTGGCCTGCAAACAGACCTTGGTTGTTAACCTGCTGCTGACACCCGAGAGAATCGTCGGATAAAAAATCCGCTCGATAAAAACCCTATTATTGCAAAAGCTCCCAGCGCCGAAAACACTTTTTGGTGCCCTACGATACTGGTATTATTGTCTAACAACCAACCCATCCCCGGCGCTACAAATATATCCGGGGTAAAGCCGATTACCGAGATGACGCCAATCGCAGTCCCTGTGACGGCTATGGGTATCTTTGACTCTGCCACCAGTGCAAAATAAATCGCATGTAAGGCGTATACAGCAAAACTAGTAATGACGACGTTTGTCACCAGCACCCAGTAAAGTCCAGGCTCGGGCGTCATAAACGTAAGCAAAAAATAACCAATAACCAGCAAGCCGAACGAGGCGATAACGACTTTAGAGGGCCTATAGCGGTCGGCTAGGAATCCGGCCATTACTGCCGCAATCGGTCGAATCCAACTACTGAGCCCACCAATGGTGGCACCTTCAATTTCAGTCAGGCCGAAACCCTGAGTCGCATAAAGTACATAGTAATCGACGCCTTTGTAGGCGACGTAGGCACTCATCACGATAAGCATCTGCGGCCAAATGAGCGGATTGTTCAAAACCTTGCTTAGTCCGCGTCGCAAAATAAAGGCTGACGGCGCCGATGTTTCGACGCCAGCTTGAATTGGAATAAAGAGAGCGACGAAGACACCAGCGATCAGTGTTGCGCCCACGTACAAGTAAATAATATCCTGCATGGCTTGGCGCCGCTCCCCTGAGACTAAGTTGGCCAAATCGCCCGGTAGTGCAAAAGACAAGATCGCTATCGCAAGCGAGACTAAAATTGCCGCAAAAAGTCCTCGTCCCGCCTCCAGAAATCCAAAGGCTTTACCTTGCTGGTTCAACCCACCCCATTCGCGTGTCGCCTTAATGAGAGCACCCCAGAACAACAATATCGTAGAACAACCCCAAAAAGCGTACAGATAATACAAGCCTTGCAGGTCGGGAATTTCAGCAAAGTAAAAGCCACCCATGCCGGTAGCAAATAAGGCGACAATGAGTAGATTTCTCGCCTCGAAGCGGTCGGCCAGTGGGCCTCCTAAAAAATACGACAGCATGGCCACGATGCCGTAGGTGGCCTGCACCTGACCAATCTGCAAATTACTGACTTGGAATACTTCCAACACCGTTGGGCGAAAAAAACGCACCACGTGGAATGGCAGAGAGAAGATCGCTTCGCCCGCCATGATAAGAGAGACGATGCCCATCACACGATACAGACGCGGTGACAATAGTTTAGGCATAGTGTGAATGGCATGCGAACAACAATTAACTGGACCCTTGGTTAACGTCTAAAATAATAACACGAGCGGCGGCAGCAAAAGGGCAAGACGATGCTAGGGACAAAAAGGCAACCTCCGACTGCCAATGATACCCGCTAATGTATCAGATGCTCAACGATTAAGCCGCGGGTGTTTGGCGAAGAACAATAAAGGCTGTTAAATGCAAATCGCCGTCCGATATACGGCGCTGAAAGGGTACGTAACGGTGATAGGGTCCAGCCATTGCGTCACTTAGGGCTTCCTCTGGGGCGGGTTGGGCTTCATGCGCCGGATTGCCATAGGCACGGACATCTCACGATACTGACCTGGCTGCAGACCTTCAATGGTCCACTCTCCCACGGCGATGCGCACCAGGCGTAAGGTTGGAAAGCCGACATTAGCGGTCATGCGGCGAATCTGTCGATTGCGTCCCTCACGAATGGACAGTTCCAACCATGAGTCACTCACGGTCTTGCGCACGCGTATGGGAGGATCTCTGTCCCAAAGGACTGGCTGAGCGACCTTTCTGGCTTTGGCAGGGCGGGTCATCCCATCATTAAGTTTGACGCCTGTTGCCAGCTGCTCCACAGTCGCTGTATCAGGCTCGCCTTCCACCTGTACCAGGTAGTTTTTCCAGTTCTTGTGCACTGGATTGGCAATTTGCTGCTGCAGACGGCCGTCATCTGTCAGTATCAGTAGCCCTTCAGAGTCGTAGTCGAGCCGCCCTGCAACGCGATAACCCGGGGCCGTCATATAGTTTGCCAGAGTAGAGCGCCCGTCATCATCCGTGAACTGACTGAGCACGTTAAAAGGTTTGTTAAATAGGATGATGTTCGCCATCTAAAAAGCAGCTCAGTAGTTTAAAAAAATGCAGGCCGTCACAGGAGAAGTCAGCGTCCAACCGTGTTACAATATAGGCCCTTTTCTAGGGGGCATATCATAGCACCCTCTGCTTTCCACGAACCCGCAGCAACGGAGTAATTTATGGGCTACAAACATATTCAGGTTCCTTCGCAAGGTGACAAAATCACCGTCAATGAAGATTTCAGCCTGAACGTCCCCGATAATCCTATCATTCCCTATATCGAAGGCGACGGCATAGGCATAGATATTAGTCCGGTTATGATTGATGTCGTCAATGCCTCGATCGAAAAGGCGTACGGCGGCAAGAAGAAGATCTCCTGGATGGAGATTTATACCGGGGAGAAGGCCGCTGAGCTCTACGACGGTGACTGGTTTCCCGAGGAAACTCTGCAGGCAATTAAGGAATATGCAGTGGGTATCAAAGGCCCACTGACCACGCCGGTCGGCGGCGGCTTTCGCTCATTAAATGTTGCCTTACGTCAAGAATTGGACCTGTATACCTGCCTGCGGCCAGTGCGCTGGTTTGAAGGTGTGCCCTCGCCGGTCAAGAACCCAGGCGACTGTAATATCTGTCTCTTATACACATCTCCGAGC
>CAJXTK010000094.1 GCA_913061115.1 uncultured Haliea sp.
GAGATCATGCCTAGTCTCGTGGGCTCGGAGATGTGTATAAGAGACAGCCTATATACATACCTATATATCTAACTAATTATAAATAGTTTATGCAGAGTTTAAAAAACACAAACTCTTTTCGATGTCATAATTTCAGCTGGGATAAAAATAATTATAAATAGGGTTGGACGTGATCTTCAAATAAGCGCAAGCTCTTCCATCCAACGTCGATAGAAACCCCCCCAGTGAGTGGAGCAAGATGCAATGAACCTGTTTTCTTTATTGATTCCAAGGCCTGTTCTGGAGAAAGGATACGGTATTTCCCTTCCCGTTTTAATTCTTCAATATTGCAAGCAAACGATTCTGCATACGCTCGACGGTTAGGGTGTTGCCACGTGGCATAAGCCTTTGCGTCATACAGCAAATGCTCACCAATATTTTTCCAATCAGTAGCAGGATCTTGACTAATAAATGTTGTAGACGGTTCACCTGGAGAGATAATAAAACCCCGCTTAACACCATACTCCCGACAGGCATCCATATATATTTTTTCCAATTTCAAGTCGTCAATTGCTGGACAGAAAAATAAACCTAGCCGTGCTGCCCTTAGAGCGGCTGCTTCACTGTTCCCACCAATCATTAACAGGCTATTAATTTTAGATACAGGAAGCGGGTTTAATGGTGTAGAAGCACCACTATTGCGACCACATTCACCTTTAAGCGTCTGTATTAAAATGTCCAGTTTTTCATCAAACACTTTTCCGCGTTGTGACCACTCAACATCAAAGGATTGATACTCTATTTCTCGGTAACCAAGACCGCAAGTCACCGAGAAACGACCTCCAGCCACCTGGTCTATTAAGCAGATGTCTTCCGCCAATCTTAAAGGGTTGTGCAGTGGCACCAGCAGAGCGCTAACACTGACACGAATCCTCTTAGTGCACGCAATCACCATGCCGGCAAGTTGTAGTGGTGCAGATAAAAAGCCATCACAAGTAGTATGATGTTCAGACAAGCCCACAACATTTACCATCTGGTTATCAGCCCAGCTTGCCATGTCTAGCGCTGCCCGATAACGATCTGCAGACGTATCTTTGCACAGTGGTGAGGTTCGCATGTCAAAGCGGAGAACAATGTTGCTTGTTGTTGTACGGTGACTCATTTCGAAAGTCTTAGTAAATGCTTATTCAGCATCCAGCAGTTTTTTCGCCTTAATCCAGGCACCGATAGTAACGCCCATATTATGTGGGTTATAGGCATCTTCCTCATACTTGAATACACCATTGCCGGCATAATGCAAAATGGTTATGTTCGGTTCCTGATAAATATAGCCGTCACCTAAGTCAGTCATACGGTTCATGACTTCGGCGATAACCCAGCCTTTATCTTCATCAATGGTATACCAGGTGACAGGAAAAGCCGTCATCTCGCTAGCAGGCCATTTATTCATCGTTGCGGTAATCCAAGTATAAATATTATCACGGCCCCAGAATCGACCATAGTGGTGTTCAAAGTAGGTGGCGTCTTCGGTAAAACAAGCTGCCCAGTCAGTCCAGTCTTTAGTTTGTGCCCCTTTTAAAGCAGCAGCCTGATAATGATCAAAAGCGTGTTCGATTTCTAATCGCTCCCATCGTGACATAGTCGTTATCCTTTTATTTATACTAAGGGGTTAAAAAATGTGCTCTTGCAATAGCGTTAGGTTGATCAACATGTTCTTGCCAGGCGGTAATAGTGATGTTGCTAATGAACCGGCCTTGGCGACTTAAGAGGCATTTGGCATAAGTATCGCGCAGTCGTGCAGGTCGCAAATAGTCTAGAGAAAAATTAATGATTTTGGGTAAAGCAGGATTATCCATGTTGGCGATCAGGTGAAGCGCGGCCGCCTGTTCCATGAAAGCGCCGACAACACCACCGTGCAATGCAGGTAGGGAAGGATTTCCAATCAATCTTTTGTCCTCTGGAAGGATAAATAAAATATCGCCCTTGTTTAGTTCGGCCTTGATGCCAAGAAACACGGCATACGGTACCTTTTGCAACCACACTTCCAGTGCAGCTAAGTTGGGGCTGTTGCGAACGTTATCTACTAGCGCCATTTTAGACAACGTCCTGATCGGGAGGGGCGAGCCAAGACAAGTCAATGTCTGCAACTCGGACCCAGCTTCCAGTAGCCCGCGCAATAGGGTTTTCTTTCGACTCACAGTAGGCGCACCCTTCGACAAAGAGTATTTTGCGGGTGGCCTTGTATACCCGTGCTGAAGCAAATACATCCATCCCTGGCGGCGCTACACAAAGGTGATCAATGCGCAGGTCTAGCGTTGGAGTAACCGATGGTTCAGTGGCATCACAACACACGGTGGCCATCCCTAAGGTCTGGTCTAGCAACACGGTTAATACCCCGCCATGCAACGTTCCTGCGTCGGAGTCACCCACCAGTACGGTCTGATAGGGTAGTTTTAACGTGAGCTCTTCCCCATCGATGCGCTCGACCTGAATGCCCAGCAATGCTGCATGGGGAATATGATCGTTCATTATTTTTACGAGGTTATATTTTTGGCTGTTGCTCAGTACAGGCATGCAAAAAACTCATGGAGCTGACGAGAGGGTAATATGGACGAAGAATAAGAAAAGCGCCATTACTGGATGAAATAATGGCGGCTTGGTTTGAATACGCCTCGACGATGCGTCGAGGCGCCGCATTAAAGCGTTAAAGCAGAGGCGCGATCACTAGGCTAACGATTGCCATTACGTTAATTAGGATATTCATGGCAGGGCCCGAGGTGTCTTTAAAGGGGTCGCCTACTGTGTCACCAACGACGACGGCGGAATGAGTATCCGATCCTTTACCACCTAGATTACCTTTCTCTACATATTTCTTGGCGTTATCCCATGCGCCCCCAGCATTAGCCATCATTAACGCCATTAGGACACACGCGAGTAACGCGCCAGCCAGCATGCCTCCGAGAGAAGCAGCACCGAGGCCAAAGCCGACGATAACCGGTGCAGACACAGCAATGACGCCAGGTAGAATCATGCGGCGTAGCGCGGCAGTGGTGGCAATGTCGACGCACTTTTCTGTATCAGGTTCAGCGGTACCTTCTAACAGACCCGGAATCTCGCGAAACTGACGGCGAATCTCATTAATCATGTCGAAAGCCGCTTCGCCCACAGCGGTCATAGTAATAGCCGCTATCAAAAATGGAATTGTTCCACCGATAAACATGCCTACCAAAACGACGGGATTGGTAAGGACCAAGGAGAAGTCAGCAGTGTGCACCTGCACCGTCTCCACAAAAGCGGCTATGATCGCTAAAGCAGCTAGCGCCGCCGCACCAATGGCGAACCCTTTTCCAATCGCAGCAGTGGTGTTGCCTACTTCGTCTAGCCCGTCGGTGATCTTGCGAGTTTCTTCACCCATGCCGGCCATTTCAGCGATCCCGCCCGCATTATCTGCGACTGGGCCATAAGCATCAATTGCCATTGTTATTCCCACGGTGGCCAGCATGCCGACGGCGGCAATACCGACGCCATAGAGGCCTGAGAGTTCTGTAGAGATATAAATAATAGCGGCTAGAAACAGGACAGGAAGAACAACAGATTGCATACCGACGGCCAGGCCCGTGATCATAACCGTTGCAGCGCCGGTTTCTCCGGACTTAGCGATTTTTTTAACGGGCCCACCGCCGGTGTAGTACTCAGTAATCAAACCAATAAAGACACCACCGACGGCGCCACAAATCACTGACCACCAAACGTTGGGCGGTATATCCATAGCTTCCATCATGAACCATGCCATAATGGCAAAAATCACAGGTGCTAAGAGCGTGCCAGAACGCAAAGCAGCTTCTGGCGGAGCGTTAGATCGGATACGAACAATCACAATGCCGCAAACAGAAGCCAATAGACCGATAGTGGCTAAAGCGAGAGGAAGGAACATCATTGCATCTCGTGTCGCTGCCACCGTCATTGTCGACGCGATAGCGACGCAAGCAATCATCGCGCCGCAGTATGACTCGAAAATATCCGAACCCATACCGGCAATGTCACCGACATTATCACCGACATTATCTGCAATAACGCCTGGGTTACGAGGATCGTCTTCTGGGATGCCCGCTTCGATTTTTCCGACCAGGTCGGCTCCGACATCAGCACTCTTGGTAAAAATGCCGCCACCGACGCGCGAGAATAAAGCGACTACAGATGCCCCCATGCCAAAGCCGTGGATGGCATGCGCGGTGCCAGGGTCACCGCCGAAATACCAATAAACACCTCCAAGACCAACGAGGCCTAGTGATGCAACACATAAGCCCATGACAGAACCGCCATAGAATGCGACAGACAACGCAGTTTTTTGGCCGTGGTTGTGGGCCGCTACCGTAGTGCGTACGTTAGCTTTGGTAGCAGCGAACATGCCCAGATAGCCAGCGGTAGCAGAGGATAGTGCGCCTGCTATGAATGCTATTGCGGTATTGAGGCCTAGTGGCGAAACAAAAATAGCCACCAGCAGCACTACCGAAAAGATAGCCAACATTTTGTATTCACGGTGCATAAACACCATCGCGCCGAGATGTATTTGATCACCGATTTTTTTAACCACGCCGTCACCGGGATCATGGCGGAGCATGATGTGGTAGATGATGAAAGCAATGGCAAGGCCAGCAAAACCAATAATAGGTGGGATGACAAAGTATTCAGTCATAGACAAACTCCAGTATTTTATTATTTATAGTATGCTCCGCATGCTACCTAAATTGTGGTAACAGTGACAAGTGAAACAATGAAATGTCTGGCCCGGGAATAAAAAGCGGTACTAGCGTGCTGATAAACCAGAGTGTGTCTCACAGGCCATCAGACTAGGAGAGAACATGAAACACACAGAGGCAAGGCTGCAGGGAGCCGACCAGCGTTCAATTTATCGTCAGTGCTGGGAGCCAGAGGCGACACCCAAAGCAATCTTGTTGTTAGTCCATGGCGCTGGAGAGCACAGTGGGCGCTATACGCATGTGGCGGAGTTCTTTGTTGGACAGGGTTTGGCTGTATCAGCGCTGGATCACCGTGGGCACGGGCATTCTGATGGCAAGCCAGGGCATATAGACATGTTTGACGATTATCTCGTTGATTTGGCAGTATTTCATAATGAGGTAGGGAGTCGGTTCCCGGGTGTGCCAATATTTCTCCTTGGCCACAGTCTGGGTGGCCTGATCGCTTGCAATTATCTTTTGCAGCAGCAGGACCGGTTTGTCGGCTGCATCCTATCCGGCGCGCTGATTAAGTCCGATTTACAGCCCGGATGGGTGCAAATGGGGGTCATTCGGCTGCTGGCGCTATTGGCGCCGCGATTGGGTGTAATGCAGCTAGATGCGAGCGGCGTCAGCCGCGACGCCGAGGAAGTGAAAAAATATGTCGAGGACCCGCTGGTGCTCCACGGGAAGGCTTCGGCGCGGATGGTGCGAGAGCTATTTGTCGGCATGGCGACCTTACAAGCAGACGCAGCAGACATTACGTTGCCGATGCTGATGCTTCATGGAGACGCAGACGTATTAACCTCGCCTGATGGGTCGCGCTATTTGCACCAGCACATAAGCTCCACGGACAAAACACTGACAATTTACCCGGGTTTGTATCACGAAATTTTCAATGAACCTGAGCGCCAAGACGTTCTGGATCAAATCCTTAGCTGGTGCGAGGCGAGACTACCCGCCAACTGATCCGGCATTTAGAGTGGCGCCGAACATATTTTGAACAACAGCCATTGCCCGCGTATAATCTCTCATCCCCCAAAAGAGTGTGCACTTGGCATGCGAGGCCGGCAGTGGAATATCAGCAACAGTTTGAAGTGATCGTCATTGGCGGAGGACATGCGGGTACGGAGGCCTGCCTGGCAGCTGCACGCATGGGTTGTCGTACCCTCTTGCTTACCCACAGCGTCGATACGCTGGGACAAATGTCCTGTAATCCTGCTATTGGCGGGATTGGAAAGAGCCACCTCGTCAAGGAGGTGGATGCCTTAGGCGGAGCTATGGCTCGTGCCACCGACCAAGCCGGGATACAGTTTCGGGTGTTGAACCGACGTAAAGGGCCTGCCGTCAGGGCCACGCGGGCACAGGCGGACAGGGTGTTGTACAGGAATGCCATTCGCCAAATGCTCGAGTCACAACCCAACTTGTCTATATTCCAGCAACCCGTTGATGACCTGTTAATAGAGAATGGCCGAATAGCCGGTGCGATTACGCAAATGGGGCTCGTTTTTCGAGCGCCGCGAGTGATTCTTACTAGCGGCACGTTCCTCGGTGGGAAAATACACATTGGGCTTGAGAACAACTCTGCGGGCCGCGCCGGTGACCCGCCGTCCATTGCCCTTGCAGCGCGATTGAGGGAGCTGCCATTTCGGGTAGCGCGCCTGAAAACAGGCACACCACCGCGAATTGATGCACGAAGCGTCGATTTCTCCGGCTTAGAAGAACAGTGGGGCGATCAGCCAGAGCCGGTCATGTCCTATATGGGTGGCATCGCGGAGCACCCCGAGCAGCGTTGCTGCTGGATCACCCATACCAATGAGCAAACCCACGATATTATTCGAGGCGGCCTGGACCGGTCGCCCTTATATTCAGGCGTCATAGAGGGGGTTGGGCCGCGTTACTGTCCCAGTATTGAAGACAAGATTCACCGATTTGCGGATAAAAGTTCGCATCAGATTTTTATAGAGCCGGAAGGGTTAACCACGCGGGAGCTTTATCCCAATGGCATTTCCACCAGCCTGCCATTTGATGTTCAGGTCGATCTAGTGCGCTCTATCAAAGGGTTTGAGAGCGCTCACATCACCAGGCCTGGGTACGCTATCGAATATGACTTCTTCGATCCACGGGACCTCAACGCAACCCTGGAGACAAAAGCGGTCCCGGGGCTATACTTTGCTGGGCAGATCAACGGTACTACCGGGTATGAAGAGGCCGCCGCCCAAGGCCTGTTGGCCGGGCTCAACGCCGCGCTCGCGGTGCGCGAGAAGGAGGCCTGGACCCCACGGCGAGACGAGGCCTATATTGGCGTGTTGGTAGACGATTTGATCACAATGGGCACGCTTGAGCCCTATCGCATGTTTACGTCTCGCGCGGAGTACCGATTACTGCTACGTGAAGACAATGCGGATCTGCGACTGACGGAGCGCGGGAGGGCATTGGGCCTTGTGGACGATGCGCGTTGGGAGCGCTTTGAAGGAAAACGCGATGAAATAGAGCGCGAAACAACCCGGCTGGCGACCAGCTGGGTTCATCCCCACACCCCTCAGGCTGAAGCGCTCTCTGGAAAACTAAAAAACTCGATTGCTCGCGAATATTCACTGGCTGAGCTGCTGAAACGACCGGAACTTGAATACGCGGACCTCGCCGCGCTGGTGGGAGAGCCGAGTGCAGACCCCCAAGCAGCAGAACAAGTTGAAATACAGGCCAAGTACGCGGGCTACATCGAAAGGCAAAAAGAAGATATTGCGCGGCTGCGTCGCAATGAGCATACACCACTACCCGCTAATTTGGATTACAACGCGGTTGACGGCCTGTCTAATGAGGTGAAACAAAGGTTGAGTGCCGCTCGGCCAGACTCTCTGGCTCGAGCCGGGCGAATACCCGGTGTTACGGCGGCCGCCATCGCATTGTTGCTGATTTATCTCAAAAAGCGCGGCGCTCTCGGCAGCGATATTCAGGAAGACTCCGATAGCCAACGCAAGCTGGCCTGAATTGCAACCAGACCTGATTTATCGCCTACAACAGGGCTGCGACGACCTGAAGTTGTCTCTTGGCAGCGAGCAGCAGGCACGGTTGATCGACTATTTGGCCCTGTTGTCAAAATGGAACACCGCATATAACTTGACCGCGGTGCGCGAGGAGGCGGACATGGTCACGCGTCACCTGCTGGATAGCCTGGCTATTGCGCCCTTTCTAGCGGGCCAACGTGTTCTCGATGTTGGAACGGGGGCGGGCCTGCCGGGAGTTCCTATGGCGATACTTTTTCCTCAGCGAGAGTTTCATCTGCTGGACAGTAACGGCAAGAAGACCCGGTTTCTTTTTCAGGTGAAAACAGCACTGCGCTTGGATAATATGGTTGTTCATCAGGCACGCGTGCAATCATTTCGTGTTGTCGAGCCGTTTGACGCGGTGTTATCGCGCGCTTTTGCTTCTTTGCAGGATATGATGCATGGTTGCCGCCACCTGCTGGCTCCAGAGGGTCGACTGTTGGCGATGAAGGGGGCCTATCCCGCGGAGGAGCTGGATGCAATTGGCCAAGAGGGTGCGCAGGTGGCGGTTCACCCGCTCGTCGTGCCGGGGCTCGGCGAACATCGACATCTGGTAGAGATTGCGCTGTAACAAAGCACATGCCGACCGTAACACTATTGCCAGGGGCAAGTTCATTGACCAAAATTATCGCAATCGCGAATCAAAAAGGCGGCGTTGGCAAGACCACGACTAGCATCAACCTTGCGGCATCGCTAGCGGCGATGAAGAAGCGCGTGTTGCTTGTAGACCTAGATCCACAAGGCAATGCCACGATGGGCAGCGGTATTGATAAACACGCCATCGAGCGCAGCATCTACGACGTTCTGGTGCACGGCGCGCCTATCCGCCTAGTGACATGCCCTGCGGGTGCAAGTGGTTACGATGTTTTGCCTGCCAATAGCGACCTGACGGCGGCTGAAGTGGAACTGCTCGACGTTGAACACAAGGAGCGCCGCCTAAGGATGGCGCTCTCTCAATCCTCTAGCAAATACGACTACATACTGATTGACTGTCCTCCCTCCCTTAACATGCTGACCATCAATGCCCTGGTTGCCGCTGACGGAGTGATTATTGCCATGCAATGCGAATACTTCGCCTTGGAGGGCCTGGCAGCGCTGTCGCGGACTATTGAAAGCGTGGCCGACACACTCAACGGCGACCTGCGGATCGAGGGCATATTGCGCACTATGTACGACCCCCGGAACAGCCTGACAACAGACGTGTCAGCGCAGTTGCGCGGGCATTTTGGCGACAAGGTCTATCGGACGGTTGTGCCCAGGAATGTGCGCCTTGCGGAAGCCCCCAGCCACGGCCTTCCAGCCATGTACTATGATAAAAACTCTCGTGGGTCCAAGGCCTACATGGCGCTGGCGGGAGAAATCATCCGGCGAGCGGAGCAAGAGGCAAAGCAGCAGCCTAAAAATGTCGTGACGGCCTGTAATGAGGGAGAGTAGAGATGGCAGGTAAAAAACGGGGCTTGGGGCGGGGACTTGATGCGTTGCTCGGGGCAGGGAACAACATGCAATTAACCGGGACGCAGGATCATGCCGGCTCAAAAGACGCCATGGTCGGCGAGGATTCAGCATTTAAAAAGCTACCAGTAGACCTCATTCAGAGCGGCAAGTACCAACCACGCCGGGAGATTGAGCCAGAATCTTTGCGTGAACTGGCGGACAGTATTATTACTCAGGGCCTAATGCAGCCGATCGTCGTGCGTCCTATCTCTGATCAGAAGTACGAAATCATCGCGGGCGAACGGCGATGGCGGGCCACGCAATTGGCTGGCTTGGATGTTATCCCCGCAGTTATCCGTGACGTTTCCGATCAGGCTGCGATTGCTATGGCGCTGATAGAAAACATACAGCGCGAGGATCTCAACCCGATAGAGGAAGCCGCTTCACTGCAGCGGCTGCAGCGGGAATTTGAGCTTACGCAACAGGAAGTGGCAACAGCGGTAGGTAAATCCCGATCCACAGTAGCCAACATGCTGCGCCTGATGACGTTACAGGAAGATGTGCGGCGCCTACTGGAACACGGTGATCTAGAGATGGGACATGCGCGTGCGCTGCTAGGTTTGGAGGGGTCCGATCAATCTCAGGCAGCCCGCACCGTGGTAGGCAAAGGTTTGACGGCGCGTCAAACAGAAGCATTGGTGCGTAATTGGTCGGCGACAAAGACACAACCCGCATCCGACACCTCGGTTGACCCTAATATTCGGCAGTTACAAGACGATCTGTCGCAGCGTCTTGGGGCATCGGTCAAAATCCAACACAGCGCAAAAGGTAAAGGTAAGCTGGTATTGCATTACAATAGCCTGGATGAGCTAGACGGCATTTTGAGTCATATCAAATAAGACCGCAACACACGATATAGTCGCCAAGATTGGCGCCAGCACAAAGCTCTGTGCCGGCGCATAATGTCTGCGATCATGCCCTGATCTGGGAATAGGGGGTGTAAATCAAGACCAAAAACATTCAGTTGCCCAGCCGGTGACAACTCGGTTGAACCTGTCGGGCAATGCCCCTATAATGCGGGCCCGAAATGAGGAAGCTCGGTGTACCTAATGACGACGGGAGTGACGCGAGGCGCTGATGGCCGGTGCTGAAGTAGCGCGGCCCCCGGTATACCGAATCACTTGGGTTCAATTGGTATTGCTCGTTGTGGCAAGCTCCTTTTTGCTGATGTCCGATAGAGTTATTGCTTACTCGGTATTCAGCGGAGGCCTCACAGCCATAGTGCCACAGGCATATTTTGCGCTGTACGCCTTTAGGTGGCGCGGAGCGCGTTCAGCTCAAGCCATAGCGCGGGCCAGCTATGTTGGCGAAGTAGGTAAGTTTGCACTCAGTGTTGCTGGCTTCGCCATAGTGTTTACTATGTTGCGGCCAATAAGTGGGCTGGCAGTTTTTGTTGGTTTTCTTGCGATGTTGGTTATTCAAATTATAGGCAGTTGGTTGCTGTTAAACGGCGACTGGCGGAAATAGATAGATTCAAGGGTTTTGATAGATGGCAGGCTCAACCCAGACCGTTTCTGAATACATTACGCATCACCTGACAAACCTTACCTATGGCGAATTGCCGGGCGGCTTTGAGCGTGAGGACGGCGCTATTATTGGCGAAGGCGGCGCGTGGGTGATGGCGCACGGCGCAGAAGAAGCTTCTGCGATGGGGTTTAACGCGATTCATGTGGACTCTATGTTGTGGTCGATCGGCCTTGGCATTGTTTTTTGTTGGCTGTTTCGTCGAGTGGCTAAAAAGGCAGAGACAGGTGTCCCTAGCGGCATGGTCAACATGGTAGAAATGATTGTTGAGTTTGTAGATGGCACTGTGCGTGATACCTTCCACGGACAAAATCGGATGATTGCACCGCTGGCGTTAACTATATTTGTCTGGGTGTTGCTGATGAACCTAATGGACCTTGTTCCAATTGATCTGGTTCCAAAGATTTTAGAGATCGTTGCCGGCGTTCATTTCCAGAAAATCGTGCCCTCTACGGATCCGAATATTACGATGGGTATGGCGATGGGTGTCTTTATTTTGATGCTCTATTACTCGATTAAAATTAAAGGCGTTGGCTTCCTCAAGGAGTTGAGCTTCACCCCGTTTAATCACTGGGCCTGTCTCTTATACACATCTCCGAGCCCACGAGACTAGGCATGA
>CAJXTK010000095.1 GCA_913061115.1 uncultured Haliea sp.
ACACCTCTCTATTCGTCGGCAGCGTCAGATGTGTATAAGAGACAGGTCTAAAGCTTGAATGCCCGTAGTGCCCTCGTAAAGCATTGCAATGCGCGCATCACGCACAATTTGCTCCATACCCCACTCACGAATAAAGCCGTGCCCGCCGTAAACCTGTACGCCGAGGTTAGCCGACTCAAACCCGACCTCGGTAACGAAGGCTTTACCGATGGGCGTCAGCAACGCCATAAGATCATCAGCTACCTTAGCATCCTCTTCACTCCCTTTTGCAACGATATCGCCCTGCTGTGCAAGGAAGTATAGAAATGCTCGGCTGCCCTCAGCAAACGCTTTTTGCGTGAGCAACATGCGCCGCACATCGGGATGGACAATGATGGGATCTGCGGGGCCATCAGGGTTTTTGGGGCCGGTGAGAGAGCGCATGGCGAGTCGATCTTTGGCATAGGTGAGCGCGCCCTGAAATGACAATTCCGCATGGGCCAGGCCCTGGACAGCGGTACCAATTCGAGCGGTGTTCATAAAGGTGAACATGGCGTTTAGGCCGCGGTTGGGCTCGCCAATCAGAAACCCCCTAGCGCCATCGAAGTTGAGTACGCAGGTAGCGTTGCCGTGAATGCCCATCTTCTTTTCAATAGATGCACAGTTGACTGCGTTTCGCTCACCGACACTGCCGTCGTCATTGACATTGCATCTGGGCACGATAAATAGAGAGATGCCCTTGGTGCCTGCGGGCGCATCCGGCAACCGTGCCAGCACGATATGCACAATATTGTCAGCCATATCATGCTCGCCAGCGCTGATAAAAATCTTGGTGCCGGTGATGGCGTAAGAGCCGTCTGCCTGCGGCTCTGCCTTGGTGCGCAGAAGGCCGAGATCGGACCCGCACTGAGACTCCGTTAGGCACATGGTGCCCGTCCACTCGCCAGACACGAGCTTGGTTAGATACTTCGCTTTCTGCTCCGCATCGCCGTGCTCCGCTACGGTGTCGACTGCGCCATGGCTTAAGCCGGGATACATAACCCATGCCCAGTCTGCAGTGCCGGCAAGCTCACTCATAATGATACCCATCAGCGTCGGCATGCCTTGGCCGCCATACTCGGGGGCCGCGCTCAGCGCCGGCCAGCCATTGTCAACATACTGAGCGTAGGCTTCTTTATAACCCTCGGGCGTAGTGACACATTCTGGATTCCACTGACATCCCTCTTCATCGCCGACTCGGTTCAATGGGGCTAAGACGTTTTCGGCAAAGCGTGCACCCTCATCAATAATGGCATTCATGAGGTCCTCTGTTGCCTCCTCATAGCCAGGTAGGCTCTGGTAGACTTTCTCTGATTCCAATACTTCGTTAACCACGAATTGGATGTCACGTACTGGGGCTTTATAGTCTGGCATGCTTACTTCCTCTCAATAATTTAGGCTTGGGCGCTCAAACGGTACACGCCTGCCCAGGCCATGTGTTCAGCGATAACATTGTGCTGATATAGGCTAGGAAGTCAAATACCTTTTTTACACCGCAACTAGGCAACATTTTGATCAATGGTGATAGAGTGCAAACGGCAGACCGACTAGTGAATACCTGCTATTCAATCAAAGACTGTAGATTAATGTGTTTGGCGGCCTCTGTGGCGTCCCAGTGTTGTAGAAAGGGAACATCCCCCAACAGCGGAGCGGGCAGCATTTGCCGCAGTGTCTCTAGGTTTTCTTCGTGGCGAGCCATACGTGGACCGGGTTGATTGGCTACCCAGCCCGTAAGCTGCAGGCCATCGCGACGAATGGCCTCCGCTGTCAGCAGCGCGTGATTGATGCACCCTAGGCGCATTCCAACCACTAAAATAACGCCCACTCGCAACTGAATAGCCAGGTCTGCGAGCGTTTCACGGGGGTTAATCGGCACTCGCCAACCACCGGCCCCTTCGATTAGAACAAAGTCTGCCTTGCCAAGCATCACGCCCCGACACAAACCAACGAGACGGCTGGCCTGCAGGGTCTTGCCTTCAAGACTTGCTGCTATATGTGGCGCGATTGCTGCCTCAAGGGCGATCGGATTGACCTGACTGTATTCCAGCTCCTCAGTCATGCCCGCCATTAAGCACAGGGCATCATCATTTTGGCCTTCGTTATCGCACCCGGCAGCCACCGGCTTTACCGCAGCCGTGCGGAGGCCAGACGCGGCCGCGGCCGCCATCAAGGCACAGCTGACAGCGGTCTTACCCACCCCTGTATCCGTGCCGGCCACAAACCAAGTCTTACTCATGTTTCTTTAGCACCCCGAAAATGACATCATACGTAGCGGGCAGTAAGCCGTCTGAACGTGCGCCTTCATAAGCGTGCAGCATGCCCTGTAGCGCGCGCCGACTGGTAAGACCGGTCGGGCGGCGACGGTTCATATTGTGCGCGCCTAGCGTTTTTAGCTCATCCAATAAATCCCGCACGCGCGCGTACTCCATGCGAAAGGCTCTCGATTCTAGGCTCATATCTATACCAGGTATACGCCCTGCTGCCGCGACCAGCTCACCCGCCGGCAAAAAAGAGTTCACATGCTGATGCGCATCCACAGCAGCCCATGCCGAACGTAGCTCACACAAAGTATCGGGCCCCAACGACGTGAAGACACACAGACCATCCGGGCGCAAGACTCTCGCCAGCTCGGAAAACAAATGCTCAGGGCGATAACACCATTGCAGCGCCAAACTACTGAACACCAGATCGACCGATTCATTAGCCAGCGGCAACGCTTCTGCATCCGCGACCAACCAGTCGCAATTAGCACCCCCGCGTCCGCGGGCATATTTCACCATGCCCTCAGCAATATCTAGGCCTACATACTGCGCCTCGGGATAGCGGAGCTGCAGCTGTGAACAGAAAAACCCCGTGCCACAACCCAGATCGAGCACCGTTGCCGGCTCGCCCTGCCATTGGCTCAAACTGGACAGCAAGTGATTACCAACGTCGCGCTGCAACCGCGCGACTGAATCATAGGCGGCGGCGGCGCGACTGAAGGATGCAGCCACCTCTTTTTTCTCCAGCTCCAACATGGCGTGTGGACGAGGGCGCAGTGTACCCGTGGTGGCAAGAAAGTGATGTATTTCCTGCGCCAATGCAACGGGAGCATCCAGTGGCGCCAGATGACTTGAATCCTGCAGTACCTTTACTTGGCTTGAGGTCAGCGCCTCAATGCGAGTAGCGATGGACGCACGCAGCGCCACGGGCACCAGTGCATCTGCCTCTGCCAATACCTGTAATTGCGGCGGCTTCACCGTGGCGAGAGACTCGCGCTGATCGAGTGTCTCAAGCCACCCTAGTCCCGCCAGAAGCGCAGTAGATGCAGACTCTCGCAGGTGTTTTTGCAACTGTCTCAACAACTGTCGCGGCCGCAAAGAGCCGGCGACCTGCAGGGTGTCGAAACGCTTAAGGGCTGCAACGGGATCCTCTTCCACCTCTGCACGAAACTGATGAAAGACATCGGCGTTCATACCGGGCCAGTCGCCCTGAGCGACAAACAGAGGATTACTACAAACCGTCACAACGGCCGCTACGCGCGAAGGCGCATGCAAGGCGAGCTCAACAGCCAGCTGCCCGCCCAGCGACCAGCCCACAAAGACTGACTTTGGCGGACTGCAATCGAGAATTCCCGCCAGCAGGCCAGACAACGTTAGATCTTCGCCTGACTCAACACCGGGGGCACAGCCTGGCAGGTCCAACAGCGTAATATTTGCCCAAGGACGCAGCAGCACTAACAACGGCCGCCAAACTTCTCGATTGCACCCCCAGCCATGCAGTAACACCAGCTCCTGCTGAGCTGCCTGCGTTGCTGGCAAGTATTCACAGTGAAGGAACAATCAATTCACCGGCCAACAGGCGGCCAGCTGCTCCAACAGTTGATCCACTTGTTCTTCGCCGTGCGCAGCACTCAAGGTAATACGCAACCGAGAAGTCCCTGTTGGCACCGTGGGCGGTCTGATCGCCCCGATCAAAAAGCCTTCCTCGCCAAGTCGGTTACTCAGATCCACAGCTAGGGCGGCATTCCCTACCAGCAGTGGCTGAATCGCGCTGGCGGACCCCATTAACGGCAAGCCGAGTTGCTGAGCTCCCACACGAAACCTCATAATCAGTTGCGCCAAGTGCTCTCTGCGCCAGGGTTCTTCGCGCACCAACGACAATGCCTCGAGGCTCGCTGCCGCCACCGCCGGAGGCAACGCAGTGGTATAGATGTAGTTGCGTGACTGCTGAATCAAACCCTCAATAAGTAGCTCGCTACCGGCAACAAACGCGCCGGCAGTGCCCAAAGCTTTACCCAGCGTCGCCATCAATACCGGTACGCAGGAAACCTCCAGCCCGGCCGCCTCGGTACTACCGACACCGCGCTCGCCCAACACGCCGAAGCCATGCGCATCATCCACCATCAGCCAAGCATCGTGATCAGTGCACAGGTCAGCCAACGCAGCCAAGGGTGCAGTATCGCCATCCATGCTGAAAACGCCGTCTACCACAACCATCTTCGGACCTTGCGCAGACTCCAGCTTGGCTTCCAGTGCTGAGACATCGTTATGAGGAAAGCGCTGAAAACGCGCTCCACTGTGCAATCCTCCGTCTAGCAGGGAAGCGTGGTTCAGCCGGTCCTCAAACACAGAATCACCGCGCTGCAGCAGGCTCGAGAGAATACCGGCATTGGCCATATAACCGCTGGAAAACAGCAACGCTCGGGCTCGTCCGGTAAACTCGGCGAGCGCCTCCTCAAGTTGATGGTGTGGGGCACTGTGGCCGCACACAAGGTGGGATGCTCCGCTGCCGACACCATACTGGACGGCAGCGCTGCGAAAACGCTCGACAACGCGAGGATGAGCTGCCAAGCCAAGATAGTCGTTACTGCAAAAATTCAGGTACTGCCGCCCGTTCACGCACACAATCGGCCCCTGTGAAGACTCAAGGGTCAGGCGGTGACGGTATAGACCTTCTGTGCGACGCTCATCCAGAACGGCAGCAAGGCGCTCAGGAAATCCACCCACGACAACGGCCTAGCGAGCTGCGGCATCATAAAAGTGTGGGCTCGGTATTTCTGGCGCCTTTTCCACATGACGTCGCTCCGGCTCTATGCCCAGACGCGCAAACAACGCCATGTCAGCGTTAGCCCTCGGATTGGGGGTCGTCAGCAACTTTTCTCCATAAAATATGGAGTTCGCGCCGGCCAAGTACGCCAGTGCATGCATTTGTTCATTCATTTCTTCACGACCGGCAGACAGTCGCACGTGCGACGCGGGCATCATAATACGAGCAGCAGCGATGGTGCGTATAAACTCAAAAGGGTCCAGGTCTTCTTCGTTTTCAAGCGGCGTACCCTTCACCCGCACTAACATATTGATGGGCACACTCTCCGGGTGTTGCGCAAGATTAGCCAACTGCTGGAGCAGGCCCGCGCGATCAGCCTGTTGCTCCCCCATGCCAACAATGCCGCCACTGCACACTTTCATCCCAGAACTGCGCACATGATTCAGCGTCTCCAACCGGTCTTGATAGGTACGGGTAGTAATAACATCTCCGTAGAATTCAGGAGACGTATCGAGATTGTGGTTGTAGTAGTCCAGCCCGGCCTCTGACAATTCCTTTGCTTGCCCCTGCGTCAACATACCGAGGGTCATGCAACTTTCGAGGCCCAGTTCGCGCACACCCTTCACCATAGCGACCACCTGCGGCATATCGCGCTGCTTGGGCGAACGCCACGCTGCCCCCATGCAAAAGCGCGTAGCACCAGAGGCCACTGCAGCCCTTGCCTGCTCTAGGACGTGTTCAATTTCCATCAACTTTTCCACCTCCAGCCCCGTGTCGTACCGAGTACTTTGGGGGCAGTAAGCACAATCTTCCGGGCAGGCGCCGGTTTTGATGGAAAGTAACGTGCTCACCTGAACCTGATTTGGGTCAAAATACCTGCGATGCATCGTTTGGGCTTCGAACAGAAGGTCGTTAAAGGGCAGAGCAAACAGCGCCTCGACCTCCTGCCGGGACCAATTGTGACGAATCTCTTCAAGTGTTGTGGCAGCTTGCGACTCTTTTTCAGTGACGAATGAATGCATATAACGCTCGTAAATCAGTCAGTTAAGAGGAGAGTCCAATATGATACCGCGCGCTCAAATGCTGTCAACCCAATGGTCTACTCTTGGTTAACAACATCAGCACACAGCTGCTTGATGGGCTCTTCCCAAACCACTGTGTGCTGTGCGGGCTGCGCAGCCACCGCAGTCTCCCCCTGTGCCTTGCGTGTGAGGGCGAAATGCCCGCCAATCACAGTTGCTGTGCAGGCTGCGCCATTCCTCTGCCTAGCCCAGCAGTACTAAACCCTCGCCGACTTTGCGGCAGCTGCCTGCTGATACCGCCTCCGTTTCATCGCGTTGTAGCGCCGTGGCTGTATGGTGAGTATTTCTCCCACCTCATTCACCAGTGGAAGTATCGTGGCGAACGGCGCATGACCCCTCTGCTGGCCTCTCTTTGGCGGCAAAGGGCGGAAATTCAGACCCCGATTGATCTGCTGGTTCCCGTGCCACTGCACTGGCGCAGACGGTGGCAGCGTGGTTTCAACCAGTCCGAACTGCTCTGCAGGCAATTGCTGGCCACAAGCCCCGAACTGAATCTCTGCAAACTCGCAGATCATCTGGTCAAGCGCCGACGCTCGACCGCCCCACAATCGACCATGACTGCAAAGCAAAGAACCCACAATCTAAAGGGTGCCTTTACAGTCTCTGAGCCCTGTGACAATCTAAGAATTGCTATCGTGGATGATGTGTTCACCACAGGGGCAACCGCGTCGGCCGTAGCCGGAGCGCTGGCAACTGCAGGTGCCGGTTATATCGAAGTCTGGTGCCTTGCCCGCACCCCCGCTCCGGGCGATTAACTGAAGAATTTTCAGGATTTTTGTATGCGACTCGCGGTACTGTTATTGATGCTGTTTGCAGTGCCATCATGGGCAGAAAAGCCCTTAAGAATAGCTGTGGCCGCGAATTTTAAACCTACGCTGGAAAATATCAGCCGGCAGTTTCAGGACAATACCGGGATTGAAGTCGCGCTGAGCAGTGCATCAACAGGCGTCTTGGCCACCCAGATTGAGCACGGCGCACCTTTCGATCTGTTCTTTGCCGCAGACCGGGAAGCTCCGCTAAACATTATGGCCAAGCAAAAAAGCCAACACGGCAACGCGTTTTGCTATGCGCTTGGCAGTCTCGCACTTGTGGGCGGTCGTGGTAGTTTGTCCGCACTGGCACAACCGGACCTCAGCGTGGCGATTGCAAACCCTGCCACAGCCCCCTACGGCCGAGCCGCCATAGAAGTTCTTGCGAGGCCAGAGTTTGAAGCGGGCAAAGCGCGTAAGCTGGTAAGAGGTACCAATACGACTCAGGCCTATGCCTTCTGGCACACTGGGGCTGTTGATCTGGCACTGCTACCGCAGTCCATAGCGCCTGCCACCGCCACACCTATACCACAGGAATGGCATCAACCGATTGCGCAATATGCGATATCTCTCGTACACAGCAGCAAGGTAGATGCCTACCTGAATTGGATAAGAAGTGATACCGTGCGAGCTCAGATTACAGCAGCCGGCTACCAACCTTGTCCTTGAGTAATGCTGAGCTCGACGCGATTTATCTCACTATCGCTTTGGCCTCAATCACCACTGTCCTACTGTTGATCCTGGGCACACCGCTGGCCTGGTGGCTATCCCGGCGTCGCGGCAATGTGCCCGCACTGCTGGAAGCAGTCGTGGCCATGCCGCTTATTTTGCCACCCACTGTCCTCGGGTTTTACCTGCTCTTACTGTTCGCGCCGAACACCTTTCTGGGCCGGTTCTGGCAAGAGCTGACGGGTTCGCAGCTGGCGTTCAGTTTCAGCGCTTTAGTCATAGGCTCGGTGATTTACTCCTTGCCCTTTGTGGTGCAACCACTGCAGACCGCATTTGAACGAATCCCCCAGAATCTACTGCAGGCAGCAGCAACACTTGGCGCCCGACCTCTGGATCAATTTCGCTCCCTCGTGCTTCCACTAAGCCGTCGCAGTTTTATTACCGCTGCCAGTCTCGGCTTCGCCCATACCGTGGGTGAATTTGGGGTGGTGCTAATGATCGGCGGCAACATTCCCGGAGAAACCCAAGTGCTGTCGATCGCCTTATACGACTCCGTGGAATCCCTGCGTTTTACCGAGGCACATCGCTTGGCAGGGGCGCTGGTTGTTTTTTCCCTAGGCCTGTTATTTCTTCTCTACCGCCGTGATCGACAGAGTAGCTGGCGGGTGCGCGCATGAGTGGCCTGACCCTCAATATAATTTGCGGCGGCAATAAGGGCTTCTCTTTAGAACTCGACTGTAAAGTGTCCGCCATCGGTATCACCGCAATCTACGGCCCCAGCGGCAGCGGTAAAAGCACCCTGCTAGATTGTATTGCCGGTCTGCGCCAAGCAGAACCGGGCAGCGTCATTCGTCTCAATAACGAAACATGGCAGGATGCGAGCTTCACCACGCCAGTCTGGCAACGTCATATCGGCTATGTGTTTCAGGACGCCCGGCTGTTCCCGCATCTCAATGTGCAGCAGAACCTTGACTATGCGCTGACTCGTCGCCCACGGTCCGGGAATATCCACCTGAATCAGGTCGTCACCTGGCTCGAACTAGACGATCTGTTGTCGCGCTCAACTGATACACTCTCCGCAGGACAGAAACAGCGCGTGGCCATCGGTCGCGCTTTGTTATCGGCACCGCGACTACTGTTGCTTGATGAGCCGCTGGCCAACTTGGACCACGCTGCTCGTCAACACTGTCTGCGCTGCCTGCAACGATTATCGCAAGAGCTGCAACTACCGATGCTTTACGTCAGCCACGACATTGAAGAAGTAAGCCAGCTGGCTGATCACCTGCTGTTGCTGGAGCAAGGGCGGCTGGTAGAGCAGGGCTCGCTATTGACGTTGTGCAGCCGGCTAGACACACGCCTATCACATGAAGAGCAGGCTGCAGCCATTCTCACGGCAAGGGTCGCACAACATGATGCAGAATACGGTCTCAGTGAATTGACGGTCGATGGGCATACCCTGTTGGTCAATCATTTGCCGCATGCGGTTGGCCAGTCGCGCAGGATACGCATCCCAGCCAGAGACGTTAGCGTCTGTCGCCATCGTCCGTTGGACAGCAGCATTTTAAATATTCTTCCGGTTTCCGTGGTCGAAATCGAAGATACTAACGCCGCCAGATTGCTTGTACGTCTCTCTCTAGGGTCGCAATACTTGTTGGCGCGGATCACCCGCAAGTCGTGCGTCGAACTTGAACTGTGTATTGGTGACAACATTTATGCACAGATCAAAAGCGCGGCACTATTGATGGAGACAACTGACCCAGCATGACAACTCACCCCTATGACCGGCTAACCCCGGATATGATTATCGATGCGGTGGAGTCTGCCGGGTATCTCAGCGACGCCCGACTATTGGCGCTGAACAGTTACGAGAACCGGGTGTACCAGGTTGGCATTGAAGACAGCACGCCACTGATCGCAAAATTTTATCGCCCTGAGCGCTGGAGCGAAGCACAAATACTGGAGGAGCACCGCTTCAGTCTGGAGCTGCAGGACGCAGAAATTTCCGTGGTGGCGCCTATGGTGAATGATCAGGGCGCCACCCTGCATACCTTCGAGGGATTTCAGTTTGCTCTTTTTCTGCGTCGAGGGGGCTACCCGCCGGAGCTCGACAATCTCGACAACATGCTGGTGTTGGGCAGAACCCTCGGCAGAATTCATGCCGTGGGACGCGCTGGGCAGTTCAAAGTGCGGCACTCGCTGTCGGTGCAACGTATGCTAAGCGACAGTCGCGCGTTGCTGCTTGAGAAATTTATTCCGCGTGACTTGGTGCCCGCCTATGAATCACTGACCGCGGACCTAGAGCAACAGGTCAGGTCAGTCTTCAGCGAGGTTCAGCCCGAGGATTTCATTCGCATCCATGGTGACTGTCATGTCGGTAATATCCTGTGGCGCGATAACACCGCGCACTTTGTCGACTTTGATGACTGTTGCGCGGCGCCAGCGATGCAAGATTTGTGGATGTTTCTCAACGGTGAACGTCACGATCGCCAGTTGCAGCTGTCTGAACTGGTAGAGGGCTATTCTGAATTCTGCGATTTCGACCCTCGCCAGATTCGCTGGATCGAGACCTTACGCACATTACGCCTGATTCATTACGCCGCCTGGCTGGGCCGTCGCTGGGAAGACCCGGCTTTTCCGCGCAGCTTTACGTGGTTTAACACAGAGCGTTATTGGGCAGATCATATCCTCGAATTACGCGAGCAGATGTCGGCTTTGCAAGAGGAGCCGCTGCAGTTGCTGTAGTTGTCTTGCTCGTTCTCTTGCCGGTTTTATCAACGAGAACGCGACCCCGGGTAAACCAGAGACCAGAGCCAGCGCCAGACAGTGTTTGGGGCGAGTACTTGCCGATCCACGGAATCAAAAAATGTCTCCAAGCCAGCAGGGTCTGCAAAATAATCCATGCGCGTTTTGAAACATCGCTCAGGATCCAACTGCTTGACCACCTTCGCCGGAGTCCCTGCAACGACCACATTGGCCGGCACATCACGCGTGACGACTGCGCGGGCTGCGACCACACTGTTATCGCCGATGGTCACGCCCTTGAGCACAGTAGAGTGATCTCCCAGCCACACGTTATTGCCAATGTGCACCGGCGTAGCCGCCTCCTCTCGCACCATGCGATCATAAATGGTGTGCCAGTCGGAATCCGTGACATAGGCGCCGTTAGCCAGCATCACGCCGTCGCCCAGTATGATTTCGTCACTGGCACTGATTCTGGAGCCTGGGCTCATCAGGCAACAATCGCCAATCACCACACGACCCTGGCCAACTTCTCGTCCCCAGACGCCCACCTCCACCCTGTTACCCGGCTCACCGATCGCGGTAAAAGACTGCCCTATTTGAATATTATTACCCGACAGATGCACATACCAAGGCTTCATAATGGTGTGGTAGCGCCCTAGCGATACGCACTCGGGACGCAGGTAATACTCTGCATACCAATGTCTAAATTTTAAATAGTACTTCTTCACCCAGTAGGGTCTTAGATCGTCGCGCATGTCGAGTCTTCTTCTGTGAGTAGATATCCCTATACTAGGCGGTTATGATCGCAGTGGTGGCGACCAACATCAAACCCACGGTACGTTAAATTCACATTTTGGAGGCGTTTAGGTCTTTTGCAAGCCAATTCCCGCCCCGTCAGCAGCAATCAGCAACACCTGCATCCCAAACTGGCTGAGGT
>CAJXTK010000096.1 GCA_913061115.1 uncultured Haliea sp.
TACACCTCTCTATTCGTCGGCAGCGTCAGATGTGTATAAGAGACAGCTATTATTTTAGTTTCGAAAGAAGCGTAGAATGAAAATCGTCTCAGGGCCATATAAAGTACGAGGTAAATAGACTCGGGCGCGCCTAGATGCACTGCTTAGCGGCCTAGGGGCTATAGTACACGCGCGTAGGCGGATCGAGCCGCATTCGACGAATAGCGCTCGGAAATATGGCCCTGCCAAAAAACTCTAGTCCGACAGTTGTGCGCCAACAATCCAGTGGTATCATTACCACCTTTTAAAATCATTTTATTATCAAGACCTTGAATCAACCGGAGAACAGCATGAGCGACCAAATCGTACACATCAGCGATGCCACTTTTGATACGGAAGTATTAAATTCCGACGTCCCCGTATTAGTAGATTTCTGGGCAGAATGGTGCGGTCCCTGCAAAATGATCGCACCAGTGCTTGACGAGCTTGCCGCGGACTACGGCGGCAAATTGAAGATATGCAAAGTCGACGTAGACGCCAATCCGGACATTCCCCAGAAGTTCGGCATTCGCGGCATCCCGACGCTAATCATGTTCAAGAATGGGAACGCAGAGGCCACCAAGGTTGGCGCATTATCCAAGACGCAATTGAAAGATTTTATCGAGGAAGTGATCTAAAAAACACAGAAGCCAGGCCCACAGAAGCTCCCAACATACGTAATCGCTTGGCCTATTGAGAGAAAAAAGTAGTAGACGGCCCTATCGGGCCGTGCTACCTTTCAAATTGTCACACATTCCTGTGCTCACACAATAAACTTGTAATTCACGAAAAAGCAGCTTTTTGTTGGTATCTCCAACAAGCTTTCATTTGCGCCCCATACTTCTCTCTAACCACACACATACTTACCCTCCTTATGAATCTGACTGACTTAAAAGCAAAATCTACCCAAGACATTATTGATATCGCGAAAGAGATAGGCCTGGACAACATGGCCCGCTCGCGCAAACAAGATATTATTTTTGCCGTGTTGAAACGTCACGCCAAAAGCGGTGAAGACATTTACGGTGATGGCGTACTGGAAATTTTACAGGATGGCTTTGGCTTCCTGCGTTCCGCCGACAGCTCGTACTTGGCTGGCCCCGACGACATATACGTTTCACCCAGCCAAATTCGCCGGTTTAACCTGCGCACGGGTGACACCATCTCCGGCAAAATTCGCCCGCCTAAAGACAGCGAGCGCTACTTTGCCCTATTAAAGGTAGACGAGGTCAACCTCGACAAGCCCGAAAACTCCAAACACAAGGCCCTGTTTGAAAACCTCACACCGCTGTTCCCAGACCAGCGCCTGACTCTGGAAACAGGTAACGGTAGCACCGAGGATCTCACAGGCCGAATAATTGACCTAGTTGCACCCATCGGAAAAGGTCAACGAGGATTACTGGTTGCGCCGCCCAAGGCGGGCAAGACCATCATGATGCAAAGTATCGCGCAAGCGATAATCACCAACAACCCCGAGTGTTACATCATTGTGCTGTTAATCGATGAGCGTCCGGAAGAAGTGACTGAAATGCAACGCTCAGTAGGTATTCGCGGCGCCGAAGTGGTGGCCTCTACCTTTGACGAGCCGCCGTCGCGTCACGTGCAGGTTGCCGACATGGTGATCGAGAAAGCCAAACGTCTGGTAGAGCACAAAAAGGACGTGGTGATTTTGTTGGATTCTATTACTCGCTTAGCTCGCGCCTACAACACAGTTATTCCTAGCTCCGGAAAAGTATTGACCGGCGGTGTTGACGCCCATGCTCTGGAGCGCCCAAAGCGCTTCTTTGGCGCAGCGCGTAATATCGAGGAAGGCGGCAGCCTTTCAATTATTGCGACAGCCCTGGTCGACACCGGCTCCAAGATGGACGAAGTGATCTACGAGGAATTTAAAGGCACTGGCAACCTAGAGTTGCACCTAGATCGCAAGATCTCTGAGAAGCGCATCTACCCAGCCATCAATATTCGTCGCTCCGGTACACGTCGGGAAGAGCTGCTTACCGCGGATGATGAATTGCAGCGCATGTGGATTCTGCGCAAACTGCTGCACGGCATGGAAGACACCGCCGCTATTGAGTTCTTGACTGACAAGCTTAAAGAAACTAAAACGAACGAAGAATTCTTTAAGTCTATGAAGCGCAAGTAATCCCCGGTTCCGATCGAATAATGCGTGACAGCGAAGCTTGTGCTGGGACATCAAAATAACAGTGGCAACAAGCGGCCTAGACGCGTTGCCTCTCGATGTTACAACGTGTAATGTCCTGCGTTAAACGTTAACGAATAGACAAAGCCTAGTGAAATATACGGATCTCAGAGATTTTATTGCTGCGTTGGAAAAGCGCGGTGAACTGGTGCGCATTCAAACTGAGGTCGACCCCAAACTCGAAATAACAGAAATCGCCGACCGCACCCTGCGCGCCGGCGGTCCTGCCCTCTTGTTCGAAAATCCGAAAGGTTTTAACACACCGGTACTCGCTAATCTGTTCGGTACTGAGCAACGTGTTGCCCTGGGCATGGGCGCACAAGACCTTGCCGCCCTCCGCGAAATCGGAGAGCTGCTCGCTTATCTACGCCAGCCGGATCCGCCCAAGGGCATGCGTGACCTGTGGGACAAAGCGCCCCTGCTAAAGCGGGTTTTACACATGGCGCCCAAGGTGGTGCGCAATCCACTTTGCCAATACCACGTAAAGCAGGGCGCAGATGTCGATCTTTATACGCTGCCTATTCAGACCTGCTGGCCGGGCGATGCAGCACCGCTTATTACCTGGCCACTGGTGATCACCCGTGGACCGAGCAAAGAGCGCCAGAACCTGGGGATTTATCGCCTGCAACTTCTGGCACGCAACAAACTGATCATGCGCTGGCTGTCACATCGTGGCGGCGCGCTGGATTTCAGGGAGTGGCAGAAAAAGCACCCGGGACAACGCTACCCCGTCGCTGTTGCGCTGGGCGCTGACCCGGCCACCACCCTAGCGGCCGTCACCCCCATTCCTGACACCCTCTCAGAGTACGCCTTTGCCGGTCTGCTGCGTGGCAGTAAGACTGAAGTCGCTGAATGTTTCACACCGCTGTGCCGCGAACATGGCCTGCAATTGCCGGCCTCTGCAGAATACATTCTGGAAGGGTATATCGCGCCGGACGAAATGGCTGACGAAGGCCCGTTTGGCGACCATACGGGTTATTACAACGAGGTCGAACGCTTCCCCGTATTCACTGTTGAAGCCATCACGCACCGAGAATCACCCATTTATCACAGCACCCACACCGGACGTCCACCGGACGAGCCCGCCATACTGGGCATGGCGCTCAATGAAGTATTCATTCCGATACTGCAAAAGCAGTTTCCAGAGATAGTCGACTTTTACCTGCCGCCAGAAGGCTGTTCCTACCGCCTAGCGGTGGTTACCATACGCAAGGAATACCCGGGACATGCCAAACGCATCATGTTGGGCGTCTGGTCTTTCCTGCGACAGTTTATGTATACCAAGTTCGTCATTGTCACAGACGAGGATGTGAATGCCAGAGATTGGAAAGATGTCATCTGGGCAATGACCACACGCATGGACCCGCAGCGAGATTCAGTCTTCATCGAGAACACGCCCATTGACTACCTAGACTTCGCCTCACCGGTATCTGGACTCGGCTCCAAGGTTGGCTTTGATGCGACTAACAAATGGCCAGGGGAAACCCAGCGTGAGTGGGGCCACCCCATTGTCATGAGCGAGCCGGTGAAACAGCGGATCGATAAATTGTGGGACGAGCTTGGCATCAAACTCTAGCCTGCTATCGGCTGCGTGTCGTCAACACGATAAAACTCAATAATATTTGCTACCGCGCCAGAATTTAGGCGTCAGTGGCGATTTTAAGCGGCAACGCCAGATCAGGCAGCTCATCTTCGCTCAGCAACAAACCCTCGCGAAAATACGCTGTGGCTGCCTCGCTTTCACCAAAACTTGTCAACAGACGACCCAACTCAGCGCAAATCTCCGCACTGTGTTCAACCCGGTAACTGCTCTCGAAATATAGCCGTGACTTGCTCCACACTTGATTGCGCGCCGATAAACGGCCCAAACACAGTAATAATTGGGGGTCGTCTGGGTGAGCTTGCAACCACTTTTCAGCTTGGGACAATTGACGACTGGCATTCTGGCCCTTTAAATAACCATACTCCCGAACCAAAGCGGGTTGCCACGCCCGCTTCAGGGCACGCAGGATGACCCTCTCGGCCGAGTCATAATCTTCACACTTGATGAGATTACGCACATAGATCTCGGCAATGCCGACATCGCTCTGTAAGAGCTTTGGCACTTTTTTCCAAATTACGTGCAGCCGATCCAAATCTGCATTACACCGCTGCAATCTGTTGTGATGAACCTGCTTCTCGAGTCGCTGAAACGCCTCACTCGACAGCTGTTTGTGCTTTCGCAGCTGCGGCAACAACTCCAGCAGCATGTCCCAGTCATTCAACCCTTGGTACGCTTGGCTTAACAGGCTAAGCACATACGGGTGACGGGGGACATTGCTTTTTGCCTGTGTCAGCAATGCAAGGGCCTGCTTATATTCTGAGGCCTGCAATTTCATTTCAGCATGCATCATTTCAATCGCCACAGTGGCTGTAGGCTCCGCTTCACCGGCCGCATGCAAATACTCAGGCACTTTGTCGGTATCGTGTAATTTTGCGCTGGACCGAGCCGCCAGTAGATAATTGACCAACGGTGCCTCGTTGTTTTGCACGCCACTTAATAACTGACGCCGCGCTTCGACCCAGTTACCCTCGGTAAAACTGATCAATCCGAGGGTACTGAGTCGCAGGGCCTTATCTACCTTGCGGGTTCCCAGCCAGGAGAACAGCGACCGCTGTCCGCCAATAATCCGATACGTCAAACGAACCAGCAGGTAAACCGCCAGAAGCAGAAGCGCAAATAACAACACACCCACCCATAGGCTTGCCTCCAATGTGTAGCTGCCAAAAGACAGCAGTAAATAGCCAGGGTCGGCCTCAATAAAAGCAACGACACCTACACCCAGCAGCAGTGCGACCAGAGAAATAATGAATAATTTACGCATGACCTATTGGCCGCCTTCGGATTGCAAGCGCTTCTCAATAGCATCATCCAGAGCCTGCAGTGATCGTGAGATATCGGGCTCCGCGATACCGATAGTGAGCCCCTGCAGCCGAGCAATCTCACCAGAGATCGCTTTGGCACCGACCTCATCTGACGCCTGAAACTGCGCCACACCTTGCTGGGCTGACTTGAGACTCGCGACGTAGACCGCCTGATTGTCTGACAGCAGCGCGATCTGCGCCTGCTCTAACAACATGCGCAGATTCTGACGCACCAGTCCCTCCCATTGTGGGTCCATCAAGGCGTGCATGGGGACATCCCGCCGACGGATAATGACATAGTCAGAAAGCTTGCTCAGGGCCGCTTTATACCCTTGATGTAGCCGGCCTTGCCAATCACTGGCCGGCGCTGGCTGCGGGCGTTCTGCCTGTTTGGGCAGTTGGAAGATGACCAGCTTGTCGGCCTGCTCAATCAATGCCGCAAGCCTCAGATAGATTCCTTCCAGGTCCACCTTGGGAAGGGCCCGCAATGCGGCAATCTCTTTAGCAATAGCAGCGCGCACCACGTGAAGGCTAGGGTCATCAACGCCACGTAAAACAGTATCGGCACTCTTCAGCAGCGCCTCGGCAGCAACAGGGTCTGCGCCCATCACCAGTCGCTGGTTAGCTAAGCGCAGCAAATGCCCTGTTTCAGCAAGCAGCCAATTTTCGCGCTCGGCGCCGCTGAAGCGCGCCAGTGTCGCCTGCTGCTTTGCCAATTGTGCCTTTAAGGATTCAAGACTTTTAGACAGTCGGGACAATTCGCCACCTTCTTTAGTTTCAAGAGTGGCGAGCCCTGACGCCAAACCGGTCCGCAATTCATTTTCCAGCGCTTTCTGGCTGGCCTGCTTACCTTGGGCAACCGTTTCGAGCTGTGCCATCCTTTGCGTCAGTGCTAGCTCCTTAGCCTGGCCTTCCCGCGCGACCCAAGCCACGCCCAGCGTCAGCGCGATAACCAGAAGTAATGCCAACCAGGCAACCAATGAGGAACTCTTGCGAGGAGCGGCAGATGACTTGACAACAGTGGCTGCGCCTTGGCTGGCAGGCCGGTCTACTGGGGCTACCACGGTCGCGGATGTCTGGTCAGATTGCGCATTCTTGGTATTGTCCTGATCACTCAACTATCATTCTCCAGTGCCACGTCGCCATTCCTTCAGAGCGCGCAACATCGCCAAATCCGATGCGTTTTCCGCCGTCACAATCTGATCGAAACCCGCAATCTGTGCCATATGGGCAACCCGTTGCGATGGCACAATCAAGCCTATGCGCTTTAACTTAGTAGTTTCTGCTGGGCTAAGCAATACCTGTAGGTTAGACAGCCCCTCACCACTGGTAATCATGATCACGTCAATACCCCACTGGGTCACATTCGCAGCCAGCTCGCCTGCAGGCATCTCCGGGAGGGAGCGGCAGTAACAAGGCAGTTCTTCTACTAAAGCACCGCGTCGTGTAAGTTCCTGTGCCAAAGTTTCACGACCACCCTGCCCCTTGACAATGAGCACGCGCTGATCGCGCACATTCTGCAACAATGCAAGGGCCAGCAAGCCCTCGCTGGTCATCACACTTCCCGGCGTGACGGCCTCAATCCCGAAATGCTCAAGTCTAGCGGCCGTCGCGGCACCAATGGCATACCAGTTTAGGGCTGCTGGCAGCTGGGGCCAATGATCTTCAATCAGGGCCATGCCAAAATGCACTGCATTGGAGCTGATAAAAATGACGTGCTGATAGAGGTCCAGATTCAGCAACATCTGGCACTGCGCGACAGGAAGCTGCGGCAACCTCTTCAAGACCAGCAGAGGTTGGCTGAAGACCTCGTAGCCATCCATTTTAAGTGCCGCGCACAACATATCTGACGCATCGCCCGCCGGGCGCGTCACCAGTATCCGGCGCACTGCAAAGTCGCTCTCAGTCACCATAGACAGCTGCCAAAATAGCCGCAGCGCCTTGCGACAATAAGTCTTCCGCGACAGAAATACCAAGCTGCTCCGCCTCGACTGCAGGCGCAGTAGCTTCCGCGCGTAATATTTGCGAGCCGTCAGGGTTACCAACGAGCCCTCGCAACAACAATGTCTCACCGCCATCGACATAGTCTGCATAGCAGCCTATCGGCACCTGACACCCGCCTTCAAGTCGTTTATTCATCGCTCGTTCGGCCGTCACACGCCTGGCAGTAGGCTCGTGGTGCACAACCTGCAGCAGCGACAGAACGGTACTATCATCGCTGCGCAGTTCTATCCCCACAGCGCCCTGGCCACCGGCCGGCAGAGAATCGCAAATATCCATATGCTGAGCAATCCGCTCAGCAAAGCCGAGACGTATGAGCCCGGCGCTGGCCAAAATAATGGCGTCATACTCTGCCTCATCGAGCTTGCGCAGTCGGGTATTGACGTTACCGCGCAGAAACTTGATATCGAGGTCGGGACGCCTGGACCGCAACTGACACTCACGCCGTAAGCTAGAGGTTCCCACTACGCTCCCAGCCGGCAACGCTTCAAGGGTGCGGTATCGGTTGCTAACAAAGGCATCGGAAGGGTCTTCACGGGCGCAGATAACCCCCAGCCCCAATCCTGCCGGAAACGCCATGGGAACATCCTTCATGGAATGCACCGCGATGTCCGCGCGGCCGTCCAACAGCGCTTCTTCCAGCTCTTTTACAAACAGGCCCTTGCCGCCCACCTTAGCCAGCGGCACGTCCAGCAACTGGTCTCCGCGCGAGGTCATGCCCAGCAGTTGCACGTCCACATCGGGATATGCCTGAGTCAGGGCAGACCGGACAAATTCCGCCTGCCAAAGGGCAAGAGGGCTCTCCCGAGTAGCGATGATCAATTTGCGCGACATGCTCGAAATCCTATAAGTTCACACTTTCCATGATAACAGTCAGGCACCAAGTCAGCGACACCCAGCAATTTGAAGATATCCAAAGGAGAAGCGATCCTCTTGCGCCGAGGAGGATAGGCAAAACCTCGACCGACATAACCGCGTAGCTGGTATACTCCCCGCACTAAATCAGGCGAAAATACGTCTAGAGCACGACGCGACTACGGAATTTCGAGCACTATGAGCAAAGAAAAGGACACCAGCAAACTGTGGGGCGGCCGCTTCAATGAAGCGACAGACGCCTTCGTACAACGTTTCACTGCCTCAGTCGGATTCGACCTACGCATGGCTGCCCAGGACATTGAAGGCTCACTGGCCCACGCTCGAATGCTGCGCTCAGTGGATGTGCTGACCCCAGCAGAACTCGAGGACATCGAGGGCGGTCTGGCCCAGATACAAAAGGAAATTGACGAAGGCAACTTCCAGTGGTCAATCGAGCTAGAAGACGTGCACATGAACATAGAAGCCCGCCTGACCGCACTGATTGGCGTGGCTGGCAAAAAGCTGCACACCGGCCGATCCCGTAATGATCAGGTTGCCACTGACATCCGTCTTTATTTGCGCGCGGCTATTGATAGCATCGCCGGTGAACTCACCCGCCTGCAACAGGGCACAATTGACCTCGCAGCAGCCAATACCAACACTATCATGCCGGGCTTTACCCATTTACAGACCGCTCAGCCCGTTGTTTTCGGCCACCACCTGCTGGCCTGGAATGAGATGCTGGAGCGCGACTACGGCCGCCTGATGGACTGTCGTGCGCGACTTAACCAGTCGCCGCTAGGCGCGGCGGCTCTGGCGGGTACCACTTATCCTATAGATCGCGCGCACACGGCAGTGGCCCTGGGTTTTGATAAGCCAACAGAAAATTCCTTGGACTCAGTATCCGATCGCGACTTTGCCATCGAATTTTGCGCTTTCGCTGCCCTGCTGATGACCCACCTGTCACGCATGTCTGAAGAACTGGTGCTGTGGAGCTCCGCCCAATTTAATTTCATTGAACTGCCCGACCGTTTCTGTACCGGCTCTTCCATCATGCCGCAGAAAAAGAACCCGGATGTGCCGGAGCTGGTACGTGGCAAAGTGGGGCGCGTTAATGGCCACCTCATTGCCCTGCTAACACTGATGAAAAGTCAGCCATTGGCCTATAACAAAGACAATCAGGAGGACAAAGAGCCTCTGTTTGACACTATCGATACGGTGTTCGACTCCCTACGAGCCTACGCCGACATGGTTCCGGCAATCAAGCCAAAGGCAGAGGTGATGCACGAAGCAGCGCGGCGCGGTTTCTCTACCGCCACTGATTTGGCAGACTACCTAGTGCGTCTGGGGGTACCCTTTCGCGACGCACACGAAGTAGTCGGCAAAGCCGTAGCCCACGGTATTGAATGCGGGAAAGACTTATCGGACATGACGCTAACGACGCTGCAGAACTTCTGCGCCGCTATCCGCGAGGATGTGTTCGAAGTCCTCACGCTGGAGGGGTCGGTCACCGCGAGGAGCCATCTGGGCGGCACCGCGCCAGACCAGGTAGCAGAGGCAGCATTGCGGGCCCGATCTACGGTGCAGGCACGGCAGGCTTCTTAATCAATAACGCTGGCGCGGTAATTGGCCGGGGGGCTGCTTAGGACTCCGGGCGATAGCGCAGGCTCGCCTGAAACGTCACATCCGGCGCCGTTGCAACGCGAATATCCTCAACAAAATTAAAATCCATCGACCAATGCGGCGCAAAATACCAGCGCGTGCCCAAGGTCGCCATTACGGCATCATCACCCACGCCGGCCAGACTGCTATCGAGAGGAGCTGCGTGGCCATCGAGCTGGGCGATGAGCGACCACCGCTGGGCGAATTGCCAGTCTACTGCTAGCCCTGCAAACCAGAGGTTCTGCTCTTGAAAACCGTCGAACAAATTGCTATCCCCTGCGTGCAAATAGCCTGCCTGCCCATGCCATGTCAATGGCAAATTCGACATTTGGGCGCCAGAGAAACGCAGGGCGATAAAGGCATCATCGGCACCACTGCCTAAAAATTCGTCTTCGTCGCCAGTGCCAAACTTATAGCCCAACGCCAGACTGACAGCAGAACTCTCATCCTGATAAAAGACGTGGTTTAATGACAGGCTGATATCGCCCATGCCAGAGGTGTCATCCTGCAGGGAAAAGCCACCCGCTGGGCTCGTATATTCATAATCCAAAATATCCCTGGGCACATCAGATCGCCCGCCATCGGACATTCCCCAGAAATCGTGCCAGTCATCAATGGCGCCGTCAAGCTCTCCACCACTCTGTTGCAGCCAAGGCACTTCTAACTGTACGTCCCAGTTCTCCGCCAGCCCATAACGCAACTCAAGGGCGACACGCAGGGTCTCCCCATCCAGATTGAGAAATTCAGTGTCGCTGCTCTCGTTGACATAATCATTAGCAACACTGCTATACAGTGCCGCCGCCATCTGGCCACTCGGGGTAGTCTGCGCGTCTCGCTGGGAGGGAAGGCCAATTAACCCTGCCACCGGACTTAGGTTCTTAACATACAAGGGCTCGCTCGCCGACACCGGCAATACACCAAGGATGGCCAGCAATCCTGCAGTTCCCTGTATTCGATGTGCTCGCACCGTCTGGCCCAAAAAATCAAAGCCATTCAAAAGTAACGCCTCCTTGAACCTGCATCTGATCAACCACAAAAGGTCGAAACAACTGCCCATCGCGGGTTCCGCGCCAATCGCCTGCGACTTCATCGAAGGCAAAGTGAAAACCCCCGGAGCGCGCAGCTAGCCATAGCTGCCGTGTTGGCGGCTGACGACTGAACACCAGTTTTGTTTCATTGTCGAATTCGACGGTGAGTACACTGCCGGACAGCTGATAGTCGAGATCCGTGTCAATCTGATCTAGGGCCTCTTCCAACGCCTCAAAGGTGTGTTCTATCAACTCATTAAATTCTGATTCAGTTATCACAGGACTTGTTCTGCCAAAGTGTGCACAATTCAATAATAGAGGCTGTTCGCGCCGCTTACCAGCAGACGGTATAATTTACCCCATTATAAACTGGAGCAACGTATGCCTTATCCCCATATCTTCATGCTGTCTCTTATACACATCTCCGAGCCCACGAGACTAGGCATGATCT
>CAJXTK010000097.1 GCA_913061115.1 uncultured Haliea sp.
CTACACCTCTCTATTCGTCGGCAGCGTCAGATGTGTATAAGAGACAGGTCAATTGCTGGCTCGAGTTGCACTACATAAAGTGCAGTCTAGATATCGATCTTGGCTGCTGCTTTTCCTGAGATTATGACCAGCAGACTAATATTTCGCGATCTTCATTCTTATAAGGTAAGCGTCCGTGCGATACCGAAGCGTTATCAATCGCTAGGACATCACCCTTTTGCCAAGCATTTACTTGTAAGTTTTTCCAAATAAGATCGCGTACATGTTCGATATCTTCTTCTGGAATTTCGCTACCATCTCCATAGAAAGTATGCATTGATAGATCTTCTGGTGGTTTTTCTCGCATATCTTTTTCGAGGGAACGCGCCACTTCCAAAATAGATCTATTTTCTTCAGTGGGACGAAAATCAAAGATACGCTGATACTCTCCAGCGGGAGAAGATACGTGAAATATCGCAAGGTGATTGTACCAGGCCTCTACTCCGGAAATTGGATGCTGCTTACTCACCGCCTGTGTGCCCCAAAGTCTTAATCCACCGTCTTTTTTCCATTCAGGATCAAAGCCTTCCTCGTGGCACTTTTTTTCAACAATCTCTTTATCAGTACTTTGAAATATTTCGTCCCAAGACTTGAGCTGCATTTGATCGGCTGCTGGTGCTCCGGGTGCAGAATAATTACGCACATTTTTCATTCCTTTCGACCTAAAGCGCTCCCGAATATTTTCATCCATCTGACTCCATACCTTGCGCATGTCGCAAATTGGCGTCTCACCGCTATTCTTCTCTGAAGGATTCATTGCCGAAAAAAATAGAAACTCAGGAGGGTTAGCGCAAAAACTCATTTCACAATGCTGCGGTATCGGAAAATACCCGGGCAGTTCACTCGCATGAAAAACATAATCAGTTACGGCATCTCTTGGCGACGTGCCTAGGTAGTCATTTTTTAGTTCAGGTGCAATCGCCCGCGCAATCTTTTCAAAATCTTCAGGGGTGCTAACGTCGAAGTTTCTAAAACGAATGGCTCCGTGCTTAAGCATAGCCTCTTCTAATAAACTTTTTTCTTTACGTAACCAATCCAGTAAAATCTCAAGACGTTTATGCTTATTCGCTTCAATGGTTAGCGGAAAATCGCCGTATATTTTATAGTTGTTATTAGTCAGGTGGGTCATTTTAAGTCTCTTCGTAAGCTGTAAACTACCTGGTCGAATGGGAATCTAGGCACCATCGCGTCAGCGGTAAGCTTTGACACAAAACCAGGTGTCCATCCTTGCATCGGATACGAGCTAACTGCTGGATATTAGTATAGGAAATATAAACGGGGTGTGTCGACTAGATTGTTTGATCCGTGTTGGCCGGTGGCCCACACACGCGCACAGGAGCACTAGACCATGGCCGATTGGCAGTCTGACAACCGGCATCTCAGCGGATGCTTTGCACTGGTCTCGACCGAGATTGAAGCCACTGATGTGGAGGTGATCTCGGGCCGTGTGCCCAAGGACCTGTGCGGCGCTTACAGGCGAAACGGGCCAAACCCCCAGTCCCACCAATGTCGTATACCTAACCATTGGAAGATGATGGAGTGATCCACGCGGTCTATATTGACAATGGGCGCGCACGCTATAAAAACTGTTATGTGTGCACACGAGCCTTTGAGATTGAACGCGCAGCGGGGCGCGCTGTCTTTGGCGGGATCATGTTCCCGGCTCCGATGACTTTATTGCCCGCTACCTGCTCCTGTCGCGATTTAAAAGCTGAAGCGTTCGTTGCTAAAGGCCATCACAGTGTTTTCAATCATTTGGGGGTCGGGAATCATTGGACTCATGACGTGGGTATGAATACCACCTGCGGCGTATTCGCGAATGAGGTCCTGGCACTCGGCCTCATCGCCGATTAGAGCAATTTGGTCGACCAGCTCATCGGTCATAGCCGCTGAGGTACGCTGCCTGTCTCTGGCTTTAAAGCCCTCGGCTATTTCTTTGGCGGTGTCCTCATGACCGGCCCAGGCGAGGAATTTGTTATAGACGGGTGTTGCATAGTAGGGCCCGAAAGCCGCGCGGAATGCTGCACGCCCCAGTTCCTTGTCATTCGTAAGACACATCATATGCCGACACACCACCTCAACGGAGGCTGGATCTTTACCCGCACGCTCGGCGCCGATGGCGATGTGTTCCATGATTTTGGGCAGGGCGGAACGGGGAAATAGATTTAAAATCACCCCATCGGAGATTTCAGCGGCAGTTTCCAGCATGTTTGGCCGTAGGCCTGCCAGATAAATGGGTTGGTTGCTGGTCGGTGCTTGGCGATAGCCCTTGCTGCGCAGTATTTCGCCTTCGAAATTAGTTTTTTCTCCGGCCATCATGGAGCGTAAGAGGGTCATGGTTTCTTTGATACGAGTCAGCGGTTTTTCCATAGTCAAACCATGCCAATTATTGATGATGGCGTGGCTGGACGTACCAAGACCGGGAATGAAACGCCCAGGGTAGGCCTGGTTGATGACAGCAAATGTGCTGGCCAGAACAGCAGGTGTGCGTGTGAACACCGGTACCACCGCGGTACCAATGCGGGTATTTTCTGTCGCGCCCAGTAGCATGGGTACCAGGGTTAATGCATCCAGTCCGCCTGCATCTGCCAGCCATATATCGTCCCAGCCGAGCTGCTCCAGACGTTTGGCCATAGCGATGGAATCTGCCACGTTTGCAGTTGGCCCGGGTATCGTCATCGCCACTCTATGACGCGGTAAGTTTGCCATTTTTCTCTCCAGTTATTCTTAATGTGCTTTTTTATTGCGCGAGGTAGCGCTCCAATATCCCACCCCCGGAAAACAGTTTTTCAATGCTCCTCGGGTTGCTCTGCAACACGTCAGCGGTTGTCTTGCGAACGCCCCGCAAAACCCCCTTCGGCGCCTTTAGCGATAAAGTGTTCAATTGTTGGCTCAACATTATGGACCTTGCTAACGGTCATCGCGACAATTTTTCTGGGATGAGTGTTCCTATCTATGTTCGCTCAGAGTGGGCCAGCGTACTACCTATATAATCAAGTTTTTCATGAACGATGGCTGATAAGCTTCCTTCGGCTAAGTATTTTTGCAAACGCTTGCTTATGGCACATTGCGGTGGCGGAGATTGATTGGCAAATGACCTGAGCCCCGCTGAGTCAACTTCTCAGAAGCCTATTTTGAGATGAATCGGTTAGTCTGGATTGAACTGGCGATACCGCGGCGCGCGCATGAGAAATAGCGCTAGCCAAACGCATACACTGAAATAAGCGCTGTGCCACAGGACGAAGCCGAAGCCCCAGTCAGCGTAGCTGTGACTAACGTTTACGATGTAAAAAGCATCGATTACTGCACTGATGTCGGTCTTGATTGGGGGAATTCCTGTTTCCAGTTGCTTGAGGGCGGTTGCCCAGTATTCCGTTGGCAAGTGGTATATGAGTGCATAGGTACAGTAAATCAAGCACCAGCTTACATTCACCACACTCAATGTTCTGAGCATGCCCAGCCCCGAGGGTTTTGATTTCTGTCCCACTGGGAAGGCTCTGCGAAATTGAATAATCGCCAGTGGGAGAACGGAGAAAAAGCCAACACCCCACAGTGTCTCCTCTATGGCAAACAACAGGCGACTTTTTGTGATCAGTCCACCGGTCGCAAAGAACTGAGCGAGGAAGATACAGGTAATGAGTGCCCAGGGTGCGTGACGCTCGTACTGTGACAGCAGAACGCTATTTTCGTGATTATTTTTCCGTATGTCCTCATTGAAACGCAACATGGCGAAAGCGATTAATCCGGCAAAGGAAAGTTCTGCAACCCAGGCTAAAGAGCGGATTATCAGAGAGCTATTCGCGATGGTATCGAACCAGCCATACTGATAGAGATAGCGTGATACAAATACTGACCTGTACATTGCCACAAGAATAAATGCCAGCCCCATGAAACGCATACAGCGTAAGTAGCGGGTCTGACCATCGGGTGTCTTACAGGACTCTCGAAAGAACTTGATGCAAACGATAGTACTGCAGATGTTGACGAAAACCATGACGCACCACCAGGGCCATGGCCAGAGACTGCTAATAATATTCATCATAGCATCGTCAGGCTCGGCGAACCGTGACGGGCACGCCATTGACGGCAGCGTTACCCGAAAGTACATCCAGGTACTGGTCATCGGTTACGTCATTGCAGCTCACACCGGCGTGCGCGGTGGCAGTCTGCATGCGAATACCGTGTCGGTCGTGGCCAAAGCCGTGGGGTAGGCTGACTACGCCGGGCATCATGTCTTCTGTCGCTTCCACCGTCACGTCGACCGACCCCACCCTTGACGCGAGAGTCGCGCGAGCGCCGGGGGCGATACCCTGATTAGCCATATCGTCCGGGTGCATCATCAGCGTGCAGCGGTCACGGCCTTTTACCAGACGGTGGTAGTTGTGCATCCAGGAGTTATTGGAGCGCACGTGGCGACGGCCGATCAGTCGCAACTCGCAGGTATCCGGTTGCTGGAACTCGTCGAACAGTCGGCGTAGGTCAGCTATGGCTTGGGGTGTGTCGCAGCGGATTGTTTTTTCTGGTGTTGCCAGACGTTCGGGCAGTTGTGGTTGCAGTGGGCCCAGGTCAATGCCGGAGGGGTTCTGGCGCAGTTTTTCCAGCGATAGACCCTCGGAACTGTGCGGCCCCAGTTGCAGGCCCAGATCGATTATCTCATGGGGTGCCATGGCAGGCTGCTCCGGTTTGCCCAGCAATTTGCCCAGTCGGTTACCCAACTGATTAAAAATTTCCCAGTCGTGCAGGCTGCCTTCGGGTTTGTCGAACACAGCCTCGTTGTGACGTGTGGTATTGCGAACGGCAAAAAGGTGAAAGCTGATGTCGTAGTGATCGTGTTCCAGTGCGGAGGTGGGGGGCAGAATGATGTCCGCGTGTCGTGTGGTTTCATTGATGTACGGGTCCAGCGATACCATAAACTCCAGCCCTTCCAGGGCGCTGTCCAGTTGCCGTCCATTGGGGGTGGACAGCACCGGGTTACCGGCCCCAGTAAACAGTGCCCGAATCTGCCCCTCGCCCGGGGTGCTGATTTCTTCTGCCAGACAGGCGGAGGGCAGTTCCCGGTCAAACTCGGGCAGGTTGCGCACGCGGCTTTGATGTCGGTCGTGGCCACCGGGACTACTGGTCATCACGGTATCCACTGCTGGTGTGGCAAACAGGCTGCCGCCAGGTTTGTCCAGGTTCCCGCTGGCGATGTTGATCAGTTGAATCACCCATTGGCACAGTGCTCCATAGGCCTGAGTGGAGACGCCCATGCGGCCGTAGCACACAGCGTTGTCGGCGGCAGCAAATTCCCTGGCGATTCGACGTATCACGTCTGCCTTGATCCCCGTATGGGCGGCGGCAAGTTCCGGTGTAAACGTCTCGATCGCAGTCGCCACTGCATCCAGCCCGGTGGTGAAAGCGGTCAGCGCGCCGGGCTTTGTGAGGTGTTCGCTGAAGAGGGTATTGAGCAGTGCCAACAGGAATAGGGCGTCGGTACCGGGGCGGATGAAGTGGTGCTCGCTGGCGATGGTCGCGGTTTCTGTCCTGCGCGGGTCGATGACTACCAATTTACCGTCGCGCGCGGTCAGCGCCTGCAGGCGCTTCTTCACATCCGGTACGGTCCAGATACTGCCGTTAGAGGCCAGCGGGTTTGCGCCTAGCATGAGCAAGTAGTCGGTGTTGTCGACGTCAGGTACGGGAATCAGCAACTTGTGCCCGTACAGCCACAACGAGGTCAGGTGGTGGGGTAGCTGGTCCACGCTGGTCGCAGAGAAACGGTTGTTGCTGCGGATATGTTGGAACAGGTTGCTCTGGTGAGTCATCATGCCGTAGTTGTGCACCGAGGGGTTGCCCATGTAGATACCCACAGCGTTTACCCCGCGCTCGGTAATAATCTGCGCTAGCCGGGTAGCGGTGGTATCCAGTGCCTCGTCCCAGCCAATGTTCTCCCAGCGGCCCTCTCCGTCATCACCGCGGACTCTTTTCACCGGAGCGCGCAGTCGGTCCGGGTCCGTGTGCAGATCCTTCAGGGCCACTGCCTTGGGGCAGATGTGGCCACGGCTCAGAGGGTCGGCCTTGTCTCCCTTGATGGAGACAATATCCGCTCCCTCGGTTTCAATCACGAGCCCACAGATGGCCTCGCACAAATGGCAAGCACGATAATGTGTTTTACGGGCCATAAATTCACCTATCTGAATTCCAGTTCATCGTCTTTTAAGTTGCTATAGCCTAGGCAGCAAAACCCAGATGTCCCCGGGGATATTGACACGTTAGCGTGTCAGTGTCGCCTAGGGCGATGCGCTACTCGCTACTTTTACTGCCGCTGAGAGAGTTCGCATTGGAGCAGATAGTGCTCACAGGGAGACGCCAATACACCCGCCCACTGGGAATGTATAAACCCTGTTCAAGGCGCACAAAACATTGCGATTCATGGCGTTTTTCTGTTATTTTCAAGTTTGCCTCCAAAGAATCCGGGATTACTGTGATGTCTTTAAATCGAATTCCATCTCTACTGAAGGTGTGCAGTCTGATATCGCTGCTTGCCATTGGCTCCGCCTGCAGCGATAGCGATAATGAACAGCTCTCAGAAAACGTTGCGCCGATCGCTTCGGCCCGTGTGGCAACTGAGGCGGACTTGCTGTCCGGGCCACTCGCGCGTGGTGTCCCGGGTGATTACGTGCTCGAGAACGAGAATTTGCGGGTCATCATTCAGAAGGCGGGGCGGCAGTGGCTTAGCATCGGTACATTTGGCGGCAACATCATTGATGTCACTCGCAAGGACACAGCAGGCGCCATGCTGCCCGATCACCTAGAGGAATTTGTGATCGGCCTGAATATCGAGAACACGCCAAACTACACCGATATCCGTATACAGAACGATGGCAGCGACGGCCAGCCCGCCGTGATCTGCGCTACTGGGCCCGATGATTTGCTGGAACTGGCCAATCCCAGTTCTGCGGTGGCTGGTTTTGGTGTCACGCTGCCAACCGCTGCAGATGACAAAGATTTGCCCGTCGAAATTGAAACATGCTATAGCCTGGCGGTGGGTGACAGATATGTCGTACTCGACAGCACGTTCAAGAACCTGAGTTCGGATACGTTTGATGTCTTTATGACAGAGTATCTCAATGGTTCTGGCCAGGTCGAATTCTTTCAGGTCAATGCGGGGTTCGGTGATCCGACGCTCACGTCGTCTTGCCCAGAACAGACCTATGTTGCCTGCGGGGCTCTGGATGAAGGTCTTTGCGACCAGTGTAATTTCGTTGCCTATGGCGGCGTAGGCGGCGCAGAAGGCGTGTCATATGGCCTCATTCACGGTGAACAGGGTTCGTCTAGTTTTTCACAGGTCGGCGTCAATATTATCGTATACGGCAGTTCGGCAGCGGAACTTCTTGTTGGACTTGAGCCTGCGAACTACACGATCCCCGCAGATGGCGCTTTATTACTGCGGCGATATTTTGCCGTTGGTGACGGCACCATCGCCAGCATTGCAGATATTCGCAATGACATTTTTGGCATAGAGGCGGTTGCGGTCAGTGGAAATGTTAGCAGCGCGGGAGAGCCCTTGCAGAATGCTCAAATAGTGGTGTATCAGTTGCTGGATGCCGAGGCGAATCCACCGGCGTTGTTTATTGTTAACCACAGTACGACAGATGCCGCCGGCGATTACAGCCTCAACGTTCCTCCTGGTGATTACCAGATCAGGGCAAACATGGAAGGTTACCGCTTTTCCGATAACGACCCATTAACACTGGCAGTTGAGACAGACGTGGCGGTGACTCGCGATTTCGAAATGCCGCCGTCCGGCTTTCTCGACGTCACGGTCATTGACGAGACTGGCCCCGGCCCTGCTAAGTTGCAACTGGTTGGGTTTGACCCGAGTCCACCCTCAACGAACGTTGTGTCGACGCTTATTGGGGGCCAAGAGGCCGGCGTGTTTGGTGATTACAAGGCAGACGACTTGCCTTTTGGTATCGCGCAAGTCGCATTTATTGATCGTGAGGGGGCCAGTGAGCGGATCATTGTAGAGCCCGGTGATTATCAACTGGTGATATCACGCGGACCTCGTTATTCCGTATACAAAAAAGATATCACCATTACGGCGGGCCAGGTGACGACAGTGCAGGCGGAAATTGTGAGGCTCATTAATGACAACGGTTTTGTACACAGCGATTTTCATGTGCATGCCATCCAGAGCCCTGACTCGAGCGTCACCTTTGCTCAGCGTATAGCGGTAATGCTGGCAGAGGGGATGGACTTTTTCGTGGGTTCAGATCACGGTGTTCGCTCTGACTATGCGCCGACCTTGCGGGCTATGGGTGTAGAAGACCTGATTGGCGTAGCGGTCAGTAGTGAGACCACTACCTTCGATTATGGGCACTTCAACGCTTGGCTGTTGACCATTGATCCAAGCAGCATCAGTGGTGGGTCTTTCGACTGGGCCGGCCCCGCACCTCCAGGACGGGATTTCCCCGCATACGGATACTATAACCTGTCGCCTGCGGAAATCATTGCGGGACTGCATGACGACCCCAAGGATAATGTTGTGGTGCAGATTAACCATATTGGGAGTTATTTTGGCGCCGGTGGTTTGGCTATTGATACGGGCAAGACACCCCCACAATCGACTGCAAATTTAGTGGCCAAACGGCTAGATCCATCGATAGTTAACGCTTTTGACGATGGGTTTGATGCGCTGGAACTATGGATTGGCGCCAATGGCCGGGGTGCGATAGACAGCGAGCTTCTGGGCCAAAACATGGGCGACTGGTTCAACCTCATGAATCAGGGTATTGTGAAAATTGGTGTCGCCAATTCTGATACTCACAATTTCAGATTTACCCATACGTCAGCACGTACATTGATCGCCAATGCGACCACCAATCCACCTGACGTTGCGGCAGACGCCGAAGCCCTCGCTGCAAATCTGTTGGCTGGTAAAGTGTTGGGTACAAACGCACCGCAGCTTTTACTGCAGGCGGACGGAGAGTTCAGCGGCACTAGTCAGCGCGCGGGTCTGCGTCTCGACGAGGACGTCACCATGTCGGCTGAGTCCGGCAGTCATGTTGTGTTAACAGCTACTGTTAGTACGCCGGAGTGGGCGCCGGTGGATACGATAAAGTTCTATATCAACAATCAGCCTGAGCTCCTCACTGCTAGCGATGAGGCCGCTCGCTACGGGGTATGTGCCGATGCACAGATCAGTGCCGGTGATGAAGATTGGGAGGAAATTGAGGTCGTGGTCAACGCCGCAGTCCAAGGTGGATCGCGCATCGACATCACCGCGACCTTAACGCTTGAGGGAATTAACGAGGACACCTGGGTTGTGGTGACGGCGAGCGGTACCGATGGGGTCTCCTCTCCGTTGTTTCCAGTTTACCCTGCCAGTCTGAACAGAAATAGCAACAGCACATTGGAGGACCTGACAGACGGCAATCTTGGAGAATCGGGTGTTCCGGCATTCGCCTTTACCAACCCCCTGTTCATTGATGTTGATGGTGATGGTTGGACGGCGCCAGGTGTGGCCAATGCGAGTTGCGAGTCGATTTGAGACACCTTACATCGTCAAAATAGCCCTTAGCACACTCACAAAAGCAATGGGCTGATCAAGCATTAAGTGATGCCTAGCGTGGGGAATGCCGATCATCGGTATATGCCCACCACCGCACTCACGCACATAGTCGGCAGAATCGGCATCGAATAAATCGCTCTGTTCACCATAAACAATCACTATAGGGCCAGGCGCATTAGCCGTGCGTTTGCCTTGCATCAATAAGCGCTCATGCAAATCTGTGCTGTGGTCAAATACACTGGGATGAAACTTCCAGGACCAACCGCCTTCTACTGCTTTCAGAGAATGAAAGGCCATGTAGTCAACCAAATACGCTTCGTTCACCGGCTGGGGTGGTGACAAGACGAAGCGGGCTTTAGCGATTTCATAGTCTGGGTAAACGCGATTGGGACGCTGTGGCTCCTGAGATCCTGGCGGCCGACTCTCTTTTGCGTGCGCTTTGAGCCGATCTGGGCGCAGCGTCATTAAATCGCAGATAACCAGACGCGAGAATTGCTCGTGACAACGCTCCATAGCGGTCAGCCCAACGCTGCCGCCATACGAATGTGCGATGATGGTCGGCTTGCGACCGTTATCCAGCAAGCCGGTTTTGCTAGCAACATCTATTAGCTCCTGTAGACGAACCTCATCAGGATATTCCTCACGAGCGCCCGAATCTCCCATGCCGGAAAAGTCATAGGCGACCACGTAATAATCGTTGGCTAGAAGCGGCGCAATAAAGGCAAAGCATCGCGCGTGTGCGAGAAACCCATGGAGGAGTAAAACACCAGGATTGGCAGGATTTCCCCAGCTAAAGTAATGTATCGGGCAACCTGCAGAATCCAGCCAGCCCTCTTTGCGCGGGGCGGCGAGTGCGTCTTCAAACCATGACGGAGTTTTCGATGAGTCGACAGGGATTTCGACCGACAAGTCGGGAGATGATGTCACGCCAGTATCCATAAACAGGGACTCAGAAAAATGAACGCAAGAGTTTACAGCAAAAGCTGTACAGTATGATCACTATGAGTAGACCGATGGCGTGGGACTGCTACTTATTGAGCTTGGTACATTCAGAATTCTGTAGCTAACTAAAGAGTTCGCTGGGGTAATGAAAGGTGAGCTTATTTTAGCTCTAGAGTCGCAAATTTAGATTCGAATGATTAGACAAAGCATCTTTGAGCGCAGTATCATTAACCTTCAGCGAGTTTGCCCGTATTCTTAGCCCTTTGCCTGCTATCCATGCAAATGGATATCGATGTTTTATCGGCCGCAACAATGTGGTTCGCCCTACGAGTGGTTTACTTGCCTCTCTATAAGGTTGGCATAGCCTACTTGCCCTCAGGTGTTTGGATCGGATCTGGTGTTTGCATGGTCTCAATGGCGATTCAAGTCGCTGAAACAGGCTAGCAAGCTGGCGTCTATGACTGCTAGAATGCCCCACGGGAGCTGCAAGTAGGCATCTGTCTCTTATACACATCTGACGCTGCCGAC
>CAJXTK010000098.1 GCA_913061115.1 uncultured Haliea sp.
CTACACCTCTCTATTCGTCGGCAGCGTCAGATGTGTATAAGAGACAGATCCAGTACCATTGGTACCAAGTGATTTCGGGATGCGCAGAACGGAATTTAATATTTAGTGAAAAACACAAGATTGACCTCCTCAGATCACTTAAGGCGAGCATTTCCCTTCCTGCTGCTGGCAGTCTACGGCATATTCCTGTGCAGCTATTTTATTTTCAACGATTACAGTAAGCCTTATCAGTTTTATGCTCGCGTCGTTTTTATTCCAAGCCTGTTTGTGGTGGTCGGGAGTATTAGGAATGTCTGGAAGCACCCACTATTCCAGATGATTGTGGCATACATTCTCTATCTCCTGCTATCCGGATTCTGGAGCGACCCGCTGGACTGGTATCGGTTTGGCCAGAAGGCCACGATCGCCGTCAACCTCATCAGTTTTATTGCCGTTACGTATTTTCTGGTGCAATGGAACCACAGTTTTTTTGAGTACATGTTACAGGCCTGTGCTTTCTTCGCCGCTGCTGCGGCAGTAATAAACATTGTCGTTTTTTATGGCGACAACTCGTTTCCCACGGCGCGACTGACCCCTATTAGATCTTTAACCAATATCAATGAGTCTTCCAATGTGTATGGCATATTCGCGTTATTGGCAGCATTTTTTGTTATGCGATTCCCAGGGCGGAAGTTAAATTGGGTATTTATTTTCAGCATCGGAGCATTCATCTGCGTCGCATGGTTCGGCCAAAGCCGAGCCGCTTTTACAGCTCTGATCATCGCCTTGCTAACCTTAGTGAGTTTGATGCAAAAAAATAAACGACTGCTGTGCCTAGCGGCTCTCGCCGTCTTAACGGGCCTACTATTTTTGGCTTTCCCCGAAGTGGTGGATCAGCTATTTGAAAGAGGACCGGGGTTGCGGCCACTGATCTGGGCGGCAGTATGGGATGAAGCCCAATCGGCCCCCGTGTTCGGACATGGTCTTGCCTCGACACTATCCGTTGGCATCTCAGGGTATACTTTTGAAACAGCGCATAATGCATTCCTAATGTTATTCTGGCAGGGGGGCGCGGTCGGTGTGATAATATTCCTACTGCTTTTGGTGGTAGCATTTCGCCACGCCTGGTCATTGGGACAACAGCGGGGCGACTTCAGTATTTTTTGCATCTTAATCTTCGCCGTCTGCACTATGATGACGGGGGTGGACACGCTTATTGAGCGACCCAGAGACCAATGGATGTTATTCTGGTTTCCTTTGGCCCTTTTGCTCAGTTACCAGAGCGGAGCGTCGCGCACCCGGCTCCATACCGCGCGCTCGGCTTCTCAGCTGACGAGTGTCTAAACGGATGCCAGCAGATACACATCCGGGCACCCGAGCCGGAAAGATTGCCATCCTTCTGCCATCCCTTGAAGGCGGCGGCGCTGAGCGTTCTATGTTAAATCTGGCCAAAGGTTTCCTGGCACGGGGTCGAGACGTTGATCTGGTTCTGTGCCAGGCTAAGGGCGCACTCCTTGGTGAGATCCCTGCAGGGGCAACCATGACAGAACTGGAAGCAACCGGTGGTTTCTGGGCGCGGTGGATCATCGTCAAAGGTAATCCAAAAGACTTTTTCGCCAGACTGCGCCCCGTGTTGCTGGCGAAAAAAATTGCCCCAGAGGTCGCGCGAATTCAGTCCTTGCAGACGTATATTGCGGACAGCCGCCCTGATGTCATCTTGTCTGCCCTTCCCTACGCTAACCTTTGCGCCATCTGGGCCAAAGAAATTTCTGGCTCACGAGTGCCTGTCATTGTCAGTGAGCGGATTGCGCTATCGACTCATTGCGCTGCGCCATCTAATTTCCGCAAATGGAAATGGCGCTATTTACCTGAGCTAGTGCGGCGAACCTACCCAAAAGCAGATCGTGTTATAGCCGTATCAGATCATGTGGCTGATGAGTTAATCACAACCATTGGATTACATCAGGATTCTGTCACCACGGTCCACAACCCTGTCGTAGATGATAACCTGCGCACACGCGCACAACAGACACTGGAACACCCGTGGTTTGCGCAGGATGAACCGCCCGTCATTTTGGCGGCAGGGCGATTCACAGAACAGAAAGATTTCGCCACTCTTATCCGTGCGTTTGCTGCTGTGCGCGCAGACAAGGAAGCGCGGCTGGTCATCCTTGGAGAGGGCAGACTGCGGGATGACCTGGAGCAGTTGGTGTGCACACTGGGCATCCAGGCCGACGTCTGTATGCCTGGGTTCGTAGAGAATCCTTTCCAGTATATGGCGCGAGCTTCTGTGCTCGTATTGTCGTCCGCATACGAAGGTCTACCAGGCGTCCTCATTCAGGCCTTAGCCTGCGGTTGCCCCGTCATCAGCACCGATTGCCCTGGTGGCTCAAGCGAAATTCTTGAAGACGGAAAATATGGTGCTTTAGTGAGTATCGGTAAGGCAGATGAGATGGCGAAGGCTATTCTCGTTGAACTGGATGACCCCACGCCCAGAGCAATATTACTGCACAGGGCGGTGGATTTTTCTGTTGAGCGCGCTGTCAGCAGCTATCTTGCACTGCTTGACACTGCTGTCAATCAGGCTGCAGATCGAACATAAGAGACGAATTGCTATGTGTGGAATTACCGGTTTTATTCAGTACAGAGGCGGCGCCCAGAAGGATCTTGCACAGCGGTGTCAGGCCATGGCAGATACGATTATTCATCGCGGCCCCGATGCGGGTGGCGTCTGGGTGGACCCTTCGTTCCCTCTGGCGCTTGGCCATCGTCGACTGTCCATCATTGACCTGTCTGAGGCGGGCGCGCAGCCCATGGTGTCAGCCTCAGGGCGCTACGTCCTGTCGTTCAATGGTGAAGTCTATAATTTCGCCCGTCTGCGGCAAGAACATGGCGTATCCGCTTACCCCTATCGGGGGCATTCCGATACGGAAGTGATTTTAGCCGCAGTGCAGCACCTCGGCGTAGAAAAAGCCGTGAGCAAATTCGAAGGTATGTTTGCGCTAGCACTGTGGGACAGGAAAGAACGCTGTCTGTGGTTGGCGCGGGATCGGGTAGGGAAAAAACCGTTGTATTATGGATGGTGCGGTAACAGCTTCCTGTTCGGCTCGGAACTCAAGGCTTTGCGCCAACATCCAGATTTCGAGAATGAACTGGATCGCAACGCTCTCGGCCAGTATCTGCAATATGGATGGGTGTCCCAGCCCAACTCGATCTATCGACAAGTACGCAAACTTCCCCCGGGTAGCCTGCTAAAGATACCGCAGGATTGTAAGCCCTGGGACGCGCACCCAACCCCGTTCTGGTCCGCGAAAAACATTGCCGAACACGGCGAGCGAAATAGATTTACGGGAAGTTATGAAGGCGCGATCGACATGCTGGACGGGGTGCTGCAGCAGGCGGTTGGGGATCGAATGGTGGCGGACGTAGAGCTTGGGGCATTGCTTTCTGGGGGAGTCGACTCTTCCATGATCGTCGCGCTGATGCAGAAGGTGTCGGACCGGCCTGTGAAGACATTCAGCATCGGGTTTTGGGAAGAAAAATACAATGAGGCCGAGTATGCTTCCGCAGTGGCCAAACATCTGAAAACCGATCACCACGAAATGTATGTCACCCCCGATCAGGCGCTGGATGTGATTGAACAGTTGCCACATATGTACGATGAGCCCTTCGCTGATTCCTCACAGATTCCTACCTACCTGATCTGTAAGCTGGCACGAGAGCAGCTTAAAGTCGTGCTGACCGGTGATGGCGGCGATGAGCAGATGGCCGGGTACCGGCGATACAAAAGCTGCCTGAATCACTGGCGCGATGTGCAACGTATACCCGAGAGCGCAAGGCGCATTGTCCGTCCAGTTGTAGGTGCGCTGGGCACAGAGAGTTGGCGCTACGCGAAGAGCTATGCGGGCAAAGATATGAATGTACCCCGCTGGACTCGCAAACTCGGAAAAATCGGCCAACGCTCCTGTAACTGGGCGGCCAATTCACCGCAGGAGATTCTGGCCAACAGATTCAATAAATGTCTGGCGGTAGATCAATTTGTATCAGGGGCCGTAACTCCAGCAACACCATTGTCCGACCCAGCCTACTGGGCAGATGTTGAGGATCCACTGCTGGCTATGCTTCACTATGATTACACTGGCTATCTCCCAGACGACATTTTGGTCAAGGTTGACCGTGCCAGCATGGCGGTCGGTCTTGAGGCGCGAGCACCTCTTCTCGACCACCGAGTGCTAGAACTGGCTTGGTCCCTACCTAGCGCCTATCTGTTTGACGGGGGGCAAGGGAAACTTGTACTTAGAGACCTGTTGGGCCGCTATATCCCACGGGCGTTAATTGACCGACCAAAACGCGGCTTCAGCGTGCCGATTAAAGAGTGGCTCGTCGGCCCGCTGAGGGATTGGGCCGAGGACCTAATTTCAGAGAAGACTTTAGCAGAGCAGGGCATTTTCGACGTAAGGAGCATCCGAGACGCCTGGCATCAACATCTTTATGGCTGGGCCAATCACTCTGAGCTGATATGGTCAGTCCTTATGTTCCAGGCGTGGTGGAGGGCGCAGACCTCTGACACATGAGCGCCTCAAACTAATCCGAATGAGGTAGGTACGGGGCCGCCCCGGCGGTCGATCAGCTCCTTTACACGAAAAAAATACCTTGAAGCATTCATGGGGAGCGCCTTCACTTCTGGCACTGCAAAAATACTTGAATAAAAAATAATACTTTAAAAACAGTTAGTTAGGATTAAATTTCCCCATGATTTGACCTCGATATCAGCCTAGGCTCACCAAGCTCTCTAACGGCACTCCAGACGCCCGCAGCAGCCTGCGTTATCGCCTCTAGTATCTTGCAATGGGATTGTTCCCATCAGCCAGCGGTATTATTTCCTATCAGTACAAAAGCACCAAATGGTAGGATAACTCCTCATCAGGTTGCCCTTTTCCGGGGCCTGGACAAAGGGTGCCAACATGTACGTCTACATGCATGAACAACAACAAAACGGCACTTAGACATTTTTGAAATGTGCATCGTTGCCGCGTACTTAAGCGGTAAGTAGTGCCTATTTTCGAAGAGTTGCGCGGCGGACAGATCGCCGAAAACGAGGAATCTACATTGTCACACGTAAACGCCATTGCCACACCCACACGCCACCTAATGCCATTTCGCTCAGCTGATTTCGCGACATTAACCGAAGCACTCGACTATGCGGCTCAGGGCGACACTGGCTCAAACTTCTACACCGGCCGAGGTGACATCTACGCCAGCATTACCTACCGCGAGCTGCGCCTGCAGGCAATTGAGCTGGCGCATAAGCTAATGGGGCTAGGTCTGACAAAAGGCGACCGTGTTGCACTTGTCGCAGAAACAAACCCTGAATTCATTCGGTTTTTCTACGCCTGCCAATACGCCGGCCTGATTCCTGTGGCACTGCCTGCCTCAGTAAAAGTCGGCGCTCACTGCGCCTACGTGGCGCAGCTGAAACAGTTGCTGGAAGCCAGCGACGCGGAGATCGGTATAGCATCAGAGGGGTATCTTTCCTTCTTGCAGGAGGCCAGCGAAGGTCTTTCCATGCGCATGGTGGACGCACCTAAGGCATTTCATGCTCTGCCCTCCGATGTGCAGCCTCTACATCAGGCTGAACCTGATGATATTTCCTACATTCAGTACACCTCAGGCAGTACACGCTTCCCTCGGGGTGTCATCATCAAACACCGTACCGCTATGGCCAATCTGCACGGTATCGTATCCCACGGCCTGGAAATGAGCAGTTCAGACCGCATGATGTCCTGGCTACCCTTCTACCACGATATGGGCTTGGTCGGTTTCGTATTGGTTCCTATGGCCGCGCAGATTTCCATTGACTACCTAGACACTCGCGAGTTCGCCATGCGGCCGCGCCAATGGTTATCATTGATGACCAAGACCCGCGCCACCATCTCCTTCGCTCCTTCATTCGGTTATGACCTATGCGCACGCCGGGTCCGTGCCAGTGATATTTCAACTTACGACCTCAGTCATTGGCGCGTAGCAGGTATCGGCGCTGAAATGATCCACCCGCAAACATTAGAGTACTTCGCCGAAATGATGGAGCCGGCCGGTTTCGATCGTCGCGCGCTCCTGGCGTGCTATGGCATGGCTGAATGTACTCTTGGAGTCAGTTTTTCACCCCTTTGGACAGGCTTCACCACACACCATATTGACAGCGACCACCTCTCGGATCACCACCAGGTGATAGTGATGGATGAAGAAGATACGCAAGGTCGGGGTCGTCATTTCGTTAATTGCGGCACTCCAATGCCCAGTTTTGAGGTGGAGGTCCGCGATGATAACCAAGTCCTGGAAGACTGGCGAAGTGGCGTGATCTATTTGCGCGGGCCCAGCGTCATGTCGGGATATTTCAATCTGCCGGAAGAAACCGGTCATGTGCTCAGTCAAGACGGCTGGCTCAACACGGGAGATATTGGTTATATGGTCGATGGTGCGTTAACCATTACCGGCCGCAAGAAAGACCTAATCATTATTCATGGACGTAATATTTGGCCTCAGGACCTTGAGCATGTTGCCGAAACCCAGTCCGAAGTGCGGGCCGGCGACGCGGTGGCATTTTCCGCGCCGAACAGCAAAGGTGAAGAGCTCTGTGTACTGCTAGTGCAATGCCGTCAAAGGGATCCGGGCATTCGCAACAACCTGGTGCGCCGCCTCACGGCGCTCGTGCGCATGGAAATGAGTCTCGACTGCTACGTAGAACTGGTTCCAACTCGTTCTCTGCCCAAAACATCTTCCGGCAAACTGTCACGGGCGAAGGCGCGACTCGACTTTATCAACAACAATGATATCGACAAGCTCAACGCCGCAGCAGAAGTTCTCCTGAGGGTTGCTTCAGCCTGACTCCCACAGGCAGCCTCATCGCCGTTACGGGAGCCACCGGATTTATCGGCACCGTGCTCTGCCAGCGCTTGCTGGAGCAAGGTTTTCAGGTCCGGGCACTGGTGAGAAATCGCGCTAAAGCATCACGTTTGGCCGCACAGGGCATTGCCTTGATAGAGGGGGATCTCGAAAACGCTTGCGCCCTGCAACAACTTGTTACCGATTGCGCTTTCGTCATACACGGCGCAGGTGCTGTCAGAGGCAACTCTCAAGACGCATTTGACCGCGTGAACGTATTAGGCACCTTGGCATTACTCAATGCTATTGGGGCTCAACCGCGACCACCCAGGATGTTACTACTGTCATCCCTTGCCGCCCGTGAACCCCAACTGTCATGGTATGCCCACAGTAAATGCGAAGGAGAAAAACTACTCACACAGGTTCGGGACCTTGAGTGGATTATCCTGCGTCCACCCGCCGTCTATGGCCCAGGCGACCAAGAGATGCTGCCGATATTTCAGTGGATGCAGCGGGGGATAGTCCTGGTACCAGGCTCACCCGATGCCCGCCTGTCGCTGATTCATGTGTCAGACCTGGTGGATGCCATCGTGGTCTGCCTACAAAGCGAAGGGGCAATTCATCAAGTTCTGGCCCTCTGTGATGGCAAAGATGGCGGCTACAGCTGGCGTGAATTGGCCAATATTGCCGCAGACCACTGGTCCCGAAAGGTTCGCCTTTGGCGCATCCCCGGCTGGCTCTTAAACGGTGTCGCAGCGGTCAATAGCAATGCCGCTAGAGTCACAGGCAAAGCGCCCATGCTGACACCACCCAAATTGCGTGAACTGCGCCACGAGGACTGGGTGGTAGACAACGGTCCGATGACCACTGTAACCGGATGGACACCTAGGCTAGGGCTATGCGAAGGACTAGATCAGCTTAAATTATCGACATTATGACCGCGAATCCGTCGGGTATAGTGCGGTATAATTGACCACTTAACGCAAGAAAACATGTTGGGTAATTTCACCTGTGGCTGAGTTCATTGTCGGCAATTCTTTAAGTAAATGGGCGCGCGACCATCGTTTCTTGCGCGCGTTGCTGTGGCGTATAGACGTTGTGGTTGTCTGGCTGATCACGCGCCTGGCAAGGCTGCTGCCCATTGATATAGCATCCCGATTTGGCGACGCTGTCGGCAGCTGGGTCGGCCCAAAACTGAAGAAAAAAACCGCGATATTCCGCGCGAATATGGTGGTCGCGTTTCCTAAATTGGATGACGCGGAAATCGATGAACTGGTGGTTCGTGCCTGGGGCCGCTCGGGCCGTGTATTAGCCGAATACCCGCATCTGGAAACTATATTGAAGGACGATAAACGCCTCATTATTGATATTTGTGAACCGCTAGCGGCCTGCGAGAGTCCCGCTAGGCCCTGTGTCATCGTGACTGCACATCAAAGCAACTGGGAGGTGGTGTGTTCTGCGCTGGCAAAACTGGGCATCCGGAATGTCAGTCTTTACAGCCCCCCAACCAATCCGCTACTGGACCGCATGCTGTTAGAGTCTCGCCAAGCATTGAATAGCGAACTCATGCCCAGAGACAACAGCGCCCGATTGCTGATGCGTGCGTTGAAAAGAGGGCAGACCGTCGCCATGGTAATGGACAGACGTGTTGACGAAGGAAAATTTATACGGTTTTTTGGGCGTGATAAGCTTTCAACCATCATGCCCGCGAAGCTCGCACTGAAACTCAACTGCGATCTGGTACCAGTACAGGTCGAACGATTACAGGACGCCCACTACCGCGTCACGTTTCACCCGCCGATTGTCCCCGAGGATACCGGCCTTGACGAAACCACCCAGGCCATCGATATGATCCAGCAGGTTCACCACCAGTTCGAAAACTGGATTCGCCAGCAACCGGAAGATTGGTTCTGCTCGAAGCGATTGTGGCCAAAAAATACAACACAACAAACGGAGGAGTCTGACAGTGATGCCGACACCGAATCCTGTGCAAGCTGAAAAACCGCATCAATCTATACGCCTGTTCGAGAATGATCTTCTCGAACGATTGTCCCATGTCCACCCCATCACACCGCTGTTGATGTGGACACCCATCGCGGGGTGGCTGCTATGGCGGAGCTTGTCTTTCTATGAACTCCCAGGCTGGCCAGTATTTTTTATAGCCCTGGCAGGCATGTTTGTATGGACGCTCAGCGAATACTGCCTTCACCGCTTTTTGTTTCATTTTCCTGCAAGCAACAAGGCGAGTAAATGGTTAGTGTTTCTGTTTCACGGCAATCACCATGCAGACCCCAAAGACAAAACTCGCCTAGTCATGCCACCCACCGGTGCAATACCCATCATGGCAGCGCTCTACCTGCTGTTCGGGCTTGTCATTCCGCAGCCGTGGATTCAGCCATTTTGTGGGGGTTTTATTATCGGCTATTTAATTTATGACTATATCCACTATTCTACGCATCACTTCCCGATGAAAAATCCGGTGGCGAAGTTCATCAAACACTACCATCTAAAGCATCATCATTCCGGAGAAGGCGGGCGCTTCGGCGTGAGCTCTCCGGTCTGGGACTGGGTATTCGGATCAGACCCTGGGCGACACTGAGGCTGCCCGATGCCCGAGTTTTACCTGATCCCCAAGCGGCTGGCACGCAAAGCGCCAGCTCTATCCTCTGCCGCTCAATGGGTCGAAGCTGCAGTCTTTCGCTTCATATTTTGGCTCATGCGCAAACTCAGTTTGGGGCTGGCTCTGCGATTGTCTGCTTTTACCTTCGGCTTGGGCAGTGCTTATTCAGACAAAGCGGATAAAGCGCGTGCTAATTTTGCCATCGCATTTCCGGATAGCTCCCGAGAATGGCGGGAGCGAACCACAAAGAAAGTTTTTCGCTACTTGGGTTACTCTGCCGCGGAGTTACTCAAACTGGAACAGATCTGGGAGGAGCGCGAACAACGCATCGAGTTTGTACTTGAACCAGAGGCCCGTAAGCACATGGAGAGCAAACGAGCGACCGTGTTTATGACTGCACACGTAGGAGCTTGGCAGGTTGCCTCACTGGTCACGCGACAGTTCGGCTTCACCATAAACGCCATCTATGCGCCAGAATCCAATCCGATCATACAACACCTCTTACTGGGCTCACGCCGATCTTTCGGTGAAAAGCTAATATCCGCAGATGCAGGGCCACGTCCCCTAATCAAAGCATTGAAAGCGGGCGAAAGTATTATTATGGCGATGGACACGCGTCCGGATACTGGCAAGCTCATTCCCTTTTTTGGCGTTGATGCGCTCACTAACACCAGCGCCGTTGGCCTGGCCCTGCGCACTGGGGCAGCGGTAGTCGTGTCTCGCGCCGAACGTCTGCCCGGAGGACGTTACCGGGTAACCGTTTATGATCCGCTGGTTAGTCCTATTCCTGATTCACCGGTCAAGGAACAGGCTGTCGCGATGACCGAAATTGTACACCATCATTTCGAAGACTGGATCAGGGAGTATCCACAGGAGTGGGTCTGCCTGAAGCGTCGCTGGCCGAAAGCGCACAAGCTATAGGTCCCCGCTCACCAATAAAGAACCCGTCCAAGTTGACTCGTTTTAGGGATGCAGCGAGCCACTTTCAAATAATAGACGACGATATTTTTCGACGGAGGCCTCTACTGAAAATTCAGAGCCTCGTGTGCGCAGAAACTCCCTATTCAGCGGGGCATCCAAGGCTCTACAAATCGCATCGGCTAGCCCGCGTTTATCGCCTACCGGCACAAGCTCTCCATATTTACCATTTTCCAGAATTTCGGCAGGGCCGCCTGGGCAGTCTGTACTCACAACAGGACAACCACACAACAGGGCCTCGACCAACACATTGCCGAATCCCTCACAGGCAGACGATAAGACGAATACCCCCGCCTTGCTCAAATAAGCGAACGGGTTATCAACAAAGCCAGGCATGTCGATATCAACTGCCACGCCAAGTTGCTCGGCTTGCGCTAACAGCTGCGGTTTCAGGGATCTTTGGTCATGCGC
>CAJXTK010000099.1 GCA_913061115.1 uncultured Haliea sp.
CGGCAGCGTCAGATGTGTATAAGAGACAGATGCCGTGGGCACGGGCGGCCATAAGGCTGGTGTGCTCATGTCGTCGTTCGTCGCCGAGGTCAAGTCCGACCTCATGGGTGAGCAAACGATCCTGTGCGGCATGTTGCAAACCGGCTCGCTGTTGTGCTTCGACAAGATGATCGAAGAGGGCATCGATGCTGGCTATGCCTCGAAGCTGATCCAGTACGGCTGGGAGACGACCACCGAAGCGCTGAAGTACGGCGGCGTCACCAACATGATGGACCGCCTGTCGAACCCGGCGAAGATTCGAGCCTTCGACCTGACAGAACAGATGAAGGACATCATGCGTCCGCTCTACTGGAAGCACCAGGACGACATCATGACGGGCACGTTCTCGTCAGGAATGATGGAAGACTGGGCCAACGACGATGCCAATCTTTTGAAGTGGCGTGCTGCTACCGCTGAGACTGCCTTCGAAAAGTCAGCCAATACCAGTGCCGACATTCCCGAACAGGAGTTTTACGATCACGGCATCCTGTTGGTTGCCATGGTCAAGGCTGGCGTCGAATTAGCCTTCGAAACCATGGTATCCGCTGGCATCATTGATGAATCGGCTTATTACGAATCCCTACATGAAACACCGTTGATAGCTAACACCATTGCACGGAAAAAATTATACGAGATGAACGTGGTGATTTCCGACACTGCCGAGTACGGTTGCTATTTGTTCGATCACGCCTGCAGACCTCTTTTGGCAGACTTCATGAGTAAGATCGACACAGACGTCATCGGTAAGGGTATTGGCGGAGACAATGATGTCGACAATAGGGAACTGATTGCCGTCAATGACGCAATCCGCAGTCACCCAGTAGAAATAGTCGGCAAAAAGCTTCGCGGCTACATGACGGCCATGAAACGCATTATCTAAATAACGATCGCAGACAATAAAAAAGGGGCCTCTAGGCTCCCTTTTTTATTGTCTTCAGCATTTACCACCGCGCCGCGGTGGCTAATATCAATACTCAAGGTAATCTACGAAACTAAAGGCTCAAAACCTTCTCGCCGCGAGAAATGCCAGCAACACCCGAACGCACAACCTCAAGAATATCGACATCAGACATCGCTGCCACAAACGCATCAAGCTTTTCACTGGTGCCTATAATCTGAATGGTGTAAATATTGGGGCCCACGTCGACAATCTGTCCGCGAAAAATATCAGTGGTGCGTTTGATCTCGTGGCGCGCAGCGCCACTGGCACGCACCTTGATCAACATCATGTCCCTCTCAATGTGCGCACCTTCCGTCAAGTCGGCAAGTTTCACTACATCCACCAACTTGTTGAGCTGTTTAGTGAGCTGCTCGATACGCAGGTCGCTACCCACCGTCGTCAGTGTCAGTCGAGACAGCGTAGGGTCATCCGTGGGGGCTACGTTTAGCGTTTCGATATTGTAACCGCGCTGAGAGAACAAGCCGATAACGCGAGACAATGCACCCGGCTCATTTTCCATCAACATAGAAATTATCCGTCGCATATCAGGTCCTCTCGTTCTTGCTGAGCCACATATCTTTCATCGCCCCATTGGGAGCGATATGCATCGGATATACGTGTTCCGTAGGGTCAATAATGACATCCAAGAAGACCAGTTTGTCTTTCATGGCAAACGCCTCATCCATAGCTCCGTCTAAGTCCGCCAGGTTTGTCACCTGAATGCCCACGTGACCGTAAGCCTCCACCAGCTTGACAAAATCAGGAAGAGAATCCTCATAAGTACTCATGGCATAGCGTCCTTCATACTGCATATCCTGCCACTGCGTTACCATGCCAAGGTTATTGTTACGCAAATTGATAATCTTGATCGCAGAATCGTACTGAGTACAGGTAGACAATTCCTGAATATTCATCTGGATGCTACCTTCACCGGTGACACACGCAACGTCCATATCAGGGAAGGCTAATTTCACCCCCATAGCCGCGGGCAGCCCGAAACCCATGGTTCCCAATCCGCCGGAGTTTATCCAACGCCTAGGCTTATCAAACGGATAATACTGCGCGGCAAACATCTGGTGCTGGCCGACATCGGAGGTGATGTAGGCATCGCCCTTCGTCGCGCGGTACAGACTTTGGATAACCTGCTGCGGCATGATCATGTCGCTTTCACCGTAACGACGCCCGGTGAACAGACCATGGGCCGCTCGCCACTCTTCAATCTGCTGCCACCAATGCTCTAACGCAGGCTTATCTGGCAAGCTGCTGTCTTTCTCACGCAGCGATGCAATCTGCGCCAGCATTTCGGTCAATACCGACTGAACAGGCCCAACAATAGGGATGTCTGCCATTACAATTTTCGAGATAGACGCCGGGTCTATATCAATATGGATTACCTTGGCACCGGGACAAAATTTGCCTACGGTGTTAGTAACACGGTCGTCAAAGCGTGCGCCAACAGCAAGGATACAGTCGCTATTATGCATCGCCATATTCGCTTCATAGAAACCGTGCATCCCCAGCATCCCTAAACACTGACGATCTGTGCCTGGATAAGCGCCCAGACCCATCAAGGTTTTGGTCACCGGATAGTTCAATTCCCTCGCTAACTGCGTTAGCTGTTCACTAGCGTCCCCCAGCAGCACGCCACCGCCGGCATAAATTATCGGACGCTTGGCAGCGAGCAACAATTTTGTCGCTTTCTTTATTTGTCCAGTGTGGCCACGCTGAGCGGGCGCGTAGGAGCGCATCTTCACCGTTTCTGGATAATGATACTCATACTTTGCATCGGGTCGCGTCAGATCTTTGGGGATGTCGATAACGACAGGGCCCGGCCTACCGCTGGACGCAATGCGAAAGGCTTTCTTGATCATGATCGGTAAGTCTTCGGTACGCTTGACCATAAAGCTGTGCTTTACGATGGGCCTCGAGATGCCAATCATATCTGTTTCCTGAAAGGCATCCTCGCCAATCAAGTGGCTCTGCACCTGACCGGCGAGTACAACCATCGGAATTGAATCCATATAAGCGGTAGCAATGCCGGTAATCGCATTGGTAGCGCCTGGACCAGACGTCACCAGTACAACGCCTGGCTTGCCGGTCGCCCTGGCGTAACCATCCGCCGCGTGCGTTGCCGCCTGTTCATGGCGCACCAATATGTGAGGAATCTTACAGTCCTTGAATAGGGCGTCATAGATATGTAAAACCGCACCACCGGGATAGCCGAAAATATACTCGACGCCTTCATCTTCCAGTGCACGGGCGATCATCTCACCGCCGGATAACAACTCCACAATCATTCTCCAATATCAAAACGTCTGGCGCGTAACCCTCGCCGGATCATTCTAAAGTAGCGTGTGGACATTGCTGAAGAAATACCTGAACCGGTATCTGATTAGCTACACCACCCCCATTTCAAGCTCGATACACTGCCCGAAATCACCCATTGAGGGAATACGATCACGAACCAACTGTGTATCGGTCGCCCTGCGGGGTAGCGCAGTGTCTGGCCCTCAATTTGACCAATAAGGCACAAATTGAATACGGGACTTACAAGCAGCTGCATCAAATTATTGTATTGATACAGTAGACCAGTGGCCGAGGGTACTCGACATTAGCCATTGCCATTTGCAAGACCTCGCTATTGTCGCGTCTGAAGGTTGCGAAAGTCAACCACCACTGCGTCCGGTCGTTTACGGCTATCAATTGCTAGATTGCCCCCAGAAATGATGTAGGGTACTTTGGCTTAGCCCATATCCATCATATGCTAGCGGAGAGAGACACTGTTGAAGAGCACAACGACTATAGGTGTATTTGCGGTGACAACTGCGCTATTCGTCCTCTTAGCCTCTTACGCCACTGCTGACGAGACACTCTACCGATGGAAAAATGAAAGGGGCAACCCGGTAAACAGTGATCGGCCGCCACCAACCGGTATTGAGTATGAAGTCGTCTCCACAGGGTCAAGCATGGTGCGTAAAGTTGACGCCAATGAAGGTGCTGTCCCGCTCAACGTCAAGCCCACGCCGAGCAACGATTTTGAACAGGTGGACACGGCAGAACCCAAGACCGAAAAGAATACGCTTTACTGCGAAAGGGCCAGAGATAACCTCAAACAGATAGATACGCATGCACGAATTAGAATGCGTAACGACCAGGGCGAGGTTTACTATTTGAGTGAAAAAGACAAGACCGCTGAGAAAGAGAAGACTCTGGCGGCGATTAAAACGCACTGCTAATAACCGCGATACACTTTGATCCAGAGTCCTTTTTAGTAACGACTCTAGACCAATAGCACTGTCGCTGGTTCCTCTACTTTTCTAACACCGTGAAGCTGGATTGACCCTCCTCAAAATCAACAGCTATGATATCCCCCGGCTGGAGATCCCCTGCCAATATGCGCTGCGCCAGCGGATTCTCCAGCTCTTGCTGTATCGCCCGCCTCAGGGGTCGCGCACCATAGACCGGATCGAAGCCCACTGATACCAGTCGATCCATAAAAACATCACTGATTTCCAACATCAACTCCTGCTCTGCCAAACGAGCCTGCAGATCCTGCAATTGAATCCTAGCAATCCCACGTATCTGCTCAATCGCCAGCGGATGAAATACCACTGATTCGTCTACCCGGTTGATAAACTCCGGTCGAAAATGGGTTCCCACTACCTCCATCACAGCCGCTTTCATCTCCTCGTAATTATCTTCTCCCGCCATTTCCTGAATCAAATGAGAGCCGAGGTTAGAGGTCATTACCACTACCGTGTTTCGAAAATCCACCGTCCTGCCCTGCCCGTCTGTGAGCCGGCCATCTTCGAGCACTTGCAACAAAATGTTAAAGACATCCGGATGGGCCTTTTCGACCTCATCCAACAGCAGTAACGAATAAGGGCGTCGCCTCACAGCCTCTGTTAGGTAACCGCCCTCTTCGTAACCCACATAGCCCGGAGGAGCGCCAATGAGACGCGCCACTGAGTGCTTCTCCATAAATTCCGACATATCTAACCGCACCATCGCATCATCACTGTCGAACATGAAGTTTGCGAGGGCTTTGCAAAGCTCGGTTTTCCCCACACCAGTAGGGCCAAGAAATAGAAAGGAACCGTTAGGGCGCTTAGGGTCCGACAGACCTGCCCGCGAGCGGCGCACCGCATTAGAAACGGCCTTCAGTGCTTCGTCTTGCCCTACCACTCTTTCGCGCAGGGCGTCCTCCATGCGTGACAGTTTGTCCCTGTCACCTTCCATCATCTTGGACACGGGAATCCCGGTCCAGCGTGACACAACCTCCGCTATTTCCTCTTCTGTCACTTTATTACGCAGCAGTACGGTTTCTGTAGTTTCCGTTTCATGTGCATGTTCCAGCTGTTTCTCCAACGCTGGGAGTCGCCCATATTGCAGCTCCGACATCCGCGTGAGGTCACCCGCTCGACGCGCCCCTTCTAGGTCCAGCTTGACTTGCTCCAAGTCGCTCTTAATCTGTGCAGCTCCGTGTACAGAGGCCTTTTCCGCCTTCCATATCTCCTCTAGATCAGAGAATTCTCGTTCAACTTTTTCAATTTCCTCGTTAAGCAGCTCCACCTGTTTCCTGGCAGCCGCATCGGTATCTTTTTTGACCGCCTCACGCTCGATTTTGAGCTGGATCAGCCTTCGCTCCAGCTTATCCATGACCTCAGGCTTGGAGTCTATCTCCATGCGAATGCGGCTTGCTGCTTCGTCGATCAGATCGATTGCCTTGTCCGGCAATTGACGATCAGTAATGTAACGCTCGGACAACCTCGCAGCCGCGATAATGGCGCTGTCCGTAATATCCACCCCGTGGTGTACCTCATAGCGCTCTTTGAGCCCACGCAGGATAGCAATGGTAGCTTCCTCGTTAGGCTCATCCACCAATACTCTCTGGAAGCGACGTTCCAGCGCAGCATCTTTTTCGACGTACTGGCGATATTCGTTCAACGTGGTCGCACCCACACAATGCAGTTCACCACGGGCCAGTGCTGGCTTGAGCATATTGCCTGCGTCCATTGAGCCCTCGGCTTTGCCTGCACCTACCATTGTGTGGAGTTCATCGATGAACAGGATGATACGGCCCTCCTGCTTAGACAGCTCGTTAAGCACCGCCTTGAGTCGTTCCTCAAAGTCGCCACGAAATTTGGCGCCGGCCAGCAGAGCACCCAGGTCGAGTGACAGCACGCGCTTGTTTCGCATACTTTCGGGGACTTCACCGTTGACGACACGCTGGGCCAGACCCTCGATAATCGCCGTTTTTCCAACACCAGGCTCTCCGATCAGCACGGGGTTATTCTTAGTCCGACGCTGTAGCACTTGGATAGTGCGCCGAATCTCATCGTCCCGGCCTATCACAGGGTCTAGCTTGCCCTGCTCTGCTCGCTCGGTGAGGTCGATCGTATACTTGTCCAGAGCCTGACGTGACTCCTCGGCCTCTGGATTATCAACAGACTCACCGCCACGCATCGCATCTATTGCCGCTTTAAGCTCCAGACGTTTAACATCATTGGCCTGCAACAACTTACCCGCTGATGTTTTACTTTCCAGCATGGCCTGCAACACCAATTCGCTGGAAATATAGGTGTCTCCCCCCTGCTGGGCCAACTGGTCAGTGACGTTCAGAATGCGGTCCAAGTCGTTCGACAGATGTATGTCGCCACCTGTCCCAGAAACCGTTGGCAATGCATCAATAGCAGCTTTTGTTCCCGCAACTAGGCCAGCAATATTAGCGCCCGCTTTTTGCAGCAACGGACTGCAGGCACCGCCAGACTGCTCCAACAACGCGCTCAACAGGTGTGCGGGCTCTATAAAGTTATGATCCCTACCCAACGCCAAAGACTGGGCATCAGCCATGGCGCCTTGCAGCTGGTTGGTCAATTTATCCATTCTCATTATACATTCCTCTAGCTGATAACCTCCCAAGGAGGTCTATCAATCTCTTGGTAATATAAATGGGGGCAATTTACCTTATTACAAGCATGGACATTAGGGCAAATGGAGACATTAGCTCAACAGGATCACGCTGGCCATGCGACCGGTCTCACCATCACGTCGATAGGAGTAAAAGCGTTCTGAATCACTATACGTACAAAAATCCCCTCCGAAGATGTTGGTGACTCCGAGCGCATCCAATCGGATACGGGCCAGCGCGTATAAGTCGCAAAAATAGTGCTCAGGCCGAACGGGGTTAGGTACGAAGCATTGAGTAACAGCGGGCACAGCAGACGGTCGGGCCGTGGCTAGAAACCCCTCGCGAACGTCAGGCCCCACTTCAAAAGCGGCAGGGCCTATCGCCGGGCCCAACCACACCAGCAACTCATCCGTGCTTGTGTTCATCGCTCCAACCGTGGTCTCCAGCACGCCCGCCAGCAAACCGCGCCAGCCGGCGTGTGCCGCCGCAACAATATCGCCGGAAGCTGAGCACAACAGCACCGGCAGGCAGTCTGCGGTCAACACAGCGCAGGCCACACCTTGACTGCGGCTCCACTGGGCGTCTGCTGAGGGATAATATCCACCCTGCCCTGCTTGCACTGCAGCCGTGCCATGCACCTGTGATAGCCAGGAGAGCTCAACGCCCAAGGGGAGTGCGGCAGCAAGAATGTTGCGATTTTTTTCGACAGAACTGTCGGCATCGCCCGCATGATGGGCAAGATTAAAGCTTTCGTAAGGGGCTGCACTGCAACCTCCCAATCGGGTCGTACAGAGCGCTACGACACTGGACGGGGCAGGCCAGTTAGGCTTAATAAAGGGTGGTGTCACGAGCAAAAGGCAGATCTTCCTGTTCCAGCACGGCGATTAGACCGAGGATGTCATCCGGCAACGGGCACTCAAACTCCACCCACTCATTGGTGCCTGGATGTATGAACCCTAGTGTGCGCGCGTGCAGCGCCTGTCGCGAGAAGCCACGTAAGGCATCAACAAGCCTGTCAGATGCCCCTTTGGGGATACGAGGACGCCCGCCATACGTCGGATCGCCTATCAGAGGATAACGGCGATGCGCCATGTGTACGCGAATCTGGTGCGTTCGGCCGGTCTCCAGATTCACCGTGATGCGGCTGTGATGGCCAAAGCGCTGCGCCAAACGATAATGGGTTATAGCATGTTTGCCCCCCGCAACAAGGACCGCCATTTTCTTGCGCTGTCGCGGATGGCGACCCATGGGCGCATCCACTGTGCCTCCACCCGTCATCGCGCCGATGCATAACGCACAATACTCCCGCTTGACAGTGCGCGCCTGTAACTGCTCAACCAGACGGTGATGGGCGGGCAAGGTTCTGGCAACGACCAGTATGCCCGAAGTGTCCATATCCAGACGATGCACGATGCCCGCCCGAGGTAATAGGGCAAGTTCGGGGGCATGTGCCAACAATGCGTTGACCAACGTCCCCTCTGCATGACCCGCAGCGGGATGCACCACTAGTCCCGCAGGTTTATTCACCACCAGAATGGTGTCGTCTTTATACACGACATCCAGAGCTATGTCCTGAGCCTGCCAGCCAACTGCCGCCTCCAACTCAGTATCGATGCGCAGATCAGCGCCACTTAGCACTTTATCTCGTGGACGGCACTGCTGACCATCAACCAATAATGCCCCTTTTTTAATCCATTCCTGCAAGCGAGAGCGGGAATACTGGGAAAAAAGCTCGGCCGCAGCCTGATCCAATCTGCTGCCGTGCATTTCCTGCGGCACACTCGCCTGCAGTTTCACCCTATCATTCATGACAATTCCTGTTTATGCGCCAGCCAGCCTGTGGTTAAATACCACAGCAATGCAACTCGCGCTGCTTGCCATTTTAGCATGCTCGCGCAAGCCTCTTAGGTGGAAATATGAAATACATTCTCGTCCTGTTATTCAGCCTGGCCCTTTTCGGCTGCTCGAGCAACGATGAATTACCTGATATCGCTGCCGATGCGGGTGAGCAGCAAATTTACGATGACGCTCAGCGCTATCTGCGCGGCGACAACTACGACCTTGCTGTCCGTAGCTTTCAACTTCTGGAAGCGCGCTACCCGTTTGGGAAGTACGCCGAACAGGCTCAACTGGAAATTATTTACGCACATTACAGTGCCTACGAACATGAGGCGGCGGTAGAGGCGGCAGATCGCTTTATCCGATTGCACCCACAGCACCCCAATGTCGATTATGCGTATTACATGAAAGGCCTAGCAGCCTACACTGGCAACGAAGACATTTTTGCCCGCTTCCTACCCACCGACCCCACCACCCGTGATACCAGCCAGGCCAAAGAGGCCTTTGCCGAGTTTGCACAACTGCTCGCCAGATTTCCAAATAGCCCGTATGCCGCAGACGCGGAGGCACGCATGATTGCCTTGCGAAACTTGCTAGCCCGTCACGAAATTATCGTCGCTAATTACTATCTGAGACGGGGTGCCTTCTTGGCCGCTGTCAATCGGGGCAGATTTGTCGTGGAGAATTTTCAGCACACCCCTGCGGTAGATGATGGACTGGCCATCATGGCGCAGGGCTATATCTATCTTGGAATGGATGATCTCGCTGAAGAGTCAATCAAGGTCTTGGCTGCAAACTTCCCCAACTACCCAGCCATTGGCAAAGATGGCCAGTTCATTAGTGATTACACCATGCGAGGTGTGCAACGTTCCTGGATAAACCAGGCTTCATTGGGTTTGCTTGATCCGCCCCAGCCGCCGCAGTTCGATCACCGTCCGAAGATTTAATCTGGCACAGCCCACGGCGTTGCACTAGCCGCCAAGACGCCAGCCGGATGTAATGGGGTACCGTCGGTCACGCCCGAAGCCTCGCCGCGTAATCCGCACACCGATAGGCGCCTGACGGCGTTTGTATTCGTTGACATCGACCAGGCGAAGCACTCGCAGTACCTGTTCACGGTCCAGACCTGTGGCGATGATCGCCTCCGCACTGCAATCCTCCTCTACATACAAGGCCAGAATGCGATCCAAAATATCGTAGGGAGGAAGGCTGTCCTCGTCTTTCTGGTCCGGAGCCAACTCCGCAGAAGGCGGTCGATCGATGACACGCTGTGGAATACAAGGTCCCAGGGAGTTCCGGTAACGACACAGATCGAACACCAAGGTCTTGGGTACATCTTTGAGCACGTCAAACCCTCCGGCCATATCACCATAAAGCGTTGAATAGCCGACCGCCATCTCACTTTTATTCCCTGTTGTAAGCACTAACGCACCTCTTTTATTGGAGATAGACATCAGTAGCACACCGCGACAGCGGGCCTGAATATTTTCTTCGGTAGTGTCGGGCTCGGTATCGTTGAACTCTTGCGCCAGACTATCCACAAATGCTTCGTAAATCGGCTCTATAGAAATCACCTTGTATTTAACACCGAGTGTTTTTGCCTGCTCAGCTGCGTCCTCTAGGCTCATCTGCGAGGTGTACCGAAAGGGCATCATCACGGCTGCTACCCGCTCTGCACCGAGCGCCTCGACAGCCACAGCGAGCGTAAGAGCGGAGTCTATACCGCCAGACAAACCCAAAATCACGCCGGGAAATCGGTTTTTGTTAACGTAATCACGAACACCCAACGCCAAAGCCTGCCAAGTGGCTTCCAATTCATCCCTGTCTCTTATACACATCTGACGCTGCCGACGAATAGAGAGGTGGAGATCT
>CAJXTK010000100.1 GCA_913061115.1 uncultured Haliea sp.
GCCTAGTCTCGTGGGCTCGGAGATGTGTATAAGAGACAGGTCCAACTGCAGTAAACACCTGGCATCAGGAAGCGTCCAGAGCCACCGCTTTGCACTAAAGAGCACACAAAAGCGGCAAGATCACGCACATCGACGTACTGCATACCACCATCACCGAAGATCCGAAAGCCATTCTCAATTCGATGTTTTAACGCTTTGAATGAATCTGAAAATCCAGGATCGTCTGGGCCAATAACGCCACCGGGATAGACAATTGAGACAGGAGCACCCTGCGCCTGTAACTCGCGCAGATAGATTTCAGCCTCAACCTTACTCTGTCCATAGGGTAGGTTTGACTTCGCCGGAGGCGCATCTGAAGTCACCTTCGAGGCATCGGGATTAAAGATCGCAGTGATACTGGATATACACACAATTCGTGCGATACCAAGCTCCAGCGCACTGTCCACGACATGCCTCACACCGTCGACGTTAACTCGAAACAATTGCTCGATCGAATCTGTCTGCATCGGCGTGCCTGCGGCCGCATGCACGACCGCATGACACTCCACTAGGGCCCTTTTTACTGACGCAATATCGGTGACATCACCGACTACCATTTCAGGAATTCTCTCTCCCAACTGCCGATAGTAAGCTTCAGCTTTTTTGCTGTCCCGCACCAGTAATCGCACCGCATGACCCGCAGCCATAAGCTGCCTACACACATGCGAACCTACGAAGCCGGTTCCACCGGTTATCAGTATCTTAGTCACGATGGCGGTTAGTCTTCTAACACTGTAATGACATTATTAGGGCAGTATTTAGCGGCTTTCATCACTCTTTCGTGCAGCTCCTGCGGCGGATTTTCCAGCAAGACCCTAACCTGAGGGTAACCATCATCCTGATCAATCACATCAAACACCTCAGGCGCCTCACTTAGACAAACACTATGCCCCTGGCACAGGGCCAGATCGATTTTTATCTTCATCGACACACTCTCCCCGCTACGTGCGTTTCGTATAACGCAAGCGACAAGGGCCTGTTGGCTTTAACACAATCGCAGAAAGGTCGTCTTGGTACGTCTCATCAGGATCAACCAATTCAAATTCATAGCGCGGCAACAATGCGGCGAAAATTGCCTTCATCTGCATCATCGCGAATGCGTTGCCCGCACACTTATGTGGACCGCCCCCGAAGGGGATATAAGCAAATAACGTATCGGGCTTAGGCCGATACGGATCAAACTTCTCAGGGTCTGGGAAATAATCCGTATTGCGATGCGAACCGTAAATGGATATCGCCACCGTTTTACCGGCTTCAATTAATGTTCCGTTATAATCGATATCCTCGATTACCCTGCGCATCAGCAGGACTAGGGGAGGATGAAGGCGCAGAACCTCTTCAATAAAAGCCTCCAATTTTGGAATTTCACGCAGAGATTCGAGTGTAATCTCACTGGCACTTTTGAATAGTGCTTGCAGTTCCTCAGACACCTCTGCCGAGTACTCCTTCTGACGAGCCAACTCTGTCAGCGTCCAGGTCGCCGTGCCGGAACTGGTATGGTGCCCAGCAAACATAGTCGCGATCACCAACCCTGTGATCTCATTCTCCGTTAATTGACTGCCGTCAGTGTAGGTGCCCGCCATGAAGGTTTCCAGCGCATCGCCGTACTCAATATGACTGCTAGCCCGACGCTCAGCGATGATCCCGCCAATTAACGCCTGCAGTCGCACCAACGCCTTATCACGGGCCTCAAAAACCGGCTGCTGCATATAAGGATCGACAAATGCAATGGCCTGTAGACCTTTTTCTAACGCATGATAAAGCTCTCTGAACTCCTCAGTCATCCTGTCACGAAAATCTTTTCCTAACAGGCAGTGTGTCGCGGTATGCAAAGTCAAACGTAAAAACTCATCTAAAAAGTCTAATTCACCTTCATCACCCCAACTGGCCACCCAGTCTTCGACCTCCTGGGAAATAACCGTCGAATAGTTTTTCATATTTTGGTAACGCAGGGCGTCTACCTGAATTTTCAATTGGGCTTTCATCTTGTCAGGCGGCGCGTCGAAGATCACCCCCTTGCCGAAAACCGGAACAGTTGCCTGATAGGCTGCTGCGCGGCTAAGCTTTAGATCGAGTGTTTTAAAAAACGCTTCTTGAGCTTCGGGGCCGCTCATCAGAACGGTCTGCTGACCACCCATATTAAACTCTGCTAGTTCTCCGCACTCCGCATTGCAACGCATCATAAAGCGCGCGAAGTTGACGCCGAACTCTTCCATATGCCCACTGCCTTGCTTTTCCCCGCTTACCTTGGGCGGTAATTTCACAGATGCAACAACGTTCTGAATCATGTTGACTCTGCCTCTGACACCTGCTGGCTCGACATCACAGGCATCTCCTTGAGTACGCCCGTCTCGACGCATTCCTTAATCAAATTCGTGATGTTGGTGTAGTCATAAAGGTCCAGTTGCTCACTCCACTGGTAATTCCCACCGTACTGAAAATAGGAGGCGCCTATGACCTTCATTGGGGTACCATCTGCACGCACTGGCGCACCCGGTGGAGTCTGCCACCATATGGCCATAGCGCTGCCACGGGTTTCATCGATCACAATCCGCTCATAGGGATAGGTCCACCCCTTGTAAGGGTCCATCGCTGCACCGACGCAGGTCTCGCGGATGGTTTCGCGTCCTCTGAACTCATACTTGCCATTAGGCGTGTCCCAACCATAAAGACAATCCTCAGAAAAGAAATCTGCCAAATGGCGCCAATTGCCCTCCTTCTCCGACTTGTCATTCACCGCCAGCCAGCGGCGCATCATCTCTTCCATTTCTTCGCGGCTATATGTAGACATCTAAACACCCCTCTAAATTCAATCTCGAAACGGTAAAAAGCACTATATTAAAGTTACCATGGCCAAGTTATTATATAGTTGTAACTATAAATAACAAGGGAGACCATATGAAGTTCTGGCAGTCACTGGCCTTCGTAGAAATGGACCAAATGGTCGAACTCGCAACCTTTTGCGAAGAGCTTGGATTTTACGGTGTCTCCTATGGCGACCATCTAATAACGACCAAGGACCAAATCGATGAATACCTCTATCAGGATAGCGGTAACATTTTGTGGAATCCTGAGACGCACTGGCCAGATCCCTGGGTTATTACGGCGGCGCTTGCTCAAGCGACGACGCGCTTACATTTCTTATCCACCATTTACATACTGCCACTGCGGGAACCACTGAGTGCGGCAAAAGCGCTGTCCACCGCCGTATTTATGTCGCAGGGAAGAGTCACACTCGGAGCCGGTGTAGGATGGCAAAAGGCAGAATTTGAAATGGCAGGACAGGACTTCCACACCCGCGGAAAACGCGCAGATGAAATGCTGGAGATCATCCCCAAGCTTCTGTCAGGCGAGATGACCGAGTACCACGGCACCTACTACGACATCCCCCCAGTCAAGATGTCGCCCAGCGTCAGAAAACCATTGCCCATTATGATCGGGGGCTACGCACCTGCAGCGATGCGCAGAGCCTGCCGTTTCGATGGCTGGATGGCAACCTCACACGAAGAGACTGAAATCTACCCTCTGCTCGAGACGCTCAGCGACATCCGCAAGGAACAGGGCGCTGCTGATAAACCTTTTGATATATGGACAGGCGTTAAAAATCCTGGCCACGGGACTCATGAGCGGCTCGCCAAAGCAGGCGTCACCATGGTCAACGGCTGCAACTTCCTGAATGAGGATGGACGCACCATGCTATCGAGCATTGATGACAAGAAAAAAAGGATTGAAGCATTTGCACGGCAGTTCCTACAGAATTAGAACTCGCGTGCTTTAGCTCACACGCTTATTCGAGTTATTGAAGCCGATAGAGAATGTCTAATTTTTCACTGGTATTGCCACCTGAATTCCACCGGTTGCATCCATTACGGTTAGGTTTTTCGGTAACAGTAAGTCCATAATTGGTTTGAGAGGACTGACGGCCGAAGTCGTGGCATCACCAATACTGCTCACCAACGTACCATCCTGCAATACCGCTGTAATACCACTGGAATCACCGGGCAAGCTGACAACGTCCGTCATAGCCTCACCCGTTTTTAAGTCAACAGCGGCAACGACCGAACGCACGGGCACAGTGATGTCAGTCATCGGAATTTGGTATCCGTACACCACAGGAACCAGCACGGCATCGCCGGTGACAGTAGGGTTACCATTACCCGTGGCGACCGGATCACCTAAAAACAGCGAGACTGGCAACTGTTCATGTGCCAACAGGGAAAAGTCACTCTCCCACAGAACAGTTCCCTGAGGGTCGACTGCAACGAGGGCCGGGGCATAGGCTTGAAGTGCATAGATAACGCCATCCCCACCCACTGCAGCGGCCCCTGCCGTGGCGCTGGTTTTGACCTTCCACACGATAGCACCGCTGACAGCATCGATACTGTATAACCAGCCCCCTCCATCGCTGACATAGACCCGATCCTCGTCGGGAGATAACGTCGGACTGGAGCCACTCCCCAAACCAATATCCGTGACAAATGACTCCTCAACTAACACGCCTGTATCGGATGCACTCAAATCTAGCGCATAGAGAGACCCAAATCCCTTCTGCACACTACTGCCCACCACATAGACACGACCGCTCTGGGCGACAGCGGGTGTGTTGGCAGATCGCATACTGCCACCAAAGATCAACTGCCAGGCCCATTCTCTAAAATCAGAATCCATAAAATCATTGGCAAAAACGCTGGCAGGCATGCTCACCGTTTCCGCATAGGGCGGTAGCACGCCACGCAACCGATATGCCTGATTAATCACCTCACCCGTGGTCCGATCCACGACTACGACGTCGCCAAAATTCGTGACTCCAAGCAAATGACCATCCCGTGTGAATACCGCCGTGGTGAAGGCATTGACCGGGTGTGTCCCCGCGGCCATCCAGTCGCCAGACTGTATAGAAGGCAATGCAGTTTTCCATTTCACCTCGCCATCAAACGTGAAAGCAAACAACTGATTGCAATCGCTGACGAAGAGATCGCCAGCTTCATCCACTATCGGACTTGACAAAAATGCGCAAGGGTCGACACCTTCGTCTGCGCTTTGCCATGGATCAGACTGCCAGAGCAATTCACCGTCTATGGAAAACGCATGCAAGTTACTATGGCCTTTAGTCATGCCCGTAGTCACGTAAATCTGTCTGCCGTCTGGGCTCGTTGTGGGTGCCGTTAGCACAGTAGCACCGGCCAGTGCTTGCCAGACCCTATAATCTAGCGACACTGTATCGACATCTACATAGCGTCGATTACCAGAGTCCTGATGAAGCGTTGACCAGCCCCCTGCAGAATAGGTGCCCGCCGCCACGGCTACTGAACCTGTCAGTACTGCAATCGCCGCACACAATAAGGCAATTCTTTTCATAGAAAAATCTCTTCCAGTTTTGGCCGCGAGCAAACGCCTCCAGAACCCAGCCTACTCAGCTACGCACAATGAGATCTTATAACTTGGCATTTACAGCTGCAGCAATTGAATGTGATCCCGCAGTTTAGTTTGATACAACACGGTACCCTTGGCGATTTGGACCGACAACATTTCCTCTGCGCAGGCGCCGCTCCCGTCGATAATAATCTCCCACGCTAGGGCGCTCTTCTCACTCGCAACAACCTGTGCTCGAACGTCTACTCCTTTTACAATAGCTTCCAAGCCACCGGTCATCCCTCGTGCCAACAAGGCGTGCCAGCCGCAGGGCAGATCCTCGGCAGACGCAGGGCAGTCCAGCAGCTCGAACAGGGCTCGTGTGTCGTCCAAGCGTGTAAGCTGAATCGACCAGTACTCACTCGGCTGAAACGCAGGATGCACTTGCAACACTGAAATAACATCATCAATGCCTTCGCCGTCACAACCCAGCCATATTTTCAATCGCTCACTGACGACCCAACCACTCCCCGCCATCTGGAACTCAGCGACAGTCATTGCGGCCGCCTCGCCATAGCGTTCAGCAACCGCGTACATCAGTCCCAACACTAGCAAATGCACTTGTATCGCCAGTTCACTGCACACAACAACCAAAGCCGCATGAGAAAGCTGCTCGAGCTGCAATTGCTCGAATACCGAACCCTGGTAATAGTCCATACCCCCGGACTGCGTGCTCTTCGGACGCAGGATCACGATGTTAGCCAGACGGGTGCGGCTCATCACCCGAGTGATTTCAGGCTCTGTCACTTCTTCAGCAGCAGGGTCAATAGACACCGTCCACTCACAGTGTGGCTCTCTATCGGCGGGCACACGCGGCGGCCGATGGACTGGCACCATGCGAGCACGCGCATTGGTCGCTACCGCAGTGGCATTAAATGTCGGATCTTCGATATCGTGACACATTACCTTTACCGCGTCCGGGCCGCGTGGTTCAGTTTCCAATAGTGCGCCACAGCTGTTAAGCCAGAAGCGGCCACTATCGGCGGATGACACTTCAAAGTGCACATCGAAATACTGATGTGTAAAACCACACTCCAACTGCAAACCCTTAAAAATGGTTGCAACGTCGGTGCCTCCAGCAAAGCCCATCGCTTTTTGCATTCGCCGTGTATAAACCGGGCTTGCCCCCATCCAGTTGGCGATAGCGACCTCTTTATACGCTTCATCACCATGATTGATGCGCAAAGCAGCGTAGCCGGTGCGGCTATTGAACTGTGCACACAGCATATATTCTCGACCAAGCTGGGCAAGTTGCAGTCGACTATATTTCGCTAATTCTTTTTTGATCAATGTCTGCTCCCGCAAAGATATGAGGACGAATTAATTGCATGATAGTCAATATATATCCATTGTTTTATAGTTACCACTATTTTATACTTCTATCTAATGCTGAGCATTTCCACCTCCCGGATTCACTAATGATAAAAGAGACGAAGCCGACCAAACGGGAAGTCACGCGAGAAAAGGTCATCAATGCCGCCATAGACTGTATCTATCGCGATGGGTTCAATGCAGCTCATACCAACCGCATAGCCGAGGAGGCCGGGGTCAGTTGGGGCGTACTGCAGTACCACTTTAGTGATAAGGACGGCTTGCTGCAGGCAGTGATCGATCATATCTTTGATGAATTCGCCACCACATTGGAATCAACCTCATTACAGGGCGACGATCTGCAGCAGCGGGTGAGGCAGCTGATAGATGTCGTCTGGACACTGGTCAGCAAGAAAGAGTATCGGGTCAGTATTGCCATACTGCGCAACGCCGGGAAAGATAACGGCTCCACCATCAACGGACAGAAACAGCTGTCACGATGGGCGAAAAAAACCTCCAAGTTGTGGAACGATCTTTTTGAAGACAATCTTCAGGAGCCACTGCAGAGTGACATTGCTCGTCATCTGTTGTTTGCCACGCTGCGCGGCATGGTCGATGAAATCAATCCCCGCAATATTAAGACAAAAAATTCGATTAAACTGGAATGCGACGCGCTGAGTGAAGCGATAACCTTCCTGCTCAATAGAAATTAAGCCTCACACCACATCAAACTCAATCGGCATTTTTTTGATGCCATGAATGAAACTCGAACGCAGCCAGTTAACCTCGCCCTTTAAGCGAGGATTGCGAATCCGCTTTAGAATTTCCTCGAAAATTATCTTGAGCTCTAATCGTGCCAAGTGAGAGCCCATGCAAAAATGCTCGCCAATACCAAACGCGCGGTGGTTATTTTTTACGTCCTCGCGCTGTGCCCGTGTAATATCGAAGATGTCGCTGTCACTGAATACGTCCTCGTCAGCATTAACCGCGGCATAGTATAAATTGATCTTGTCGCCCTTCTTGATCAGTTGACCACTCACTTCTACGTCCTGCATGGCAGTGCGTCTAAAGGCGATAATAGCAGGGTCAAAGCGCAACACTTCCTCGATGGCACCTTCGAGCAAATCGGGATTATCCACCAACTGTTGATATTGTTCGGGATGCTCCATTAACAGGCGCATGCCTTGAGATGTGACCGTACGCGTTGTTTCGTTACCCGCTACTATCAGCATCAGGAAGAAATGACAAAACTCCTCATCGGTGAGCGGTTCGTCTTCCACCGTGCCATTAAGGAGCACATGGACGATGTCATCCTGTGGATTATCGCGATGTGCTTCCGCCAATTCATGAGCGAGAAAAAACATCTCAGCCATCGCGTTTTCACCATCTTCCTGCGTCGTAGTGAGTTCCGGGTCGGACATTCCAAGCATAGTATTAGTCAACTCAAATAGATGTTGGCGTCTGTCGATAGGCACCCCCATCAGTTCACAAATAGCGATCAATGGCAGCTCCGCCGCGATGTCTTCTACAAATTCGCACTCGCCCCCTTCCATGGCCTGGGAGACTATATCGCTGGCGACCTGCCGAAAGCGTGACTCATAGCTGTCTACCTTTTTCGGGGTAAACGCGTTACGCACTAGGCGTCGATACTTCAAGTGTTGTGGAGGATCCATGTTAATCAATTGCTGGCTCATCAGAATCACCCTCTCCGGATCAGATTCCCATGGCAAACTGCTCTTCTGCGCAGATGAAAAAAGAAGCGGGTTCTTGGAAATAAAATCTAAATCCTTCTGCTTCGTTATCGCCCAAAAGCCAGTATTGGTTTCGGGATCGTCGTGCCAGTAAAGCGGCTCTTCGTTACGCAAGTAGTTGAAAATCTCTCGCGGCACTCCACCGGTGTAGGTTTCAGGAGCTGTGAGATCGAAAAGTGGACACTCAGCCATTATGTATACCTCTGATAATACTAATCGCGGGACGGAAGATTACACCCTAATAGTTTGTCGCTGCAAGAGAGAGCCTCATTCAGCCACTTCTCATTAAAATTTACGCCTCAATCTTTGATTGACTCTAAGACACAGCCGAAAAAGCTGGCGCAGCTAACTGTCTGGACGGTCCACTGCTTGGAACACGAAGGTGGCGTGCCCATTCGAGCAAACCACCCATTCGTCAAAAGATTTACGGGCACCGAAACATCGCTAAGGATTCAACTTTAACTGTAATGCGTCCAATCGCCGCACGAATATACTGGATACATGCCTGACGGGGAATGCGCTGTCTAGGCTGAAACTGCTCGTTTGTTGCAACAGTTCCTCCAGAATCACCCGGGCCTCCAGACGCGCCAGACGTGCACCAATGCAAAAATGAATACCGTGACCAAAGCCTAGATGCTCATTGGTATTGTGGCGCTCGATATCGAGTGTATCTGGCTCACAAAAAACTGCAGGGTCACGGTTCGCGGCTGCCCACAACAGAAAAATTCTCGCACTAGCCGGAATAACCACGCCGTTCAGTTTTGTCTCCTTCAAAACCGCGCGATAGTGCCCCCGAAAAGGGGACTCCAACCGAACGACTTCTTCGACATAACGTTCGATGAGTTGCGGCTGCTCCCGCAGGCGGCGCTGCAGTGCATTGTCCTGGGCCAGAATACGAACCGCACTCCCCACCAAGCTTGAGGTGGACTCACCGGCGGCACCCACCAGAACAATGATGATGGAGACTGCGTCATGCTGAGAAATCAGTCCCTCCCTGACACCCCTCACCAGCTCATCCATCACATCATTCGGACTTTCCGGAGCTGATCTTTGCAGCTTGGCGTTGAAATGTTGCTTGAGATACTCACTCATCTCCTCGGTGGAGGCACTCAACTCTAGCATCCGTTCCAGGGTAGGGGTCCCTGCAAGAATATCACCGCCGCTGAAAGCCCAGCCCAGCAGCTGATCGACATCCTCGACGGGCAACCCCACCAGACGCGCCATCACCTTCACCGGAATCGCATTGGCTAACTCGCCGACACAATCGCCCTGTCCTGCATCGACCAATTTTTGCACTCCCTTACGCGCCCAGTCGCGCACCTCGGCCTCCATCGCGGCGACCTTGCGGGCGTTAAGTTGAGGCAGCACTAACTTGCGGTGCACCGAATGAAAAGGTTCATCCGCATTGGCAATGGCGTCCACAGTGCCGCCAAACTGGGTGAAGTCGAACAATTCTGGCTGACCATTGGCGCCCGTCACCAGAATGCCTGTCAAATTGGCAGAATAGTCCTCCTGATTCTTTAACACCTGATGAATCAATTCCCAGGACGATACCAGGTAGACCTCCGTTCCCGGCACCTGATAAATCGGCACTTCACTGACCAGCTCACGGTAGAAGGGATAAGGGTCCTCAATCACGTTCGGATCAAGCAATTGGTAATTGATCGAGGGGGATTGCGCGATGACTTTATTAATGATGTTCTCCGGTAATACGTTCATGCTGCATACATGCGCCCTGACATAGTTATTTTCTACTGCTCCGCATTGCCTCAGCTTCGGCTAAATTCTCGCCCTCTTAGGCTGAAGGAGATGACCTAATAACGCCA
>CAJXTK010000101.1 GCA_913061115.1 uncultured Haliea sp.
TGCCTAGTCTCGTGGGCTCGGAGATGTGTATAAGAGACAGGAATAGCAATACTTTAATCGCATCGCTGGATAATCCCTTTGCGGAGCATGAGGAGAAGGATTTCGGAGTTCCCGGCCAGTTAGTGTCCGAGCCTGGCCTGTACGAGGACGCCCTTAAATCCGGCTGGGAGCTGCAGCAACGCCCGCGTCAGATTGCAGGCGTCAAGAATATTCAGCGCCAGCACCAGAAAAATCGTATGACTATCTGGGAACGCATTCGTTATCTCAGTGATGAAACGCCAACCGTGTTGTACCAGAATTGGGGTCCCAATCTCGATGGTGCCTCGCTTGTCACCGCAATCATCAAGGTGAACGGTCGCGATGTGGCACTTTACGGGCATGACTTTACCGTTCGAGCGGGTTCAATGGATGCGACCAACGGCGCTAAACTGGCCCGCCTGTTTCAGCTGGCAGCGAAACAGAGAATCCCCGTGATAGGGATTAATGACAGTGCGGGTGCATTTATTCCGGCTGGTGTGGGTGGACTCGACGGGTATGCAGAAGCGTTTGCTGCGCTGCGTCGTATCAGTGGCATTGTGCCCAGCATCATGTGCATGTTTGGATTTAATGCCGGCGGCGGCTCATACTTGCCGCGTCAGGGCAGCTTCCTGATTCAGCCCAACGAAACCTTCTTTGGCTTGACAGGTCCAGGGGTTGTCAAGTCCGTGCTGGGCGAAGATGTTACGCCGGATGAGTTAGGTGGCCCCGGCGTTCACAGTAAGACCGGGGTTACAGATTTTGTGGTCAGAGATGAAGTGGCTGCTCTGCGCAAAGTGCGATCTCTGTTGAACTACTTGCCAAGCTATAACGGCGAGCTTGCACCGTATCAGGCTAGCTCTGACCCGATCAATCGTAAGACCTGGGATATCGAGATTTTATTGAAGAAAGCCTTCAATTCGTCCACGGGCTTTAATACGCCTATCGATATTACAATTTTGATTCAACAATTGTGTGACCACGGTGACTTCCTTGAAGTTCAGCCTGACCGTGCGCGAAATACAGTCACTGCTCTGGGGCGCATGGGCGGGAATGTCATTGGCTTTGTCGCCAATAACTCTGCAGTATCATCGGGACAAATCGATATTGACGCGGCTTATAAAAACGCGCGCTTTATCCGCTTTTGCAACCTTTACAATATTCCCGTTATTTTTCTCGAAGATACCACGGGCTTTCTGCCTGGCAAGGATCAAGAAAGTGGCGGCATTATTCAAGCCGGGCGAGCGCTTCTTGATGCCATCGTGGACCTGCGTACTCCGCGATTTTTGGTGCTGGTGCGCAATGCCTTTGGGGGCGCCTATGCCGCGTTTAACAGTTTCCCTGTAGGTGCCGATTTCGTCATAGCCTTACCGACTACCCGCGTGGCCGTGATGGGGCCGGCAGGAGTAGAGTATGTTTACAAGGATGAATTGCGTAAAATGCGCGGGTCGATCTCCGGCAAGTTGCAAGCCGAGACCCAATCCCAAATGAAAGCTGGGCTGTCTGAAGATCAGGCAAAACAAGCGGCGCAGCAGCTGGTCGACGACTGGGTGAAATCTGAGGAGGTTCAGCTAGCGGAACGTTATACTAGAGAATTGATGAATCCGAATGAAGCTTTGAGTCTCGGATCAATTTCCCAAATTGTGATGCCGTCAGATTTACGTCAGGTACTGGCCGAGAACATGGCATTTTATTTGCGCCGCTACCAGGCACAGCCGCTGCAAGATGTGCAGCGCGAATTTCACTAGGCCGGTCCACGGCAATATGACTTTAGAGGAAAACCGGCGTGTCCAACGAATTTTACCTGAGTAACCCGCTTGTCCATCGCGATCGCAGGCTGGGCAATATGCCCACTGCATGGGCAAAACAATTTGGCTGCACTGACATCCGGCCACTTATTATTTGTCGCGGCCCTATCCGCAAGGAAGCGATGGACGTTTTTGTCGAGATGGGTATCACGCATTTCGGTATATTGTTATCAGAGAAGGACTCTATCGTCTATCGGAACGCCATCGCACCCGAGTTACGTTCGCTGACTCACCCGGATCGAATTCATCGCGTGCCTGATTACAGTGGCGCTGACAAGGGGGAACGCGAGCAGCGTATCAAGCAGATTATCAATATTGCCCGCGATAATAACTACAACGCTATTTTTGCAGGTTACGGTTTCATGGCTGAAGACGAAGCGATGGTGGCGGCCATGGAGGAGGCGGGACTCACGTTCATCGGCCCCTGTTCACGGACGGTGCACGATGCTGGTCTAAAAGATGAGGCCAAACGAACTGCTCTTAAATGCGGTGTTTCTGTCACGCCCGGCATCGACAACGGAACAGCGCTGACGTTGCTTAAAAAACACCCTGACGTGAAGGCCTTGCAAGCGCTTGTGGCAGAACACAAGCTGGCGGTCGACGCCGCCATTTTGTCTGACACATCTGTCAGCTTGGAAGATAAGGCAGACCTCGTGCTTGGCGTTTCTTATAAAAGCGGCATTGATCTTTATACGGTGGATGAACTGTGCGTGACTCTGACCGAAGCTGTCGGCACGATGACCGCCGATTATCCAAGCAACCGAGTACGATTGAAAGCAATCGGTGGCGGCGGCGGCAAGGGGCAGCGCATTCTTGGTGTCGGCGAGTCCGCACGCACTGCAGAGTTGGTCAGAGAAATTCTTAACGAGGTTAAGACTACCGGGGTTGGCGACAACAAGAACGTTTTAGTTGAGCTGAACATCGAGACCACACGCCACCAAGAAATACAGGTAATTGGCAATGGCCAATGGTGTATGTCCATGGGCGGCCGTGATTGCTCCTTGCAGATGCATGAGCAGAAACTATTGGAAGTCTCGGTGACCGTTGAGTCATTAAAAAGAGCCATCGAGCAGTCCGAGGCCAGTGGGCAAGTGCAAGAGACTCGAGTGTTAAAGCAGGATCTAGCAACTTTGACAGTAATGGAGCGAGAGGCAGAAGTGTTCGGAGAAGCTGTCGGGCTCGACTCCGTGTCAACCTTTGAATGTATAGTAGACCGCGATAAACATTTCTTCATGGAAATGAATACTCGCATCCAAGTTGAGCACCGCGTGACGGAATTATGTTATTCGCTTAAGTTCAGCAACCCGGATGATGCAGAAGAATACTTTGTTGTCGAGTCACTAGTGGAGGCCATGGTTTTAATTGCAGCTCACGCGAAGAAGCTGCCCAGACCAGAGCGCATCACAAGGATGAACGACAGTGTCGAGGCGAGGCTTAACGCAACTAACCAGGCTTTGCAGCCTCATGCTGGAGGCGTGATTGAATCCTGGAGTGACGCCATTGAGGGCGAGATTCGGGATGACCAAGGCATCAGCTTGCACAACCCTGATACTGATGTGTTTATGAAGTACACACTGGCAGGTGCTTATGACTCAAACATCGCTCTGTTGTTGACAGTGGGGGACACCCGACTCGAAACTTACGAAAGAATGGCAGAAACAATTCGTCAGACGCGGATGCGTGGCAAGGATCTGGCCACTAATCTTGAATTTCACTACGGCTTAGTGAATTGGTTTATCGGGCAGAATATCAATGCCCGGCCTACGACGCGCTTTATCGTCCCTTATCTAACAGCTGTCGGTGAGCTTAAACAGCGCGCCAATGATCTGGATATCCAGTATGCCTATAAGCACATTTGCCGTGCGACGCTAGGGGAGGCTGAGGGGGACGCTCACACGGCTCTAGCCGAGACGTTGCAGCGCAAGGAGTCATTGTTGCTGCGGCCGCTGACGGAGCTGCTTCAAGAGCCACATATGCTCAGTGGCTGGCTCAGTGTGAACCGAGATTGCTATACGGCAATTGACGGGAAAATTTGTTGGAACGAAAATCCTCTCGAACTGCTTAACGACACTTATCACTTTCTAAATATGGATTATGTCTGCGGGGACAGTCCTCCCGCCGCGGTCATGATATGGGATCACGACAACGCGATCTTACAAAGCGCGCTTTCATTTTACGCTGAACTCAATGCGCGTGTAGGCTCTGAAGACTGGTTGGAGTTGTGTTCAATTCTCGACAGTAATGATCCGCCCAAGGGGCTGGACGCCGATCTCTGGCAGCGCGTGCGCAATTCTCATCGAGGATTTCAAGCTGGCACTGATATTATTGCCTTGCTGCCCAGTATCGCAGAGGCAACAGGTTTTTATGACCTCACGGTCAATCTCGATCTAAGTATTCATATTCCGGTGCGACTGGCAGAAGAAAAACTTCAGGCGACAATGGCAAAGGTATTGGTTCCGCCGCCAGTGGCTAGTTCAGATGAAATTCTCTCTGAGAGCGGCGGCATGTTCTACTCGCGCGAAACACCGGCACACGATGTTTATATCAGTGAGGGCGATCATTTCAATGCCGGAGACCCTTTATTTATAGTCGAAGTCATGAAAATGTTCAATAAGGTCTATGCACCGTTTTCTGGCACTATTGCGAAAGTTTTGGTTGAAACCGATGGCAGCATCATTAGCAAGGGACAGACCATTTTCAAAATCATTCCCGATGAAATTGCCGTTGAGGTCTCCGCCGAGGACGTCGCAGCTCAACGTTTAGCCGCCACCAACAATTTCTTGCAACACCTTTAGAAGAGGACCGAACATGATTACAGCCCTAGACCATATCGCCATCGCCGTGCCTGATCTGGAAAAAGCTATACAGCGTTTCGTCACGGATTTTGGGCTCCCACTAGGCGGCACAGAAGACGTATTGGAGGCAAAAACGACCGCCGCTTTTTTGCCTTTGCCCCCTACAAGTATCGAGTTGGTCCACCCCCTTAATGATGAAGGTCCGGTGAAGACTTATTTAGAGAAAAAGGGCGGTGGTTTACACCATCTATGCTTCCGCTCTGACGACATCGATGCAGACGTAGCAAGACTGCGCGAAAAGGGCTATCAGTTTCTCGCGGATGCGCCGACGCCGGGAGCCCACGGAGCGAGAGTCATTTTTATACATCCCAAGAGTTGTGACGGCGTACTGATCGAGATCAGCCAGCCGGCCGAGGGGCATTGAGGATTAGCGCATGAGCGAAGAAATTTACGACAAATCTGACTGTACACCAGAAAATTGGAATGTGCTGGCGACCAAACAATCAAAAGGCCAGAGCCCGAAAGACCTGGTCTGGCACACGGCAGAAGATATTACTGTGAAACCGCTTTACACAGCGGCTGATGTCGCTTCACTTGAGTACACCGATACGATGCCAGGCATGTCTCCGTATGTGCGCGGTCCACAGGCCACCATGTATGCCGGTCGGCCTTGGACCATCCGGCAATACGCTGGTTTCTCAACCGCTGAAGAGTCCAACGCATTTTATCGCAAGGCACTAACAGCCGGCGGACAAGGTGTTTCCGTTGCCTTTGACCTCGCTACACATAGAGGCTATGACTCCGATCATCCGCGTGTCGCGGGGGATGTCGGCAAGGCTGGTGTTGCCATCGACTCTGTTGAGGATATGAAAATTCTATTCAACGGCATCCCGCTAGACAAGGTATCGGTCTCTATGACCATGAACGGTGCGGTGCTTCCAATTTTGGCAGGATACATTGTGGCGGCAGAGGAGCAGGGTGTAGAACAGGCGCAATTGGCCGGCACCATACAAAATGATATTCTTAAAGAGTTCATGGTACGCAATACCTATATTTATCCGCCTACGCCCAGTATGAAAATCATCGGTGACATCATCGCTTATTGCTCTTCCAATATGCCACGGTTCAACACAATTTCCATCTCCGGATATCATATTCAGGAGGCGGGCGCTAACGCCGCATTGGAGCTGGCGTACACCCTCGCTGATGGCAAAGAATATATCCGCACAGCGATCGCTGCAGGACTCGGTATCGACGAATTTGCGCCGCGCTTGTCCTTCTTCTGGGGCGTAGGCATGAACTTCTATATGGAGATTGCCAAAATGCGAGCAGCGCGCCTGCTCTGGACCCGGATCGTGTCTGAATTCAATCCTCAGAATCCTAAAAGTTCTATGCTGCGCACACACAGCCAGACGTCCGGATGGTCTCTAACGGAACAAGACCCTTACAATAATGTCGTGCGCACCACGATTGAAGCGATGGCGGCAGTGTTTGGGGGAACTCAGTCACTACATACAAACGCACTGGATGAGGCGATCGCATTGCCTACCGAATTCTCTTCCCGTATTGCCCGAAACACACAACTTATCATCCAGGAGGAAACGGGCATCACGAAGGTGATCGACCCCTGGGGCGGCTCTTATATGATGGAGAGTCTGACCCAGGATATTGCCGACAAGGCATGGGAGCTGATCGAAGAGGTAGAAGCAGCAGGCGGCATGGCCAAGGCCATTGAGACGGGTATGCCGAAGATGCGTATTGAAGAAGCCGCCGCCAAAAAGCAGGCGCGCATTGACCGCGGTGAAGATGTTATCGTGGGAGTTAATAAATACAAGCTTGGTGAACAAGACGACATCGAGATCCTCAACATTGATAACGATGCCGTCCGCGATGCTCAGTTAGCTCGATTGGCCACTATTCGAAGCAGCCGTGATGACGCCGCGGTTGAGGCCATACTGGATGATATTTATCAGTGTGCCGTTAGTGGGGAAGGTAACCTTTTGGCTCTGGCCATTGAGGCCACTCGACGACGTGCGACAGTAGGGGAAATATCTTTCGCTATGGAACGTGAATTTGGACGCTTTAAGGCAAACGCTCAGACCGTCTCGGGGGTCTATGGAGCCGCATTCCAGGAAGACGAAAATTGGCAGGGTATCAGTAAGGATATCGATGCTTTCGTTGAGCAATACGGTCGCCGCCCGCGTATGTTGGTGTGCAAAATGGGCCAAGATGGCCACGATCGCGGCGCTAAGGTCGTCGCAACAGCCTTTGCCGATGTTGGGTTCGACATCGATTTGTCACCGATGTTTTCAACGCCCGAGGAAGTGGCACGTCAGGCCATTGAAAACGACGTACATGTCGTTGGTGTCTCTTCTCTTGCAGCGGGTCACAAAACGCTGGTGCCATTGTTGGTCGAGGAGCTTAAGAAGCAGGGCGCAAGTGAGATTGTGGTTATTGCGGGTGGCGTTATCCCCAAACAGGATTATGACTTTCTTTATAATTCCGGTGTAAAGTGTATTTTTGGTCCGGGAACACCGATTCCGCAGTGTGCTCGTGAGGTTCTTGAGGCAGTGAAGGACGCGCAAGGTTGAACCAGTAGCGAGACTATCATTAGATAAAACTACAGCGAAATCGTCACTAAATCATTTGCTAAAATAATGGGCCCTTTATACGGCGCCTGAACCTTATTTAGGCTGTTGGAATTGTCATTCAGACTTAAGTCCATAAAATGGCTTAACACGAGTAATTTAAACTGAGCTTTTCGTGCAAGTTGTCCTATTTTACTCGGATTAGCATGCCAAAATAGTTCGCTCTCAGATCAAACAGGTAGAGCTTTTCTGAGCAAGCTTGCATCTATTGTTTTTATTTCTATATTGTAATGATTTAAATAATTATAAGAGTTCAAAAAGTTGTCTACAAAACTACTGAAGCCCACATAATGGTCATTGTCTGACGGGCCAGCTATCGTCAGAGGCGTATCATGCTTAGAGGAATATCCGCGCCTTATGAGGATAAATAGGTCAATAGAATGATCCGTGTGCAAATGACTGATGCCAATAAATGCTAGATCTGACATGCTCGCCCCAGCCTCGCCAAAGCGTAAAGACGTGCCACTGCCAGCATCAATCATGATTTTTGATTCTTCATCTATCCAAACTCACTAACCATTGGAAGCGTGCCCAGAAGGTTTCCGTGTTGCGCTGTGATAAATATGAGGGGAATAGCCGTAATTCCGGCTATACTGGCCACAGTAGGACACTAACGCGACAACAAAAATGTATCCACAGAGCTGATGACGACATTCAATCTACAGGACCTCCTAAACGGTAACCGCCGTTCTTTGGCTAAGGCGATAACTCTGGTGGAGAGCACGCTCGACCCGCATCGGGAGCAGGCTCAAGAAATCCTAGAGCACGTACTGCCACACAGTGGCAAAAGTATTCGCATCGGTATTACCGGTGTACCTGGCGTGGGGAAATCTACTTTTATTGAAGCCTTTGGCCTGCATCTGATAGGGCAGGGTAAGCGCGTTGCCGTGCTCGCAGTTGACCCAAGTTCACCTATTGCGGGAGGATCTATCCTCGGCGATAAAACGCGTATGGAAGACTTGTCAAGGATGGAGGAAGCCTTCATTCGGCCCACACCTGCGTCCGGCGCACTGGGCGGCGTTGCGCAAAAAACTCGGGAAACCATGCTGCTGTGTGAAGCTGCTGGCTACGATGTCATTTTAGTTGAGACCGTTGGTGTAGGGCAGTCCGAGTATCAGGTTTCCGCAATGGTAGATTTCTTTATGGTGCTGATGCTGCCCGGTGGCGGCGATGAGCTGCAGGGTATCAAGAAAGGTATTATGGAGCTGGCAGACGCGCTTGTCATCAATAAAGCAGATGGGCCCAGTGAAACCTTGGCGACGATGACGCAGCGTCAATACGCCAGTGCCATGAGCTTACTGCGCCATAACAGTTTCTGGACACCCAGAGTGCTCACTTGTTCCGCGTTGACGCCTACCAACATTGATACCGTGTGGGACATGGTTGTAGATTACTATTTTGAGTCTTTGGAGCTCGAGGCATTTTCCAGCAAGCGGATTCAACAAAACTTAGACTGGATGCATCAGCTGCTGAACGAAATGTTGCTAATGAAGCTGTCTCGCAACGTGAAGGTTAAGGCGCTGCTCCCGGCACTTGAACAGGCAGTGCAGCGCCAAGAAATCACAGCGTTTGCCGCTGTCCGTCAACTTATGGAGCAGTTTTAGCGGTATCTAGTGCTCCGTGCAACACCCCTGTTTTCAGGGCTAATCAATCGGCATGTGCAGCGCAGCCCTCAAGCTTTTTGGGGCTCATCACGGCAAATAATTAAAAGCCGTACGACTTCTTAAGGTCCGGATCCTTCTCTGCGATCAAGCGCGCTAGATCAACCATCACTTTGCACTGCTTCCAGGACGCATCGTCCTGCATCTTGCCGTCCACCATCACTGCGCCACTTCCATCGGGCAATGCTTCCAGTACCCGTCTCGCCCAGGCGACCTCATCAGCAGGTGGACTGAACACGTTCCTTGCGATCTCTATCTGGTTGGGGTGCAGAGACCAAGCGCCAACGCATCCCATGAGAAAGGCGTTGCGGAACTGGTCCTCACAGGCCAGTGGATCGTCAATAGCACCGAAAGGGCCGTAAAAGGGCAGGGCGCCCACGCTGACGCAAGCGTCCACCATGCGACCCAGAGTGTAATGCCACAGATCTTGCTGGTGAGTGCCACGAGCGGCTTGTGGATTTTCTGGATCGGGATCATCACGTACTAGATAACCGGGGTGACCCCCACCAATTCGGGTCGTTTTCATGCGCCTCGACGCAGCCAGGTCGGCAGGTCCCAGGCTCATACCCTGAATGCGTGGGCTGGCATTGGCGATTTCTTCAACGTTGGCTACACCGAGGGCAGTTTCCAGTAAACAGTGGAGTTGAATAGGTTTTTTCAGTCCGGCCCTCGCTTCGAGCTGTGCGAGCAATTGATCGGCAAAGTGGATGTCCCAAGCGCCCTGAATTTTTGGCAGCATGATAACGTCGACTTTGTCGCCCACCTCCGTCACGATGCGTGTGATGTCGTCGAGGAACCAAGGGCTATCGAGGCTATTGATACGCGTCCACAGTTGGGTATCACCAAAGTCATTGTCACGTGCTATGTTGATAAAGCCATCACGTGCCGCTTCTTTGTTTTCGATTGCGATCGCGTCCTCAAGGTTGCCCAAGAGAATATCAACTTTTTTTGCGATGCCCGGGGCCTTCTCCACCATGCGCGGATTACTGGGATCAAAGAAATGGATCATGCGCGAGGGCCGAACAGGTATGTCTCGCAGTGGCAACGGCGCACCAAGCGCTAGAGGACGAAAAAAATCACGGGGACTACGCATGGTTAACTCCAATGGGGTTATTTAATATTAAGTACCGAATTAAACCTTGTTCAAGCGAGCTCGAAGTGACTCGTAGTGCTGCAATAGGTCCAGCTCATTTTCTTCGAGCTGCGTTAACAACAGCTGTTCGCCGCCGAGCTGCTCAATGCCAAAGCTACCGAACTCTTCCTGCAAGCGCTTGTGTCTGTCTCTTATACACATCTCCGAGCCCACGA
>CAJXTK010000102.1 GCA_913061115.1 uncultured Haliea sp.
CTACACCTCTCTATTCGTCGGCAGCGTCAGATGTGTATAAGAGACAGGATTTATGCGGCGGGAAATGACGACATTCAGTCCATTCAAGTCGCCATTGAATTTGCAGATGTAGAGTCCGAATATCAAGTCACTCTATCTAATGTCGATTCCCCTATAGAAATAAGCAGCGCGGGCATGGCCGACGTTCACTTTACTGTCTCTACAAATGGCCCAATGGACATTGTGGCTACGCTGTTTGATAGCAGCGGCGCGACAGTCACTAGCGATGCTTTTATCTTAGACGACACCGTGCCAACGCCGGATGACACAGGTTCTTGTGATACACCCGAGCCGATCGTGTCTATACAAGCGGTCGATCTAAAGCTGCACGTGCATGAAGCCTTTCCTGGCGATTTCACGCTGGTTGTCGTTGCTACTGCCATTCAAGGTAATGCGACCATCCAGAATACGGCCAACGTAACGCTCTTAGCGGCTAATGTAGACACACCAGTGGAGGATGACTCAGGTTCTTGTGATACATCTGATCCGATGGCGTCTATGCAGCCCGCCTTTAACTCATCCACTGTCTACACTGGCGGTGAAATCGTGAGTTTTAGCGGTCTGGTCTATAAAGCGAAATGGTGGACTGTAGATGTGACTCCAGATGCGACGAATGCATTCGAACTAGTCTCTGACGTGCGCCTCGACTACTCCGGCTCAACGATCTTTCTCGAAGGCAGGGAGGCAGTATTTCAGGGCAATATATACCGCGCCAACTGGTGGACACTTGGCTCTTCACCAACGGCAAGCCCTGATGTATGGTCGTTAGTTGGCCCTGCTCCGTCTTGCTAACACGAACGGGGGGACTCAACCCCCCGTTTTCGAGACGCGTTTTCGTTCTTTCAAGCCCCCTCTTTGCAATGTAAAGGGGGACTCAAAAAGCAAGTAGCAGCCGCTTATATAGCGGCTATATTTACATAGAAAATCACATCTGCTAATGCAAATTTTTTGCTTTGCCTTATACTTGCGGCGATGTATTCCTCGCTCAAAAACGATCTGAGTCTGCGCTATATAGTCATTGCCGCAGCAATGGTCATGTTTGCCATCAATCTCGATTTCTTCGCTGTTCAGGCAGCACTCCCGGCCGCCGCGCAGCAATTTTCGGTCACTACGACGGACCTCCAATGGGTCATCAGCGGTTACATGCTCGCACTTGCCTCCTGCTTGGTGGTCGTAGGCCTTGGTGCGCTTGGAATAGGACTGGGCATAAATAATGTGGTGATCTTTGTGGCCTGCTCATTGGCCGCCGGAACCGGCCAGTGCGGGTCTTTTGCCCGCGTTGTCACACAGGCGGCGCTACCTGCTCAAAAAGCAGGCAGCGCGGCAGATCGGCAAGCGAAGTGACACGCCACCGAAAATATTTAGCAACGCTGATAGTGCTATGTGGCCTGCTGCTGCACAGTGCAGCTGGATTGGCGGACTCGCGGCAGGTGTTTTCCGCCACGTCTTCTCCATGGCTGCGTGCCGTAGGCAAGCTACAGGTGCCTGGACAGCGCTATCGCAATGGCCATAGCTCACACTATTTAGAAGATTGCAGCGCCACTCTGGTTTCCAGCGCCACTCAACGCGATGCCAATACCATCATCACTGCCTGGCACTGCCTCGAGCTATATAGCGACCTGAGCAAACCGATCTTCTTTACAGCAGTGACAGTCACAGGGGAATCAGTGAAGCGAGAAGCTTTGCGCTTGGCCGATGGCGGTGGAATGCATGCCGATTGGGCCATTTTACGCTTGCGTAGCAACATAAGCTCAGAACAGATTATCGCTTTAAACATCCATCCTCACATTGCGGATCCGGATCGGCCAGTGACCATGGCCGGTTACTCTAGGGACAGTGGGATAGGCGATTCTGGTCAGGCTCTAACGTTCGACCCTGCCTGTGTCATTCACCACCAGCAGCGCAGTCTCGGCGATACAAACTGTCTGGCCCACAAGGGCGCTTCTGGTGGTGCAGTAATACAACTTTCCAACAGTGCGGAGCCGCTGATGTGCGGCGTTATTTCGCAAGGCAATGGCGAGGGACGCAGCACCTTTGTTCCAGTAAGTGGATTCAGAAACGCTATCAATCTTTATCTGAAATAATCGGCGGGACTATTGCGGCAAGTAAGGCGGTCAGTCTAGGTCGGCTTTCACTTTGGACTGCTGACGCGCTGGCGGCGGCGCACCGACATGAGGCTCGCCCCTGGACGCAGCTAGCTCTACTTGCTTCTGGCGCTCTCTGAAGCGCGTTGCTTGATCTAGCGTCAGACGGTCGTAGCAATGAGGGCAACACACACCCGCTTCATACTGTCCAGAATGCTTCTCCTCTTCGGTGATGGGATGACGGCAACCAAAACATTGATCATAACGCCCTTTCTCCAGCTGGTGATCAACCGAAACCCTGTTATCGAAGACAAAACATTCGCCCTCCCAGAGACTGTTTTGCTGCGGCACCTCTTCGAGGTATTTCAAAATACCGCCTTGCAGGTGATACACCTCCTCGAAGCCTTCATTAAGCATGAAGGCAGAGGCTTTTTCACAGCGAATTCCACCAGTACAGAACATCGCAACTTTTTTATGCTTGTCAGGATCAAGATTCGCGCGAACAAAATCGGGGAATTCTCGAAAGTTTTGAGTACGCGGATCAACAGCACCAATAAAACTACCAATGTCACACTCATAATCATTGCGCGTATCGATCAAAAAAACCTCAGGATCGCTAACCAAATCATTCCAATCACGAGGACGGACATAGGTCCCCGCATGCGTGTTGGGATCAACCCCTGTTACGCCCATCGTGACTATTTCTTCCTTCACCTTGACCTTCATGCGATAAAAAGGCACATGGTCGTCGCAGGATTCCTTGTACTCTAGATCAGCCAGGCGAGAATCACTGCGCAGGTACGCAATTACGTGGTCGACGCCTTCCTTATTCCCTGCGATAGTGCCATTGATACCCTCACGCGCCAGCAGTAAAGTGCCTCGTACACCTGCCGTTATGCACGCGTCCAGCAGTGGCTCACGGAACTCGTGGTAATCTTCTAACGTGACAAACTTATAGAGCGCCGCAACGACGACTGATTCCATTATTTCACCCTAGGCTTGATCTACTTTACTGCCGCCGAGGCACTCTGGCGAAGCCTGTACTCCCTGCTCTCGTTTCTCCCATTCGACAGCTGTGTACGTATGCAGAGCAAGAGCATGTACTGGCCCCGCGAGTTGCGACGCAAGCACGGCATAGACCTGTTGATGCCGGGCAACCCTAGAACACCCTTCAAAGCTGCTACTGACCACCACGACCCGAAAATGAGTTTCCGAATCCGGCGGCACGCTATGCATATAGCTTTCGTTGCCAACCTCGAGGAATTCCGGAGAAAATCTGCTCTGAAGTTGTTGCTCTATCTGTTGCTGCACAATCATGAGAAGCCTGCTAAAAAGTCACTAAAGGAACCAAGCGTACAAATTATAACCAAGGTCAACGTAGGGTGACAGCTCCGATCCTCATCTTTTACTGACGCGACGACTGGCACGAAACTGCCCTGGAGTCTGTAACGTCCATTTTTTAAAAGATCGATGAAAGGCACTAGGATCGGTAAACCCCATCTGCAGCGCAACCTCATTAATCGACAACTCCGGCCGAATAAGGCATAGCTTAGATGCTTCACAACGTGCCTCGTCCTTAAGTTGCTGAAATGTTGTGCCCTCACGCTTTAACCTGCGGCGAAGAGTCGGGGCGGACATCTTCAGCGCACTGCTAATGGCTTCAAATCCCGGAAACCCGTCACTAAAGTCATGTCCTATCATGGCTTTTACCTGCGCAGAAATGTTATTCGCTTCTGGGCTAGTTTCCATCATTAGCAACTGATAGGGCGCCGTGCGCAAAAACTCGCGCAGGGAGTGCTCAGTATGTACAACAGACCAACCCAGACACGCGCTATCGAAGTAGAGCAAATCGTGCGCCTGGTTAAAATACAGCGGGCAACCGAACAACTTTTCGTATTTCTCCAATCGTTCTGGAGTGTCTCCAGAGAAATCCACTCGTTTTAACTCTATTGGGCGTCCGCACAGCCAGCCGAAAAAACGATGCCACATGGACAGTCCATAGGCATCTGCAGCCTGAACTCGAGGCCGTTCGTTTCGCGCCATAGTGCGATAGCCTACTCGGGCAAACTGGTCACTAAAGTTAGCGTATAGCTGACTATTCTCGCCAAAGAATGTTCGATAAAATTCTGCAGCACGCTGAATGGCCTGTCCAAGATTATCGCATGAGATAATGCAATAGCACATCATGCGAAATGCGCCAGGCGCAACTAACTCACTGCCGGTCGTGCCGAAGGTTTCATCCTGCAACAGTCTCAGGACGCTCTGGTAAATGCGAGAATATTGCATGGCACTGATCTCGCTACGATATGCAGGGTCAGACTCATTCAAAGGGTCAAAATCTAGCCCGGCATCGCTGAGAACAAGACTAAAGTTATAGCCCTTATCTCCCACCATACGCAGCAATGTCTTGACGAATCGAGTTGGAACGCGGTTGCTCATGAAAATACAGTCACACAAATCAGTGCGTTCATCTTAGCAGAAGCACATCACGAGGGTCAGCCATAAACCCCACAGATTGTGGTTTTGACTCAGGCAAGACCCCGCCAACGGTAAACAGTATACTATGGTTAGACATGACACGAGAGCAGCCCAATGACAGAGCGCTACAATGTTTATTTCGCTGGCCGGTTAATGGATGGGCATGATCTAGACAGCGTCCAGGAAAAGCTGGCCAAGGTGTTTAACCTAGACCAACAGACCCTCGATAAATTATTCAGCGGCAAAAACCAGTTAATCAAAAGTGACTGCGACAAAGCGACCGCCCTAAAATACAAGGTTGTGATGCAGCGGGCCGGCGCAGAACCTACAATAAATCGTATCGAACCTGAGTCCAAACAGGCCAGTCCTGCACCCACAAAAATGCACACTACCGCTGAAAAATTTGCAGCGCTGGCGGCCACGCCGATCACAGGGCTTCTCGAAACACCGAGGTTGATTACACCGGCATCTGTCACACAACAGGAAAACACGACAGGCACAGGGAGTATTGGTCTGACTGCTCCAGGAACCGACGTCTTACATATCAATGAGCGTGCTGCGCCGATCAGTCGAAATATAGATACCTCTGGCTTCGCGCTGGACACATTGGGGCAGCGCTTGTCCCAAGAACCATCATCGCCCCCTGCCATGCCCGACACGAGTCACCTGAATATGGCGCCAGTGGGTGACACGATTCCCAATTTACCCCTGTCCAGAAACCCAGTTTCGCCCAACATCGACGACCTCACACTGTCACCTTTGGACTTCGACTTCAGCGACGGTATTGCACCCGAAAAAAAACCCTTGCTGCACGATCTCTCAGCACTGTCACGGACCCCGCCAAACGGCTGATAATATTGCTTTGGAAGGCTAAGCCCTCTGGCTAATTCTATTTGACAAATTGAGTGCTAAGGAAGCTCGATTCTCACCTGTAAACCTGGATTGTTGTTGCCCAACTCCACCGAACCATAATGGTACTGTGCAATCGCTTGCACCAGACTAAGGCCCAGACCATGACCCGGGTGCTCCCCGCGACTGGACTCTACACGATAAAAGCGCCGAAATACGTTACCGCGCTCCAAAAAAGCAATACCAGGCCCGGAATCAGAGATAACAACAATATGTCTGCTACTGCCATCACCTGTCAGTTTTTTACTCATCTGCACCCGAATATGTCCATTCGGCTTTGTATACTTAATCGCATTGTCCAGCAGGTTGGCGAACATCTGGAACAATAAATCCACTTCGCCTTTACACACCTGTGACTGAGGAGCCTCCAACACGAGGTCAATGTTCTGTTCTTCCGCTAGAGGTTCATAGAGTTCTACTAAATCTCGGAGCAGGTCCCGCAGGTCTACATCGCTTCCGCCGGCCAAACGGCTGCCCGATTCCAAGGTGGAGATTCGCAGGAGCGCATTAAACGAAGACAAAAGTTCATCACATTCCTCAATAATGCGCTCTAACTGCCCTCTCTCCTCCTGACTTGACCTATCGCGCAACTGACTAAGATCGTTGCGCATCCGCGTCAGAGGTGTTCGCAAGTCATGCGCTATATTATCAGAGACACGCCGCACGCCCTGCATCAGCGCCTCCATCTGCTCCAACATCTGATTCATAAACATGGCCAGAACACGAATATAGCCCTTCTCTTCCTCTACCTGCAGTCGCTCGTTCGCGCCACCGCGAATGATGCGGGAAACATCCTGATTCAAACGCTCGACTCGATCCAGTGTCCGCGCCGCACTAAAAAATCCTCCTGTAATGCCCAATATCAAGGTCGCAATTAAAAATCTAAAGAGCGTGCGAAACACTAACTCTGCTCGGTTAACAATATCGGCATAATCGCGCGCCACCATAACCTGATATCCGTCTCCGAGCAGCATAGGGTAGGCTAAGAACTCGACATCAATAGACTGTCCCCAGTTCTGCAGTGCCAGCTCAAATCCTAACCAACCGTCATCAAACTCTCGATAACTCGGGCGCGCGGGCAGGTCTCCTGCAACTTTTACGCCTTGCGCGTCAGTCACTAAATAATAGAAGCGGTGGATTGACGACGATGCCAACTGATCATCGATATACTGATTGACACCGGCCAGAGACTGCGCGCTATAAACTAACTCAAGCGTTTCGAGTTCGCTCATAACGCTCTCACCCAATGCGCGAAAAGAGGTATAGCTGAAATACAGATAGAAAGCACCCAACAGGAGAAACACGGTAGCGCTAAGGGCCGTCACATATTTAACGATTCCACGAAAGGTAAGACTACTAACGACGTCTCTTGTTTTCATCGCGTTGTGCTCAGTCGTCCAGCTGGGGACCGAGACGATACCCCTTCCCCCTCACTGTAGAGAGCAAAGCATGATCGAAATCCTTGTCGATTTTCTGCCGCAGGCGCGACACGTGCACGTCGATGACATTAGTTTGCGGATCAAAGTGGTAGCCCCAGACTTGCTCCAGCAACATTGCCCGCGTCACGACTTGGCCAGCATGGCGCATCAAATATTCCAGTAGCTTATACTCACGGGGCTGTAAAGTAACGGTAGTCGTCTGGCGCTGCACATGCTGGCGCAGCAGATCCATGGATAAGTCAGCGACCACTAGCGTTGTTTGCGACTTACCCACAACCGCAGAGACGCGACGATGCAACACCTCAAGTCTTGCCAGCAGCTCCGCCATAGCAAATGGCTTGACGAGGTAATCATCGGCACCACAGTGCAACCCCTGCACCCGGTCGTCCACTTCGCCCAGGGCACTCAGTATAACCACTGGTGTGTTATTCCCAGCCTCTCGTAGAGCATTGATTAATGCCAGCCCATCCATCCGCGGCATCATGCGATCGATCACCATCACATCAAAGGTGGCATTTTGTGCCGCTCGAAGTCCAGCTGCACCGTCGTGTTCATGGACACAACTGTGACCCACCGCAATCAGCTCAGTGACGATAAAATCACCTACCCGTTTATCATCTTCCACCAGCAGTACATTCATGCGCACAGCCTCTACAATTGACCATCAATGTATCACGGGCATGAAGTCGCTCTCAATTTACATTTCGTTAATACTTTAGCTCAATAATGCTAAACTCCAGTGCATGACAGAATCTAATCGATCCCATAGTCCTTCGCTGCTAAGACGCCTGACGGCAATGCTCTATGACGCGCTCTTGGTGTTAGCTCTGGTAGCTGTAGTCAATGGACTGGCACTGGGTGCTGTGGTTGCGGCGACAGACGGAGAACAGCAAGTCCTCAATGCCCACCTGGCTCAGCTTCTGACGACGCTGAGCATCGTGCTTTTCTTCAGTATCTTTTGGGTTAAAAGCGGTCAAACTCTCGGCATGCAGACGTGGCGCATAAAACTAGTTGATTTTAAGGGTGGCCCTCCCACAATAGGCAAATCCATACTTCGCTGCCTGGGAGCATTCCTGTCTGCAGCCTGTCTGGGACTTGGTTATCTGTGGTGTCTGGTGGATCGAAATCACCGCTATTGGCATGACTATATTTCCGGCACCGAATTGATCCTGCTACCCAATCGGGAAAAGCCGGAAGACACATAAAGCCCTGACACTTTTGCGCTCCAGTGTTTTTTCAGTTCAGTTTGGCCGCCGGCCAGCATACACTAGGGCGCTTTAACTCCACTGAGGAATATATCTATGACCGCTATGACGTTCATCGCAAGAGACGTGACCGATGCAGCCACTGCCGCCAGTCAATGTGCCATTTTGCCACTGTTCCAAGATACAAAATTGGCAGGCGCGGCATTAAAACTCGATAAAGCCTCGTCTGGCGCCATAAAAGCGGCGCTTGCGCTCGGCGACTTTAGTGCTAAGTCGGGTGAGAGCCTCATGCTGCCCGGCACCAATGCCGCCAAACGTATACTGCTGATTGGGTGCGGAGACGCAAAGACGTTTGATCGAGAAGGCGCCAGAAAATTCAGCCAAACCGTCTATCACGCACTTTTAAACAAACAGGCCAGTGAGGCCATGTTGCACCTGGCAGGACTAGGACTGAAAGAAAACGAAGCCAAATGGATGCTGACCTACCTAGCCCGACATCTCATTGCTGCGTCGTATCGCTATACCGAAACCGTTTCCAAACCAAGGGCCGCAATGAAGCTGACCCGCTTGGTCATTAATACTAAGGGTACCATTCCATCACGACTCGCTGCTAGCGCCCTACGCGAGGGTAACGCTATCGGCCTGGGCATCAATGAAGCCGCCAACCTCGCCAATCTACCGGGCAATATCTGCACGCCCTCTTATTTGGCAAGACAAGCCCGAAAATTGGCACGCAACAGTGCCAAGTTGACTGTCAGCATAGTGGAGGAAAAGCAAATGCGAGCGCTGGGCATGGGCGCTCTACTGTCAGTTTCAGCCGGCAGCGAACAATCTGCCAAGCTCATCGTCATGAACTATAAGGGAGGTAAAACAGCAGACAAGCCCCAGGTGCTGATTGGTAAAGGGGTCACTTTCGATAGCGGCGGCATTTCCCTTAAACCCGGTGCTAAAATGGACGAAATGAAGTTTGATATGGGCGGTGCAGCTAGTGTATTCGGTACTATGCGCGCTATTGCTGAGTTGGCGTTACCGCTAAACGTTGTAGGCATTGTGGCGGCTGCCGAGAACATGCCGGACGGAAAAGCAACCAAGCCTGGCGATATTGTAACCAGCATGTCGGGTAAAACAATCGAGGTACTCAATACAGATGCTGAAGGACGGTTGGTTCTGTGCGATGCCCTGACCTACGCTGCGCGATTCAAGCCTGCAGCGGTCATCGACATAGCGACTCTCACAGGCGCATGTGTAGTGGCCCTGGGCTCCCATGCCACTGGACTCTTTGCCAACGAAGATACCTTGGCTGAACAATTACTCGCCGCGGGCACCGATTCGCACGACCGCGCCTGGCGCATGCCATTGTGGGATGACTATCAGGCCCAGATCAAAAGCAACTTTGCGGATTTAGCCAATATCGGCGGCCCCGGTGGCGGCTCTATCACCGCTGCATGCTTTTTATCGTGCTTCGCACGCGACTACAACTGGGCCCATCTTGATATCGCGGGATCGGCCTGGAATAGCGCGCCAAAGGGAGCGACCGGACGCCCCGTGGCGCTTCTAACCCGTTATCTTTTGGACCGTGCAGGCCAATAATAATGACGCTGGTAGGCTTTTACGTGGTGCAGACTTCTGATTCAGGTCAACGATTGCGGGTTGCTGCACGTTTAGCTGACAAAGCCTTTCAGCGTGGACATCGCATCTTCATACACGCGACCGACGAGGCACAGGCGACTGAACTCAATGAACTTTTGTGGAGCTTTCGACCTGCCAGTTTTCTTCCCCACGGGCTCCACGGGCAGGAGCACTCGGAAAGTATTGCCATAGGCTGGGGGCAAGAGCCGAACCTGTCTCTTATACACATCTGACGCTGCCGACGAATAGAGAGGTGTAGAT
>CAJXTK010000103.1 GCA_913061115.1 uncultured Haliea sp.
CAGCGTCAGATGTGTATAAGAGACAGCCACCGAAACGCAGGTTTTAAGGTTAACTAAGAAAGGACTGCTGTTAATTACCGACTGTAGGCGACCGGTACTAGCCGAATCGCAAGCCCACTTATTAGCCAAAACGACCCGTAATATAGTTCTCAGTCAACTGGTGACGAGGTATCGTAAAGATGTCTTTAGTGTCGCCGACTTCGATTAGTTTCCCAAGATGAAAGTAGGCCGTACGCTGCGACACCCGTGCTGCTTGTTGCATTGAATGCGTCACTATAGCAATCGTGTAGTTTTCTTTGAGTTCATCAATTAGCTCCTCAATTCTCGCAGAGGCAATCGGATCGAGTGCTGAACAGGGCTCATCCATAAGAATCACTTCAGGACTGACTGCGATTGCACGGGCGATGCAAAGGCGTTGCTGTTGACCACCTGAAAGCCCCGTCCCCGGTTTATCCAGCTGATCTTTGACCTCATCAAACAGACCGGCCCTGCGCAGACTGTCCACCACAATCTCATCCATCTCTGCCTTGCTATGTGCAAGACCATGAATTCGTGGGCCATAGGCAACATTCTCGTAAATCGACTTTGGGAAAGGATTCGGTTTCTGAAAGACCATACCAACTCTGGCACGCAACAACACCGTGTCCTGCTCGCTCTCATAGATATCCACACCATCCAGAGTGATCTCGCCCTTCACCTTACAAATGGGAATAATATCGTTCATGCGATTCAATGAGCGCAGGAAGGTGGACTTGCCACAACCGGAAGGACCGATCATAGCGAGCACTTCATTACGGCCAATATCTAAAGACACGTCTATAATCGCCTGCTTCTCAGCGTAGAAGACGTTAACGTTGCGTGCTGACATTTTTGCGTTATCCACAAAGGGCACACCGATCGTCTCGTAACCACTCACATCGCCATGATCACGAATATCTAAAGGCTCTTTTTCTCTGCTGGGCTTAGTCGCTGCGCCAGATAGGTCTTTTTTGGCAGCATCAGCAGTAAAAGCATTCATTTTTTAAGTCTTCGCATAATACCCTGTTACCTTATTTGAGCTCGAATCTCTTACGCAGAAATACGGCCAAAGCGTTCATCAAAACAAGAAAACCCATTAACACCATGATAGCCGCTGATGTCTTCTCAGTAAATCCTCGTTCAGGGCTGTCCGCCCACAAAAATATTTGCACAGGAAGCACCGTAGAAGGATCTGTAACGCCACCCGGCACATCCATAATAAATGCCACCATACCAATCATTAGAAGAGGAGCTGTCTCTCCCAGTGCCTGCGCCATACCGATGATCGAACCGGTCAAAATACCCGGCATCGCGACCGGCAAAACGTGGTGAACGACAGTCTGTAATTTTGAGGCTCCGACGCCCATCGCCGCTTGATGAATAGACGGGGACACAGCCCCAATGGCGGCTCGAGAGGTAATAATAATCGTTGGCAGTGTTATCAGCGCGAGCACTATTCCCCCGACTAGTGGGGCGGAGCGTGGCAGCTCAAAGAAATTGATAAAAACCGCAAGTCCCAACAGGCCAAAGACAATAGAAGGGACTGCTGCGAGGTTATTAATATTGATCTCAATAAGATCGGTAAGCCGATTACGAGGTGCGAATTCTTCAAGATAGACAGCTGCCATTACCCCGATAGGAAACGCCAGTAAAAACGTAACCAACAGCGTATAAAATGACCCATATAGTGCAGCCTTGATGCCAGCCATCTCGGGCTCACGCGAGTCTCCACTAGTGAAAAAAGTGCGGTTGAAGCGGGACTCAGTCCTACCCTCTTCTACCAGAGTGTCGAGCCACTTGATTTGGATATCCTTTATCTTACGCTCTGATTCAGGTAAATCTTTGGAAACCTGATTCTTCAGATAACTTCCAGCCTCTGAGTGAGCGGGAAGCCAGATCTCGCGGGTGGTGCCAATCAATGCAGGATTATCGATCACCATATCGCGCAGAGAATATTGGGCGCCTACGCTTATCAAACGGTATAAGCTCTTCTTCTCACCTCTAGTCGAGGCGTCAGGAAACATTGTTCGTAAGCTGCTTTTTATAGCAGCGCTATAGTCAGCATGCGCAATTTCTGTCGGTGTGGCAGAAGAATCAATACCGAGCTTCTCTCTATCAAAAATGACATCTACCTTAATAAAGTGCTGCGTGAAGGCCGGAGTTCCCTTGCTGACAATATCGGCCAGTAATATAAACAGGAAAATAAATCCCGTAAGCACGGCTAAGCGACCATACCACTGGAAACGACGCTCCGTCGCATAACGCTTCTTAAGAGAAGCCTGAATCGCAGTCGTCGTCTTATAATGGCTTTGCTTACTCATATTGTTCACGATATTTTCTCACCACATACAGCGCGACCACATTGAGCAGCAGTGTCACAAAAAACAGAACCAAGCCCAGAGCAAAAGCAGCCAATGTCTTGGGGTTATCAAACTCTTGGTCACCGACGAGGAGACTAACAATCTGCACAGTAATAGTCGTCACTGCCTCGAGAGGGTTGATGGTCAATTTGGCAGACAGGCCTGCCGCCATTACAACAATCATGGTTTCACCAATAGCACGCGAGGCAGCTAGCAATATGCCGCCAACAATACCGGGTAATGCGGCGGGCATCACAACTTTGCGAATCGTTTCGCTCATGGTTGCGCCCATCCCCAGAGAGGCTTCCCGTAGACTATCAGGAACGGCATTAATAATGTCATCTGATAGAGACATAACAAAGGGAATTATCATGATTCCCATCACAAGACCGGCGGCCATGGCACTCTCGGAGGCGACACTCAGACCGACCGACTCTCCAAGTTCCCGTATGAATGGCGCAACCGTCAAAGCGGCAAAAAATCCATAAACAACCGTCGGGACGCCTGCGAGAATTTCCAGCACAGGCTTGGTCACCGCCCGGAATCGCCGACTTGCATATTCAGAGAGATATATCGCTGACATCAACCCAACTGGAACAGCAATCAATAACGCGACGGTCGAGATGAGAAGTGTTCCAACCAACAACGGCAGGAAGCCGAATGAACCCGATGCAGCGACCTGATCGGCGCGGATTGCCATTTGTGGACTCCACTGCAAGCCAAATAGGAAATCCTGTAACGGGATTACTTTAAAAAAGCGAATGGCCTCAAACAGAATCGATAGAATAATCCCCAGAGTTGTGAGCACGGCGACTAATGAACTGCCAAAAAGTATCCACTCAAATATTTTTTCGACATGATTCCTCGCGCGCAACAGGGGCGTGACCCGGCGCACCGCAAGAAGTCCACCAAGAACTGCAACGATCAGTACCATGGCCGCCTTAAGTTGACTGCTCGAGGATGCCAACACACGATAGTGCTCGCTTGCCGCTACCTGAGCCGGGTCCCCTTCGGTGCCGCCGAATCCACCCTGCGCAAACCCTTGAAGCTGGTTGTAGTAAAGGCCGAGTTCACTGGTAGGCATATCCTGAATGCTCTGCGGCAGCTGGGCGACCACCAGCTTATACAGAATAGTCGATTCAAAGCCGCTCCATAGCACAAGCAGAAACAAGGCTGGAATTGCCGCCCACATAGCGGCCATATAACCGTAGTGCTGGGGCAATGAATGCAAAGACGCGAGGCCACCACCCAAGCGCATAGCAACGACACGAGACCGATTGCGTCCCATAAAGAAGCTGAGAACACACAGGGCAAGCAGGGTCAGAAAAATCGTTGTTGTCTGCATTAGCGGATATCTGCTCGTGTATCCACGCTTTCGCGGCTATGACGCATTGTTTTCACAATAACAATGCTGCGACAGACACCCTGACATACGCTATCTGCTTGAATGAATACTGGGATGCTTAGCTACTGTAATTCAAGGCGCTTGAGAGTCTTGACATCGTCCTGAATCTGTATGAACTCTGCACCACTTAAGGGGATCAACCCCCTCTCAGGCAAATAACCATCTTCTCCCATCGCCTTTAACGACGTAAACTCGATCGCGTACTCCTGAATGCCAGGAATTTTTCCAACGTGGGCCCCTTTAATATAAAAGTACAATGGGCGTGACACAGGATATTCACCGCCAGCAATAGAATCGAATGTGGGTACAACACCATCGACAATGGCACCTTGGACCTTGTCACGGTTCTCGTCAAGGAAACTAAAGCCGAATATACCGACTGCATCGGGGTTGGCCTGCAATTTCTGTACGATCAAATTATCGTTTTCACCCGCTTCAATAAAAGCCCCATCCTCACGGATCGCGTACGCCAACGTGGTAAATACATCTTTACCTTTCGGTGCCTTGCCTTTTCGCTCAGCCAATGCTTCGTAAACCCCTAATGGCACACCTAGTTTCACCATCATTGCCTTGATTTCATCAACCTGGTCCGCACCTAGCCCAGACAGTTCCTTCAAGTCGGGAACACCCTTAGCGCCACCGGCCATCGCGAGCTCCACAAAAGCATCTCTAGTACCAGACGTGGGCGGTGGCCCGAGCACTTCAATCTTCGTGGGTGGCAAGAGTGGATTCACATCTTTCCATGTGATGTTCGGATTCGCGACAAGCTTGCCGTCGGCATCCGGTACATCCTTGGCCAAAGCAAGATAGACATCGTTGAGACTAATCTCGAGCTGCGCCGACTCAGTGGAGCTAGCGATAGCGATGCCATCGTAACCAACCAACACTTCAACAATGTCAGTCACGCCATTGGTCTGGCAGTTGTCATACTCACTCATTTTGATGCGACGAGAGGCATTAGTGATGTCCGGTGTGTTGGTACCAAGCCCACTGCAAAAGAGTTTAAGTCCACCTCCGGTGCCGGTCGATTCGATTGTGGGAGTTTTGAAATCTGTAGAACGACCAAACCGTTCAGCCACCACCGTAGCAAAGGGATAGACAGTGGATGACCCTACAATACTGACGCTATCACGACTCGCCGCCTGCACTGAATGAATGCTACCGAACGTGGCGAACGCCACAACTGCTCCGATCAGACAATTTTTCATGGACTTAAAGCTCCCTCATAATAAGTGATATCGCAATGTGTGCTCTCGAAGCAACAGACTCAGTCTAGGTTCGCCACGTTACATTACTGTGACAGTGGCTCAGATTCTCTCTAATAACGCCTTATCCCTGTAATATCGCGGTAGCTAAATATCCAACGCCTCTTCACCGAGTTCACTCAAGCGGCCGTGCCTGACATCGAGGCCCTTGACCAAATAAACCACATGCTCAGCGATATTGCAGGCGTGGTCTCCTATCCGCTCGAGACTGCGCAAGGCCCACATCTCGTTGAGAATTGCGCCAATATTTCGAGGGTCTTCCACCATAAAAGTGACCAAACTGCGCATGGCGCTGCCATATTCCTTGTCGACTTCCGCATCTCCCCTGACCACTTCTATCGCTTTAGTGACATCCAAACGCGCAAAAGCATCTAGCGACTGCCTTAACAGGACCCCCACGAGAGCACCGATGTGCCGGATCTCGACGAAGCTACTGGGCGACATCCCACCCTCTGAAAGCTGCACCGCCTGTCTAGCCACTTTCGCCGCCTCATCTCCAATACGCTCTAAATCTCTGTTTACCTTGATAATTGTGATCACAAGTCGAAGATCGCTCGCCGTCGGTTGCCGCCTCGCGATGATGGTTGCGCACTCATCGTCTATTGTCATTTCCATCTGATTAATTTCGGCATCGTTACGGACTATCGACTCGGCGACACCACTATCCAATTTCATGAGGGCATCTAGAGCCGTCGTCAGCTGCTGCTCAACTTGTCCACCCATCGCCAACAGCTGGTTACGAAGAGATTCCAACTCTGCATTGAACTGCCCAGAAATATGTTGCCCATAACCTTCTTGTTTCAACATGACATTAGCCTCTTGCTGGAAATATTAGCGTGAATGTGCTGCCTTCACCCAATTTACTCTCAATCTTTAACTGACCATCGTTCGCTGCTGCGACATGCTTAACTATCGCAAGCCCCAAGCCGGTACCACCTGTTGCGGAGTTTCGACTGTCATCTACTCTGTAAAAACGCTCGGTTAGCCGGGGAATATGAGATGAATCGATACCAAGCCCTCGGTCACGAACCTGCACACACAAGTCGTCTCCCTGCAAGGTCCAACTTAGAGTCACAGGATTACCTTCAGGACTGTACTTGATAGCATTAATCGCCAAATTCGAAACGGCACTATACAGCTGGCGGTAATCACCAAAAATTGTTTCATCAGTTGAAATCTCTAGCACGAGGACCGAATTAGGATGCGATTCTGCCAAGTCATCTCGCAGCTCATGGAATAAGCCTTGGACATCTATCGCGTCGTGAGCACTATTGTACTGTTCACTTTCAATCCGGGACAACCACAGTAGATCCTTCAGTAAACTCTCCATCCGCTCTGCTTGTTGCCCCATTTGTGTAAGGGCCTTCACATAACGCTCTGGAAACGCTTTAGTATCCATTAAAAGTGTACCCAAGTAGCCACTGATCACCGTCAGCGGAGTACGCAATTCATGTGACACATTTGCAACAAATTCGCGGCGCATCTTCTCCATAAGCACAGCACTACTCACATCTCGAACAAACAGAAGACGCTCTGCTTTACCAAAGGGTGTGACTTCTACACGCAGATATAATGGCTTTTCACCCCCAATTGCCAAATATTGTAAGGGGGTTGAATAGTCCATGGCCAGAAAATAGCGATTAAACTCGGGGGCTCGCACCAGGTTAGTGAGCGGTTGTCCTGTATCCTCTGGAGAACGCAAACCCAACAAAGGTTCTAAAGAACGGTTTAACCATTTGATGCAACCATTGGCGTCTACCATCACAACGCCGTCTCGCATCGCTGCAAATGAGTCCTGCAGGTACTCCACTGTATCCTGCAGTTGAGCCTGCGCTTCTAGACTACCCCGCTGAAGGAAGTACATACGGGAGAGAATGTCTCCCCACGCGCCATAAGCATCGGGTGGCATCTTTTCAGGCGTCTGTAACCACAATTGTACACGTCGTATCTGATAAAACGAGAAGCCGGAAATTCCCAACAGAACCAGAATGACGGCCTCTTGCGGGTACCCGTAAAGAGCGCCCACGCAGGCCGAGACTATGATCAGTAATAGCGTTCTGCTCGTAGCGGCAAACCAAGTCATACTGTGTTATAGACCTCCACTACGAATAATCTTGTGCTGAAAAGCGATACCCGGTCCCTCGCACAGTCTGGATCATGTTGCTGTTATCGCCCTGCGGAACTTGCAGGGCCACGCGAAGTCGTCGTATGTGCACATCAACCGTGCGCTCCTCCACATAAACGTTGGCGCCCCACACCTGATCCAGTAGTTGACTGCGTGAGTAGGCCCGTTCTGGATTCGACATAAAGAATTGTAACAGTTTAAACTCGGTTGGCCCGATGACCACTGGCTGCCCCTTGATAAATACACGTTTGCTCACACCGTCCAACAGCAACTCAGCGAATTGAATTTTTTCTCCCTCTCCGGCACCGCTGGCCCGTCGTAACAGCGCCCTGATTCGAGCTATCAATTCTCGCGGCGCGAAAGGCTTGCTAATATAGTCGTCAGCGCCAACCTCCAGCCCCTGTATGACATTATCTTCCGCGGTCTTGGCGGTGAGCATGATGATCGGCATTGTCCGGGTGAGATCCTCTCGCTTGAGCCGGCGCATTAGCTCCAGACCACTACCGCCAGGCAACATCCAGTCCAAAAGCACTAACGAGGGACGCTCATCAACAACAAGCCTGTAAGCTTCTTGTATGTCTTCGGCTTCGATACACCGGAAATCGGCTGCCTCCAGCGCCATACGCAACATGTCTCGAATTGCCGGCTCGTCATCGACAATCAACAGTGTTTGTGTGCTCATCGCCTTAAATACCCTCTCTATGAAGTCTGAGCGTAATTAAATGATGTAATTGTGACAATTAGTTGACAATACCCGGTATCGCAACAAAATATGCATAAATATGGGTAAAAAGCTTCTTATGCCTACAATATAGAGCCAGCCCTAGCGCAGACTGGCGTTAATATTCATCAGCATTTTATTTCCAGGGCACAAATCAGTTTCGTCGAGTTGGTTCAATGGCTTCTGTGAGGTCTCTAGTACTTCGTGCAGATCGCGCGAGTCTTCATTAATATAGATGAGGCCGGTTAAAATACTGCCCGAATAGCGATGATCTTCCAGCGCGGTGATCGCCGAACGTCGATCAAACGGATTAAGTGACTCGTCAGCTTTGTAAAGACGCAGCGAAGACCCATCATGCATAGTCACTTCATGACTCGAACCGGGCTGGTATTGAGCGGTAATTTCTTTGTGCATGGGAACAAAATCAATGGTTCCCGTCGCTTCAGAATGCTCACGCACGAACTCGTAGCTTTTGGTCGACTGCGGATTATTGTTGAACGTGACGCAGGGTGAAATGACGTCGATAATGGCAAACCCTCGGTGCGACATAGCGGCCTTAATCAAGGGCAATAGTTGCTCTTTGTCGCCAGAAAAACTGCGCGCGACAAAGGTCGCGCCCATTTGCAGCGCGGTACCACACAAATCAATAGCACTGTAAATATTGGGGTCACCCTTTTTACTGGCAGAACCCCTATCAGCCGTCGCTGAATCCTGCCCCTTGGTCAGTCCGTAGCAGCCATTATTCATCACAATGTAGACCATGTTGAGGTTACGCCTCGCCACGTGGGCAAATTGTCCCATGCCGATGGAAGCTGTATCACCATCCCCGGATACACCCAGATACACAAGATCTCGGTTAGCCAAAGCTGCGCCCGTTACCACTGACGGCATACGGCCGTGAACGGAGTTAAAGCCATGTGATTTTCCCAAGAAGTAAGCTGGCGTCTTGGACGAGCATCCGATACCCGACAGCTTTGCTATTTTGTGCGGCTCAATGGAGAGTTCATGGCAGGCCCTTACAATGGACCCGCTAATAGAGTCATGGCCACACCCTGCGCAAAGCGTGGAGATAGTCCCCTCATAATCAGCTTTGGTATAACCCAAATCATTCAGCGGCAAATCTGGATGACGGAATTTAGGGACCTGATAACTCATAAAGATTCTCCTGCTCGAACCCACGTAATATTGCGATGCAAAGGTAAAACATTATCACTCTTAAGATGCTTTTTGATTTGCTTGCCTATATTGCGCGCACTAATCGGTGTGCCGTCAAAACACAGTACGGACTTCAATTTGTCAGGCCCAAACTCGAATTCAGCCATCAACAATGTGCGCAACTGGGCGTCCCGGTTCTGCTCGACTACAAAAACTTCTTTGTGCCGCTCAATGTACTCTTGAACTTCATAGTTGAACGGAAAAGCTCTCACTCGCATGGCATTGAGGTAGATACCTTCGGCCGCTAAATAGTCAAGTGCTTCTAGGCTGGACTCTTCACTGGTACCAAAATACAGCACAGCTGTATCAGTTTCTCTGCCACAATCGACAGTAATCGGCGCTGGGACATGTTCATTGATCGTGTCCCACTTGCGTAACAGGCGTAACATATTTGCCTCGTACTCTTCGCCTTTCTCCGTGTAGACAGCATACTCATTGCGAGAAGTACCTCGCGTAAAGAAGGCACCTTTAGTAGGGTGAGTGCCGGGATACGTGCGATAGCAAATAGCATCCCCATCGACGTCTAGATAGCGGCCGAACTCCATGCCGTCTTCCAACTGTTCAGCCGTCATCACTTTTCCACGATCATATTTTCTCGCATCATCCCAGGCTAGGGGTGCTGACATATTATCGTTCATACCAAGATCCAAATCCGTCATCAGGATAATGGGCGTTTGCAGACGTTCTGCCAGGTCAAACGACAATGCACCAAAGTCAAAGCATTCCTTGGGGGTTGAGGGAAATAGTAGAACCCTGTCTCTTATACACATCTCCGAGCCCACGAGACTAGGCATGATCTCG
>CAJXTK010000104.1 GCA_913061115.1 uncultured Haliea sp.
CCTCTCTATTCGTCGGCAGCGTCAGATGTGTATAAGAGACAGTCCTCTACTACGACACGACACGACACGACACCTCGAAAGCGCACATTACGCTAGTGAAAAGGTCCGTTATGCGCCCGAGATCAGCAGTGTCGTCGGCAAAGCCGGGTGATCAGGGCTGGGAGGGGCACGATAATAGAAAACAAACCTTCATTATCGCCCCTTGTTGTCCGTAGTCTATGCGGAGACTTTGAGAGTATAGTGAGGCGACTCATTAGCCCGAGGCAACAACAGATGACCTGGGAAGACCCGCTCACTGCGCACTGTTCTGGATTTCGGACCATGCAGGATAATTTGTCTTATAGCATCGCTGCGCAAGACATTCGCGGCACGATACCTGAGAACCTTAAAGGACGTTTTTTTCGCATTGGCCCGGCCAGAAATGAATTAGCCGGCAAGCCCTTCGGTCACTGGTTCGATGGCGACGGTGCGGTCAGTAGTTTTCGCATTGAGGACGGACAGGTACATTACCGCAGCAGCTTTGTAAAAACGCCCAAGTATTTAGATGAAACTGCCGCTCAACGCGTCCTCTACAGAAGCTTCGGCCACAATGCTCCGGGTGGCTTTTTCAAAAATCTTCATATGCCGGCCAATTGTGCCAATACCAGTATCGTCTATCATGGCGGAAAACTGCTTAGCCTGTTCGAGGGAGGGAGGCCTTGGCGCCTAGACCTGGACACCCTTGAGACAATTGGCGAGGAGGATTTTGATGGCGTTCTAAGAACGCGCGACACGTATAGCGCGCACGGTAAAATTCATCCGCGCACTGGCGATTACATCAACTTTGGTATGGCAGCGGGTATCACTGGACCACAAATGAATCTTTTCCGCGTGTCGCCGAGCGGTCGCATGGTGAAGCGCGGTAAGGTTAAGGTTGATCGTATGGCCTTCTGCCACGACAACGCGATGACTGAAAACTATCTGGTCGTCATGGTCATGCCGGTGTCTTTTAAAAGCCCGCTTAATGTCATTCTCGCGCGCGACACAATTGATCAAAACATGGACTACCAACCCGAACTGGGAATGAAAGTGTATGTCGTTTTGCTCGACGATTTTAGTTTGGTTCGCACGTTTGAGGTCGATCCATTTGCCTTTGCGCATTGCTCTAATTGTTGGGAAGAAAATGGCGAGCTGTTTGTCGATGTGCTGCAGTTGAACGACGAACAGGGAGAGCAGGGCAAGGCGCAGTTCCGCGATATTTTTCATCAGCCTTTTCCTGCCAGCGGAAAAATGCAGCGTTATCGTTTCAATATGATCACCGGCGCTGTGCAGACTGAAGAGTTGCCCAATGAGCTGCCCTGCGAATTCCCTCAATGGGATTGGCGCAAAACAGGGACAAAATCACGGTTTATTTACACCGCTGCCATTTGCCAGAACAAGACGCCAGGCTTTTATAATGCGCTGCAGCGAATCGATCTTGAGAATGGCAGCGTCAAGGTATTTGATAGCGGGGCGGGGCGGTACGTGTCAGAGCCTATTTTTGTGCCCCGCACCCCGGATTCTCCGGAACACCAAGGTTATCTTTTGACAGCGGTTTATGATGCCAGCACCGAACTGTCTGAATTAGTTATTCTTGACGCGGAGACATTGTCGGAACCAATAGCAACGGTGCCCCTTAAAAACCATATTCCCCATGGATTTCACGGTGGCTGGACTAGCCTTTAATGACTGCAGAAAAAGCAAATAACAGTCCGAAGAATATTGCGGCGTAACGAGATGAGTCGATATCGCAGCCGCTTAACATTGAATCCTTATATTGCTTGTGAATTTCGATGCCCACACTGAGGGATAACTCAATGAAGAAAATATGTCTGACGCTAATGACTGCGACGATATTGATCTGCGGCTGCAGCGGTAAGTCCAGTAAGCTTGACGTTGCTCCTGCAAGCGATGGTCTGGCGGCATCTGAAAATCTTGCCTGGTGGAGTCGTGCGGCCATTGATGCCTACATGCGCTTTTCCGCCTGGAGTGGATCTCACTCAGGTTCAATAGCGATGTTCGCTCGCGATGGCGTGGTCGTTTACAGTAATGCTGCAGGCTGGAAAGATATCGCGTCGAGGCAGCCGATGACGGTCGATACCCCGGTGCGGATCGCTTCAATGACCAAACCCATCACGGCGGTTGCCGCGATGATTTTGGTTCAGGAAGGCAAGCTGGGGCTTGACGATCCAGTGGCCGATTATCTGCCTGAGTTTGCAGCGCTGCGGGTTGCCACCAGCGATACGCCTAATGCCGATGGCGCCTTTCCCTCACGGCCCACTAGCGCTGTGCTTACCGTGCGCCACCTTCTAACGTTTTCTTCGGGTATTGGTCCGGGGAGGAATAAAGACTCAGCTCTGGTTGCCTACTGGGACCAGAAGGGGATCTATGATCAGCCTTCAGGCGAACTGTCAGATCGCGTGACACTGCTTGCGCAGCTGCCGCTGCTTGAAGAGCCAGGGACTCGCTGGCGTTATGGCTTTTCACTTGATGTGCTGGCACGGGTAATCGAAGTGATCAGTGGCGATAGTATCAGCGCGTTTATGCAGGCGCGCATCTTGCAGCCTTTGGGTATGAAAGATACCGGCTATTTGCCTCCGGCTTCTGACCGCGACGTCTTCGCAACGGTTTACACACAAGATAAAGCGGGTGAACTCATCAAAGCGCCTTTGCCCTATGATACAGGCTGGACGCCCGGTGGAGGAGGAATGGTGTCAACCGCTGCAGATTACATGCGCTTTGCACTGATGCTGTGGAACGGTGGAGAATATCAGGGTGTGCGCATACTGAAAGAAGCAACGGTGGATAATATGCGCCGCTTACATATCCAAGATGGTGTGCTGGCGGCGGAGGATATTAAGGGTCTGGGTTGGGGCCTGGGCATGGCAGTAGTAGCAGACGAAGACGAGACTATTATGCCTGACCGTACCGGGGATTTTTGGTGGTCAGGCTACTACGGTACGACGTTTTTTATCAGTCCTGAGACCGGGTTGGTCGGTGTTGTGATGAGCCAGAATGAACCTGGTGAATTTTCTGGCCTACCGGTTGAGATATTTATCGTTCAGGGTATGGCGTTTGCAGGCCTGTAATGCTGCCTGACGAAAGAGGCTTTTAAAACCGTATACCTGCGTGCAGAGGCGCCCAGTTATCCCACCAAGGCTTGGCTTTTTCTAGTTGGCCTGCCAGCTGTAACAGCAGAGCATCGTTGCCGTAGGCCGCAGAGAACATCATCCCCATGGGCAGCCCTTCTGCGTTCCAGTGCAAGGGTAGGGAAATGGAAGGTTGGCCGGTCTGATTATAAATGCCATTATCCCCCATATAGCTGAATAACCTACTTCCATACTCTTCAGGCGGCGCTTCACTGATAAAGCCTACCGCTACTGGCGGACTAGATAGCGTGGGGGCCAGCAGCACATCGTGCTGTAGGTGGAACTGCCCCATTAACCGACCTATTGTTTGGTTCGTTTGAATCGCCTCAGCGTAGTCTGCTGCGGTGATGGCGTCGCCCATTGCCATTGTCAGACGGGTGCCGTCTTCCATCTCGAGTTCGTCGATGGTGCAGCCAACGTCTTTTGCCCGTTGTCGCACAGCCAGTGCGGTATTCACGCAAATAATGGTAAACATTGCAGAGCCAACGGCCTCGCCATCAAAGTCAGGGCGCGCCTCTACCACGCGGTGTCCGAGGCCTTCTAGCAGGGCCGCGGTCTGCTCGAGCCCGTCGATGGCCTCGTCTTGATAATCGCCCTGCCCCCACTTCTCTCGGCTAAAGGCGATGCGCAAAGGGCCAGGCTCGAGTAAGGCAGCGTCCAGAAAGCGGCTACCCTGCAGTGGTGCGCTGTAGGGTTCTCCTGTCTCAGCCCCAGCCGTGGCATCTAGCATCGCGGCAGTATCACGCACACTGCGACTCACGACATGACTGGTTGACTGGCCTGCCCAACCTTCGGCTTTATCGGGCCCAAACGGTATGCGGCCCCTGCTAGGCTTCAGCCCCACCAGACCGCAACAGGAGGCCGGTATGCGGATCGATCCGCCTCCGTCTGAGGCGTGAGCGACAGGCAAAATTCCCGCTGCTACTGCGGCCGCAGCGCCACCACTGGATCCCCCGGGGGTTTTATCGGTATTCCACGGGTTGCGGCTGGGGCCGTATTCGCGCGGCTCAGTGACGGGGTTTAAACCCAGTTCCGGGGAGTTGGTTTTGCCAAAAACAACGACCCCAGCCTGCCGATAGCGTGTTACCAGAGTGCTATCGTGATCGGCCACCGCGCCTCGCCACATGGCACTGCCATTGGACGTCACTGCGCCCTCCATAAGCAGATGCAAATCCTTCAGCAAGAAGGGTACCCCACAGAATGGCCCCTTGGGTAAGCCTGAGGCAATCGCGCCACGGGCCTCTTCGTAGAGTTTGTCTATAACCACATTGAGTTCGCCATTGACTCGCTCGGTGCGGTCTATGGCTTCGTCTAACAAGTCAGCAGCGCTGATGTCACCATTGCGCACTAGCTCGCCCAGGCCGAGACCATCGAAATTGTCGTATTCGGCAAATCCAGACATCGTTATCCTCGCTCAGAGTTTACAGGTTATGTGCGTTTGAGTGCCGCTGCCATGTTAGGGCCAGCATACCCCATCTGAAGATTGACCGCAGATGTCAGCACATGAATAGGACGCCGGGCAAACGCTACCCGTCTAATGGGAGCAGCGAGTCAGCGGCAATACATATTTGGCCATCGGGGCTGCGTATAAGCACATAAACCGTGATGATGTTATTTTCTCCAGATAGAGTTGGCAGGTTTTGTCAGTGTATAGTGTGGCGGTCTATTACTTTGATGGCGCCTAAAAAAATGGCTTTCACCATTAGATCTCCTGTTTTCACCGCAGTTCGCAGGCGTTTTTTCCCGTTCTGTGTGTTATTCGGTCTTGGACTCCTTGGTTGCCAGCAGGATGATGAGTCGCGCCTATACGATCACAGGCCAATATCAGAAACTCCCCCTGATCAGGAGTGGCGCTCCTACCTTGGCGACAAGGGCTTTAGCCACTACTCTACACTGGCTCAGATTGACACATCAAACGTCAGTCGGCTGCAGGAAGTGTGGCGCTATGATGCGGGCGGGGCATCGGAAAATGGTGCAACGCAGATGCAATGCAGCGCCATTGTGGTTGAGGGGATTCTGTATTGTACCTCACCACTGCTTCATCTCTTCGCCTTGAACGCTGCCACAGGGGAAGAGCTATGGCGTTTTAATCCATCCAGCGATTTCGGACTGTTGCCCAACCCTAATCGCGGAGTTGCTTATTGGGAGGGCTACTCTGATGACGCCACCGCTGCGCCCGAGGGAGTGCCGCGTATTCTCTTTACTGCGGGTTCTTTCCTCTATGCTATTAATGCCCGAACCGGGAAGCCTATCCTTGCATTTGGCAATGACGGGAAGGTTGATTTGCATGAAGGGTTATCCACGCGATTTTCAGATGAGGCCATTAACGCAACGACACCCGGAAGCGTTTATAAGAACCTACTGATAATTGGCTCACGGGTAAACGAGTTTAAGGGCGCCGCGCCTGGACACATTAGGGCTTTTGACGTTTTGACTGGAGAGCTGCGCTGGGTCTTCCACACTATTCCCCAGCGTGGTGAATATGGTGCTGACAGCTGGCCTGCCGAGAGTCTAGATACAGCCGGAGGCGCCAATTCCTGGGCCGGCATCGCTATTGATGAGGATCGGGGTCTGGCATTTGTTCCAACAGGTTCCCCTTCTTTTGATTTCTATGGTGACGATCGTCATGGCGATAATTTGTTTGCCAACTCATTGATTGCTCTGAACGCAAATACCGGAGAGCGAGTATGGCACTACCAGTTTGTGCGCCATGATCTTTGGGATAGGGATCTGCCCTCGCCACCCAATTTAGTCACTATTGAGCGCGATGGGGAAATAATCCCCGCGGTGGCCCAGGCAACCAAGACCGGACACTTTTTTGTGTTTCATCGCGAGACAGGGGAGCCACTGTTCCCGCTGCACGAGGTGCCTGTGGTAGGTAATGGTGTGCCGGGAGAAAGACCGGCTGTGAGCCAGCCATTACCGCTTCAGCCACCGCCGTTTGCAGCACAACAGTTTGTTATAACCGATAGAAATTTGGCAATGGGTGAGGCCGTTAGGCAGCGCATAGATGGCTTGGATCAGGGTAACCCTTTCATTGCGCCCAGCACGAATGGCATGGTGTTGTATCCCGGGATGGACGGCGGCGCCGAATGGGGTGGCGCAGCCTATGACGAAAGCGAGCAGCGCCTTTACATCAATAGCAATGAGGTGCCTTACCTGTTGCAGCTGACGCCGGTGTCGAAAGAACTGGGGTTAGGTCCGCAGCTTGGCTATCTCTCTTTGTGCGCCGGCTGCCACGGCGCTGACATGCGTGGTGATGGTGTGTCCGTTCCGGCTTTGTTAGATTTATCCGATCGGCTGTCTCCGCTGGAGGCCTATAATATCGTTGCCAAAGGCCGTGGCCGCATGCCAGCATTTCCGCAAATACCTTGGTATGCGAAGGCCGCTATTGTTGCATACGTGTATACCGCCGATGGAAAGGAAGAACTGGATATTCAAGAGGCTGGCAGTCCGCAGGCTGAAATGGCTTACCTCAATGCAGGCTTTCAAAAGCTGACAGACCCTGAGGGCTTGCCGGCTTCAAAACCACCGTGGGGCACTTTGACCGCCATTGATCTGAAGCACGCTGATATCCTCTGGCGAATCCCTCTGGGGGATTACCCGGAGTTACTGGCGCAGGGTGAGTCGGGATATGGTTCGGAAAATTACGGTGGACCGATAGTCACTGCCGGCGACCTGCTGTTTATCGCTGCAACACCTGATCAGATGCTAAAAGCCTACAACAAGCATAGTGGCAAATTACTGTGGCAAGCTCGGTTGCCCGCAGCGGGTTTCGCTACACCGATAACCTATGCTGTTGACGGTCGCCAGTACCTGGTTGTGGCCGCAGGCGGCGGTAAGCTGGGCCAGTCCAGTGGTAGTTCGTATGTTGCATTCGCGCTGCCCGAATAACTGTATTCGCCAGTTATCTGGACGAGTGCAGTCTGAGTCTGCGCGCAACCGAACCGTATACGCTAGCGATTTTTGCTGTTAGCGGCGTGCAGTGATTCGAAATAGTGCCTAAGTGTCGTCGTCCCGCGCTTTGGTCCTACGCCATCCATCTCACCAGCAGTGACGATGAAGTTGGCTAGGTCGCCAAATTGTGTCGAAAGAAGCGCGATAAGTTTCACCAGTCCCCTGGCAAGCCACATTGGAATGACCGTGATCTTTATGGGTTTTCCCGCCACCTCAAACGCCAGTTCCGCCGCTTCACGTTGCGTCATAATGTCAGGACCGCCCGCTTCAACTTCTACTTCGTCGCCCTCGGCGGTATCCACGCAGACCTCTGCAAGATCGCGGCCATGTATTGGATTCATTTTGTTGTGGCCTGGCCCGACTAAAAATGACCGACCCTTGGCCGCCATGTCGTAGAGCACACCCATATCTGAAAAATAACCGCAGGGTCTGACAATACGGTAATTCAGACCTGATTGCCTGAGGTCAGAGACAACACGCTCATGCGCCTGGGTGATGGCCAGATCCATAATATTGTCAGCCCCTTGCATGGAGACATAGACGAACTGATTGACATTTGAACTCTGGCAAAGATCCATCAGATTTCGATTGCACTGGTAATCCACTTGCTCAAAAGTCAGGCCGTCACGTTGTCGGGAAATACCCACAGAAGAATAGACAATGTCGATACCGTCCATCAGGCCGGCAAGAGTATCGGGTTGTGCAATTTCACCCACAAAAATATCATCGATGTCTTCAGCTTCTAGCGCCGGGGCAGTAAACGGACCTGGCTCGAACAGTCTTTCCTTGCTGCGCGTCAGCACTCGCACCCAATAGCCCCGCTCATTGAAGGCCTTTACCGCGTATTTGCCGAGATAACCGGTTGCCCCAGCTATCAGCACTCGTTTTACTTTGGGCTCTGGCATGTCTGCCGCTCCTGTCCTTTGGTGGTAATAGGGCTAACTCCAAGCTAGTCCTACTCAACTATACTGATCAACAGCCGCTAGGATTCTATTCTTGTTGCTGCTGAATTGTTTCCAGTTTCCCTTGGCGAATGAATAGGAACAAGGGAAAAGCGAAGGCGTAGGCAACAGAAAATGTTAGGACGATATAAACCCAGAAAAAGCGCATCCCCAGTCGTCTTGACTCGAAGAATATCCACAGGAGTCCTGCTATGCAAGCGATCGCCAGGTCTGAGCTCAGCGATTGTGATGCAGCATTGGATGAGCTGGCTGCGATAAATTCAGCGATGGAGAAGGTGCCATCGGATTGGTCGATAAACTGGAGATTGTAATACCAGGGTATGATCAAACCCGCTAGCGTTAGCGACAGGTAGAAAATTCTTGGGACACTCATTGTTCTTCTGCCCTCGGTAATGATTAATGGTTAAAAGCAGTATACGATCAATTAGTCGTCATAAGAATACGGAGATCGATACCATTCTTTAGGCATTAAAAAGCTCTCGGTTTTATTGCAGAGACGCTGGAGCACAACCTTGGAATTGAGTTTTGTAGGGCAATGGGAGAAATAACGCTATGGACAGACTGAAAGGCAAGCGAATTGTGATAACGGGCTCGTCTCGCAGTTTGGGGCGACATTTTGCCTTAGCGTGTGCTGCCGAGGGCGCCTCCCTGATTGTTAATGGCACCAATGAAGAGGCGCTGGCTGATGTAGCACGTGAAGTCGCTGACTTTGGTGTCGCTGTCCATGCAGTGGTGGGGTCAGTCGCTGAAACTGAGGTTTGTAACGCATTGGTAGATACCTGCGTGGATAAATTTGGTGGCATCGATGTCATGGTTAACAACGCAGGGATTGTTCGCGACCGCACTTTGATGAAAATGAGTGATGAGGACTTTGACGAGGTGATTGCGGTTAATTTACGCGGCCCCTTCCTGTGTACTCGCAGCGCCGCGGTCGCAATGAAGGCACAGGGGAGCGGCCACATCATACAGATCACCTCGGCTTCTGGTCTGGTGGGAAATTTTGGCCAGACCAACTACGCTGCTGCTAAGGCTGGACTGATGGGTATGATGTACACGGCTGCCAAGGAGCTGGGACGTTACAATATCCGCTGTAATGCCATGTGGCCTGTGGCTCGAACGGACATGACCCAGCCGCTGATTGACAAGTCAGATGCGACGGCGTTGGAGTTGGGCTTTGGCGAGCCCGAAGACGTTGCTATGGGACTTGTATGGTTAGCAAGTGACGCTGCCGAGCGGTTTAATAGCCAGTGTTTGACATTCAACGGGCTCAAGACAGCATTGTGGCGCTCACCCAGTGAGGACTATATAAAGCAGGAGCAACAAGCCATTAGTATCGAGGAATTGGAAGGCTACTACGCTGAGCTTTCGCCCATTCCGATCTATAGTAGTCGCGGATGAGACCCGAGCGCGAATTTACCAGCCTGTAATCTGGTGCCCCGTTCTCCCTAGGCCGCATTCTCCATCCGCCTGTTGAACGACTGATTGGGCGATTGCAGTGCCCTGCGTATTTTGGAACTGGTCCCGGCCTGACTGATATTCATTTTTGGCCGCATGATAGTTCAGCGCGCCTGATCTGATGACGTAGTTCCAGGCCAGCCAAAGATCGATTCTGAATGCGCCGGCCACTTCCTGTGAAGCCAGCCCGCCAGTCACAAAACCTTTGCAGTACTCTGGTGTTTCACTGATCGTAGAGTGTTGCCACGGTAAGTCGATGGCGCTGGCGCTGGCGGCAGTAAAAGCTAGTATCAGGGTGAGAAATTTTCGTGTCATATGGGCTGTCTCTTATACACATCTCCGAGCCCACGAGACTAGGCATGATCTCG